>JBOGFX010000130.1:0-2135 GCA_050743805.1 Acidimicrobiales bacterium
TGGTGCACCGCTACTACGACCCGAGTACGGAGCAGTTCGTGTCGGTGGACCCGCTTGTGAGCAAGACACAGACGCCGTATTCGTATGCGGGGGGTGACCCGGTCAACGGGACCGATCCGTCGGGCGATGGCGACTGTCCCGCCGCCTACGCGGCGTTAGGGTGCGTGGTCTGGATTCAAACAGCGGTAAGTGTAGGACAAGCAGACCAAATTCAACAGGACTTGAGCGATGGGCTTTCTCTCGCTGGGCTCGCTGCAACCTGTGGAATCGATGGATCGACCGATCCGAATGCGGGCAACGACCAGTTCTGGATCGACGCCGTGCCAACATGGATTCTGGGCGGTTATGGTTTCGGTCAAGCGATACATGCCGCAAACGATGGTCTATCGCAAGCAAATTGGTCGATCGCTGCAGGTGGTCCATGGACTTGGGCGCTGGGGTTCGTCAACGTAAATGTTTACTGCACTACCGCTGCCTGTATTGCTACGGCTGAGGGAGGAGGAATTGCTCTTGGACCTGGTGGTTTGAATGCGCCATATGACGTCCCTCCGGGTTTTCCTGTTCCCGAGAGTCTGGCAAATCTTGACGCACTGGAACCGGATTTGGTGACGGCTAGCCTGCTACAAGATAGCGAACAGACTTCCCAGATTGAGAGGATGTTTGGATACAGTACGTCTATCGGTTGAGAGGACACCGGCATGCTTTTGGCGGAAAGCCCAGCGTGTTCTCGCAAGCCGAATCTACCGGACTCCACTGGTGGCTACTACGCATGAGCGACAGAACGCCCTGGTGAGGTTAGCGCCTGCCGCAAGATACTCGACTCGGACGGATTAGAGGACCGATGCGTCGCGCAGTCCCGTACATTCTCTGTGGCGTGCTCGCCCTAGGGTCGGGGTTTGGTGTAGGGCTGGGCGTGGCAAGCAGCCCGACATCGAGCGCTGGTCGTTCGGAATCGTCAGTTCTGACCGCATCCCCCTGCAGCCTCGTGCCGGCGTCTTCGGTGGCCTCCCTAACGCACGACACCTTTCGACCCGAGCCTTCGCGTCATTACTGCGTGAATTTTGGCACGCGCATCAGTTTCAGCTACACAATGCCGGCGCCTCGCACGGTCCCACAGCTGATCGTAGGCATATTGCGGAATAGGAAGACGGTCTCCTACATCGGTGAGTTCCTCGACCCCAAGGCAAGGCTCTCTAACCGGACCAACCCCTTCCACACCCCGGTGCGCCGTCACTTCATCGAGGTTGATGGAACCCCGGCCGTTTGGGTGCTGACTTATCTTGATGGGATCACAATGTACGCAGAGATGCAGGCAACCGTGTTGCAGATCACTGTCGCCGCCCTTCCCAACAAGTACGTGGTGGCGCACAGGATGATGAGCATCGCCCTGAATAAGATGAGTCAGGCTTCACGGACAGGTTAATCCCGATCATTCGTGCGCCCACGAGTCGGCATCGAGGCGCCCCGTATGCGGTGCGCGACTCCAAGGGCGCGCCTGTGGCCCACGAAGAAGCCAAGCCATCGCTGAACGGTTTACCGGGCCTTCGGACTTGAGCGGGGACTGATTGTCGCCAACAGTGACCACTGGGGCTGCCGGCATAGAGGAGCGCCCTGACCCTTAAGTTTCGGAACTTCCGGATCCCGAAGGCACCGCGCTTCACCAGCTTGATGAGGTTGTAGGCCGACTCGGTGGGCCCCTTGGTCACGTGGCTGCGGTGCCAAGCGACGATGTGCTCCTTCCATCGTTTGAGGTTTTGCTGAGAGAACCCGCCTCTACCGCCTGGTCGGGGTCGCCGAGCTCGATGATGAGCTTGTCGATCCACTCCCTTGCCAGACCCTCGTCGGCGTGGTCGTAGATCCCTCTGACTGCCTCCTTTGCGTGCCACAGGATGGTGACCTCACCCTTGGGGTCGTCGGCGGCCAGCAATCCAAGCAGCTTCTCGCGTCCTTGGCCTTCCCCCCGTCAACCGGACAGGTTGTTATGCGGCTCGGAGCTGACGACGGGCGGAGCGTAGCTCCCACTCGATGGGCGGAACGTTCCCCGACTTGAATCGCCAGAAACCTCCGCGTAGCGCGGGCGGGCTCAAGAGGTGACCGCGACAACTCCTGACCAGGAGGTGTCCGGTGCCCCGTGG
>JBOGFX010000131.1:0-5176 GCA_050743805.1 Acidimicrobiales bacterium
AGCCAGTGGCGGCCACCTCGACAACTACGTGGCGAAGATCCTGGGGCTTTCGTGTTCACCAGCCCGGAGGGTGGCCCGCTGCGCGTGCTCGCGTGGCGGCAGCGCAACTGGAACCCAGCCGTGAACAAGACATCGCTCACACCCCTGCGCCCGCATGATCTGCGGCATACAGACTGCAATGCCCGGGACGTCTCCTTCCTGCGGCGGGGCGTCATCCAAGAACCCTGGCCTCATGACTTTGAGCCACTCATAGGAGCTGAAGTTCTGGGTCCGGACATAGAAGTACACCGCGTCCTGGAGCGGCGCGTTGGGGTGGGGATCGACGCCTCCGTCCATGAGGAGCCGGGAGTACCCCATCCCCCCGAACTCACGGCGAACGCGGACGGCCTGGGGTAAGGACACCGTCAACCGTTGGCCATCGACGAGTACGTTGCGGCGGGAGTTCGCCTGGCAGGCCAGCAGCAGCCCTCGATCCTCGAGCACGTCGATCTCCACGTTCTCCTGGAGCCGCCACTGAGCGAACGGGTTTGGGCTGCGTTCGACGGTGACCTCCCAGTCGCCGATCGCCGTCGGTGCGTTCGCCCAAAGGTCGGCAAACACGTCCCAGTCCCCGACCGTCGCCTTGCGCGCCCGCAGGGACCCGGAGGTGAGGCGCCCGTGGCGCTCGGCCCAGGCTCGGAGTTGGTCAACCGTCAGCGGCCGCTCGTCGTCTGACCACTCATCGAGCTGCAGGGAGGAGGGGCGGAGATCTGCGAGCTGTTGGGTGAGGTCCTCGGGCCAGCCCCGAGTCCTGGCCAGCTCGGCGAGTCTCTCGGAGATTCGAAGCGGGGGGAAGAGAGGCTCAGCTCCGTTCAAAGTCTTGACTGCTTTCTCGCACGCCTACCGGTTGAAGGCGGACGGTGAGGTCTCGGTCATGAAGCTCGTCGCCGACCGCTGGATCCATCGGGCCGCGATCATCGCAAGACCGATCGATGGCCCGTACCGGAGCTTCCCCAACCCTTGGATCGCTGCGGTCTTGACACCCATCTCGTCAGCGACCTGCCTCCAGGTCATTTCTTCGTCCTGCCGCTTGGCATTGATCTCGGATGCGAGATCGTGGTGCGCCCACCACCACCGCCAGCGGCCCTGCGGATCCGGCAGGAGCGCATGCACCGCGCCATCGGGGTCGACCGTGAAGCTCTCAGGCGTCCGTCCAACCCACTGGATCATCGGCAGGACGTGATTGCACGTCGCCGTTCCCCGCTCGCGCATCCGTTCCATCGTCGACCGACTCATCCAGTCGAACACCATCGAACCCCAGCGCATGCCCTTGGCGGCGCGCTGCTCCTCCACCGCTTCGCACAGCCCGATGACGTCGAAGTCCCCGGGAACGCTCAACTTCCGCTCGAAGACGCCCTTCGCCATGGTCCTGCCTTCCTTTGGCTCGACTGTGGCGCCGTCGCTGGTCGATCTGCTCTTCCAGCCTTTGCCGCTGTCGGCTGGCACCCTATTCTTGGGTGAGGACAAGTGGCTCTCCTGACTAATCCGTGGGTCGTTCACGCCGCTTGACGTCCGGGCAGCGGTGGGCAGTAGCCACCGCGGTCGAGGAGGGCCAGGGCGATCAGATGCTCGGGTTGGCGAAAGCCGAAGGCCATGCGGTGTAGGACGCGCAGCTTCGTGTTTGTCGACTCGATCAACGCGTTCGACAGGTTGTTGAGCATCGCCGCTTCTATGCCGGCGATGTTCTTCTTCACCTTGCGGCCGAGATCGACGAAGGCGGGGATGCGACAGCGGGACGCCCACACGAGCCACTCGTCGAGCATGGTAAGGGCGAGTACGCCCTTGGTGCGGATGGCGATGCGCAGTTGCTCCTTCATCAAATAGGCGCGGTAGAGGGGGCCGTTGACTTTGGCCACCCAGGCCAGTTTCTGCTCCTGGCGCGGCGTCAGGTCCTCGGGGTTGCGCCACAGGGCGTAGCGGGAACCCTTGAGCTCTTTAGCCTCTTGGCGCATGCCGCCCTTGCGGGCCGTGTTCCACACCTCACGGCGGACCTGGTCGAGGGCGTCGGTGGCCCACTGGACGACATGAAAACTGTCGATGCACAACGTGGCGTTCGCACAGCGCTCTTTGACCACGTCGCCGATCCACTCCGCGGCATCGGCGCTGACCAGGCGGATCAACTTGGCGCGTTCGTCGCCTACGAGGTCGAAGAACTTGTTGAGGGTCGCCTTGTCGCGCCCGACGGCGGCCCACACCAGTCGGCCGGTGTCGTGGTCGACCACGATGGTCAGGTAGCGGTGCCCCTTCTTGTAGCTGATCTCGTCGATGCCAATGCGCGCCAGCCCGTCGAAGGGGTCATGGGCGGCCCGGCCGTTGGCCACCACCCGCTCGACGATGGCCCCGACCGTCCGCCAGGCGACGCGCATGAGCTCGCCCACCGTCGACTTGGGCGTGTGGGTGACCAACCATGCAACCTGGTCGTCGAAGGCTCTGGTGTGCCCAGCGCCGTGGCGGGCCCAGGGGACCTGGACCACGGTCGGGCCGTGGGTGGGACAGTTGACCCGGGGCGAGTCGGCCTGCAGGAAGCACATCACGGTGCCCAGATCGAGCGTCCGCCAGTTCCGCCTGCCTTCACCGTGGTCATAGCCCGGTGAACGCGCGCCGCAACGACCGCAGCGGCGCTTGGTCGAGCGCCTCGGGCGCACGTGGGCGACCACCGTGTTCGACTCCTCGTCGAGGTCGATCTCCTCGATCACCGTGCCCCGGTCGACACCGAGCACTCTTCGCCATACGTTGGCACCGAACAACGCCATTCTCCTTGCCTCGTTTTTGGACCTTCAAGCAGCCCAGAAACGTAGAGGCGGATGGCGTTGTTCGCGTCAGGACCAGGTCAGAGCACCCACGGATTAGTCAGGAGAGCCGGGAAAGTGTTTGAGACAAAGTTCGTCTCCATGCCGATGGCGATCAGGCTCTTGAGTGAACTCTCGGCCGAGATCCTGCGACAACCTTCCGTCTCGTTCTTGTCTGGGACAGCGCCTCCTGGAACGACGTGGTTGTGGGAATGGAAAAAGGCCGAAGGCTCCTTACCTACCTTTGTCTCGTCTATCCCGACTTTGTCTTGAGATCCCGGCGCCTTCGACCGCTGCGTGTGCGGACAGTCAAGAGACGCTGACATAACTGCCAGGCCCTGATCTGCAGTCATCTATGAAGGAGCGCCTTCTGTCAAGGTGTTCGCAGACTTCTTTTCCGGTGTGAGACCGGCTTTGAACCCTTGTGCGCCCGCGACAAGACCATCCCTGGCGCGGTGGCGACCGGCAGGGCGGTCAAGGCCGGCCGCAGGCCGCCCGTCGGGGACAGCCTTGACGGCCCGGTCAGTTGGTCTTCACACACCATGGAAGGTGAAGCCCGACAGGGCTTCGTGGTCGTCCCCTCGTGCCAGTCGGGGACGCGTTGCGGTCCTGCCCCAGGGCCAGCAGAGCTGGCGGTGCAGCCCGAGTATCCGGGCGCCGGTCATCTATTCGCCGCGCTGAGCGGCATGGGGTGGTCCGGCCGCAACCCGTGGGCTCAATCAGCCGCGCAGCCTCGCCGATGAACGGGGGCTATGACCGCAGGCGAGCTCGCAGCGAGTCGCGTCCGTCCCGGTCTCACCCGGTCTCGGCCAGGCATCGGATCTCGCCGTCCCTGAGCCCGTAGTAGACGAGGGTGAGAATCTTGCGGGCCGCGGCCACCCGGGCGATCTTGTTGCCCCGGCGGTCGGCCACCTTGTGCTGGAAGTCCCGCAGAGGGGTGGGGCCTCGGTGGTGGGCGACCGCCTCGACGGCGGCCCAACGCACCAGCTTCGAGCCCATCTTGGTGATGTGGCCGCGGCGGACCTTCTCGTCGGACTCGTGGTGGGTGGGGGTGAGCCCGGCCCAGCTGCACAGGCGCTGGGCGGTGCCGAACCGGCCGACGTCGCCGATCTCGGCCACGAAGACCGCCGCCAGCACCGGGCCGATCCCGCTGATGGCCTGGATGGCGTGGTAGCCGAGATCGTCGGCGAAGGCCGGGGCGATCTGGCTCTCGAGCAGTCCGATCTCGGTGTCGAAGCGGCCGATGAACTCGCGCAGGCTGTCGACCCGGCGCCGGTAGGCGGGGGCCAAGCCGACGTGGTCGAGCAGCTCCTGGCCACCCACCCCGAACAGGTCGGTCATCGGGACACCGACCCCCTCTTTGGCCAGAACCGCGTGGACCTGGGCCTTGCATGAGGTGCGCAGGTGGACGAGCTTGGCCCGGTAGCGAATGAGCTCTCTGAGCTCGCGCAGGGGTGGCGGAGCCACCCAGCCCTCGGCCAGGCGCCCCATGCGCAGCAGGTCGACCAGGTCGGTGGCGTCACGCTCGTCATTCTTGATTCGACGATTGCCCCAGTTGTTGCCGAGCGGGTGGGCCAGATGGAGCTTGCCACCGCAGGCCTCGATGACATCGGCCGCCCAGTACCAGCCATAGGTGGCCTCGAGAATCACCTCGGGGTGCTCGCCGGCCTTGGCGAGCTCAGCGGCCAGGGCTTCGGGGTCGTTGTCGATCCGGACGGTGTCCAGGGTCTCGCCGGCGTCGTTGCGCCGGACGATCACGCTGCGGCGTCGGTGCAAATCGATGCCGACATATTGTGTTGACTGTTCCACGGGAGTCTCCTTCCGTCGTTTGCGGGTTGCTTTCTCAGCCCCAAGTGTGCTTGGCACCCTTGGTCCCGGTCGACGGGAGGACTCTCGTGGGGACTCTTCATTGCGGCGGGCCGGTGGAGCGACGCTCCGAGTGGACATGTGACCGATCCTCACGTGCGGCGTCCGGCCCGGTGCGCCCCACCGGGCCCGTCACGCAGGAGCGGCGCTGCGCTCCTTCATCACATCAGCCGCCGCCTCGGTTGATCGGTATGATCTTGGCTCCTGAAGGGACGGGGTAGCAACGAGCGAACCAGCCCGATGATCGGTTCGTCCGACCTGCCGGGCGCCACTCGCCGAGCCCAGCTCCCACCCACGCAGTACGCGACCGACGCAAACTTGCGGGCTCGCCAGCGACTGTGGGAGCTCAGTCCGGTGCAGCCAGCATTCTCGTTGCAGTCCTGGTAATCGGCTTGGCCCGGCTCCGTATTGGAAAGAGGGTCCTCGAGGTCGGCTGCGGGAACGGGATGTATCTCGAACTGATCGAAGCAGTTGGGTTGGAC
>JBOGFX010000132.1:0-1507 GCA_050743805.1 Acidimicrobiales bacterium
CGCGGGCGAATCCGTGCTTCACGCGCACCTACATCGTGCGGAACTCGGGTCCCGAGCAGCGCCGTCAAAGACATGAGCGACGGAATACGGCTCAGCCTCACGAAGAACGAGGTGGGAGACTTGCCGCCGATCGAGTTGGCCGATCTCGCATGACCCGCGAGAGCCGGGCGCAATGCCCTATTGGTAGTGGCAAACCTCGCCCAGCTCGGCCTGCACCGGGGCCGGCGGAGACATAGCATCCGGGGCCGCTGAAGGCCAGATTCGCGCAGTACCGACCCATGCGAGTACGCCCTCCCGACGCCCGGCCGGAAGTCGGGCTTGTCCGCCGCTATCGCCTCAGCTGCTTCGGATGCAACCAGCGGGCGATCGCTTCGGCGACATAGCGCCGGCGCTGAGCCCTAGCAGCCTTGACCTCTTCATTTTTTAATGAAGAGGTCACGCTCCACCAAAACCGTGAGCTTCGCAGGGACTTTAAGCCGACGCGGGGACTCGAACCCCGGACCTCTTCATTACGAGTGGCCCGTTTGCAGGACAATTGCAGCATCTACTTGCGATTCGGTGCATTCAGTGCGGTTATCGTAGGTCAGAATTGCCGAGTTCGGGACACGGTTCGGGACACGTTTTCCCCGGGAGTGAAGGTATTTTTGGGTTGGAGCTTGTCATACGCTATAGGATTATGCGTATGACGATGCTTAGCTTTCGCGTCCCCGACGAAGAGGCAGATGCCGTTCAACACTGGGCAGACGCGCTCGGCGTCGACCGATCCGAGATCCTGCGCGACGCGCTACACCGCCACCTCGTTGTTCTCAGCGGCGAAGCCGACGCTGAGCGATGGCAGCAACACCCGGCCACCGACACGGAGCGATCGCTTGACGCGATCGCTGACTGGGGCCCAGCCGAGGACTGGTCGAACTGGAACGATGCAGCGAGGTGAGATCTGGTTCGCAGCGACACCGGGCGGAGACCGCCCAGTGCTCGTGCTGACGCGAGATCCAGTGGCCGATCGGATCGGAAGTGTGGTTGTCGCAGCGCTCACGAGGACCAGGCGCGGGCTCGTCAGCGAGCTCGTTCTAACCACCGAGGAGGATGGTGTTCCGAGTGATTGCGTCGTGAACTTCGACAACGTCCACACGCTTCCCCGTTCGACCTTCCGCCGTCAAGTAGTCCAGCTTTCCTCCCGTCGCATGGCACAGGCATGCCGGACCCTGCGTGACGCCACGGGCTGCTGACACCGGCACGCGAGTTGTCGCCGAAGCACTAGCCCAGGCTGTGCTCGCCGAAACGCCAAAGCGATCGCGGTCGGGGACGACCCGGCCGGCTATTTCGTGTCGGGCCAGGTCGGGGTGGCGCGTACACCATCACCCTCCGCTGGCTTCGGGCCGCCCACGGCGACGACCTCAAGCCCATCGGGGCCTGCCTCGAACGCCCGCACGACCTCAGGAGCGACACGAATGACATCCCAGAGCCGCAGCTCCTGAATCTCGTCATCAAGCAGGATCCTTGGCAG
>JBOGFX010000133.1:0-9908 GCA_050743805.1 Acidimicrobiales bacterium
CGCGTCGTCGTCGACATCGGCGGCCGCCAGGCAGAGGTGGTGTGCGGCGCGTGGAACTTCTCCGTCGACGACCTGGTCCCCTTCGCGGGCGTCGGCACGACGCTGCCCGCAGGGATGCAGATCGGCCGTCGCAAGATGAAGGGGGTGGTCTCCAACGGCATGCTCTGCTCCGCGGCCGAGCTGGAGCTTCCCGGAGACTCCGCAGGCTTGCTGATCTTGACGGCAATAGCGGGGGCCGCGCCCGGCGTGCCGCTGACAGAGGCGCTGGGGATCAAAAAAGATGTCGTGTTCGACATCACCGTCGAGGGCAACCGGCCCGACGCGTGGTGCGTAGCCGGTATTGCCAGAGATCTGGCGAACCGTCTCGGAGTCCCCTTTGCGATCCCAGCTCCCACGCCTCCACAGATGGGGCCGCCCACCGCCTCGTTCGCGACCGCGCAGGTGGTGGTGCCCGAGCTGTGCGGGCGCCTCGAGGTGAGGGTCATCGAGGAGGTGACGATCGGACCATCGCCCGCTCTGGTCGCACGGCGGCTGGTCCTGGCCGGCATGCGACCCGTCAACAATGTGGTCGATGCGTCCAACTACGTCATGGTCGAGCTCGGTCAGCCCACGCATCCCTACGACCTCGACCGGTTGGGGGGCCCCGGGTTGCTCGTGAGGGCGGCCGAGCCGGGGGAGGAGATCGAGACCCTCGACGGGGTGAAGCGCACCCTCGGACGCAGCGTCAAAGGGCCTGGGGGCGGGGGCGCGGACGTGGTCATCTGCGACGCGGCGGGCCACGTCCAGGGCATCGGAGGGGTGATGGGCTCTGCCGACAGCGAGATCTCCGATGCCACAACGCGCGTCCTGCTCGAAGCTGCGTACTTCGACCCCATGACCATCGCGCGGACCTCCAAGCGCCTCGGCTTGCGCACCGACGCCTCGAGTCGCTTCGAGCGGGGCGTGGACCCCGCAGGCGCCGAGCGAGCGTCCAAGCGGGTAGCCGAGCTCGTGGTCGCGAGCTCGCCACGAGCACGGCTGGCGCGCGATCCCCTCGTGGTGATGGGCGAGGTTCCGCCGCCCAACGTGGTCGACATCACTGCGGGGGCGATCAACGGGCTTTTGGGAACCCAGCTTTCGATCGCAGAGATGCAGACGCTCGTCGAGCCGCTCGGGTTCGGGTTCTCGACCCTGCCAGATGGCTCTGCAGAGGTCACGGTCCCATCCAACCGTCCCGACATACGCCGCGGCCGTCGAGGGGTGGCAGACCTCGCCGAGGAGGTCGCTCGCTGCCGCGGCTACTCGAGGATCGAAGGGTTGAGACCCCACTGGGCGGAACCAGGGCGCCTGACGCCCGCCCAGAGAGACCGCCGCAGGGTAAGAGATGCCCTCGTGGGTTTGGGGGCCTTGGAGGTGTGGACCCCGAGCCTGGTGAGCGGCCCGGACGCCGCGCTGGCAGGCTTGCTGGGTCCCGCGGTCGCCGTCACGAACCCCATGTCCTTGCAGGAGTCCCATCTTCGGCGCTCACTGTTGCCGGGCATGCTCCGGGCGCTCGCCTACAACTGGGACCGGCGCCAAGGAGAGGTGCGACTTTACGAGCTGGGGGCGGTGTTCGGCCAGCCCCAGGGGACACACTCCTGCCAATCGCGCACAGCGGAGCTTCCCGACGAGAGGGAGATGGTCGCAGTGCTCCTCGCCACCCCCGGTGACGACGCCCGTAGCGCGGTCGCCGTCCTCAGGGCGCTGGAGGAGGAGCTGCGCACCACGGGGCTGGTCCTCTCCCAGCACGAGGAACAAGTCGGGCTCGGCGGCCTGCACCCGACCCGCTCGGCGCTGCTGACCGCGGGCCGCCCCGGAGTGGTCTTGGGCGCGCTGGGCGAGGTGGACCCCGCGATGGGCGAGAGCTTCGGCCTGGGTGAGATGCGCCTCGGGTGGCTCGAGCTCGACCTGGGTGCGTTGCTCGATCCCGGCGTGGTCCCACGCAGGACGACCGCGGCCGAGCCGATCTCGCGCTTCCCCTCCGCAGAGATAGACCTCGCTCTTGTCGTGGAGGACCATGTCGGGGCCGACCGGGTGGCCGAGGTCCTCACCGAGGCTGGCGGTGAGGAGTTGGAGTCGGTCATCCTTTTCGACGTCTTTCGGGGCCCCGGCCTCAAAGACGGCCATCGCAGCCTCGCATTTCGGCTCCGGTTCTGTGCAATGGACAGGACCCTGACCGACGCAGAGATGCGCGAGCTGAGGGCGGGGTGTGTCGACGCGGTGTTCTCGACGCTCGGAGCCGAGCTCCGCTGAAGTGTTTTCGGGGCTTGGATGAGCAAAGACCCGGGGTCCGTCTTCCAGCCGACGCCGCGCTCCAGAGCGCTGGCGCGCTGCGCCCTGACGGTCTTGGGATGCGTCATCGTCCTTGGGGCACGCCAGGTGATCGGGGTGCCCGCCGCGACAGCGACCGTCGCCCCGGTGTCGCTCGGGTATCCCGCTGTGATCGTCACGCCCGGGCTGAACATCCCGGACCCCATGGTGGTCGAGGTTGACCAGGTGTACTTCATGTTCTCCTCCCAGACCGATCCCTGGGCCCCGAACGTGCCCCTCATGGTCTCGGGGTCCCTCACCGCATGGCCCCCCGAGACGCTCGACGCGATGCCTGTGCTCCCTGGATGGGCGGGTGGGGGGTCCACATGGTCCCCCGACGTGAGAAAGGTCGGCCACCAATGGGTCATGTGGTTCAACGCGATCTTGGCCAACGGGCCGGGGACGACCAAGTGCATCGGCGTCGCCACCTCCCCGGACGTCTGGGGCCCGTACTCCTCCACGCGGTCGCTGCCTCTCGTCTGCCAGCTCGACCATCTCGGCTCGATAGACCCGCGCTCGTTCGTGGACCCGGTCGGCCGCCTTTGGCTGTTGTGGAAGTCCGACGACAACGCGGATGTCAACGGGACGACGCACACCACGATCTACGTCCAGCAGCTGTCTTCCAGCGGCACCTCGCTCGTCGGGGCGCCGGTCGCGCTCGTGACCGCGGACCAGCCCTGGGAGGGCAGGATCGTCGAAGCCCCCGACATGGTGTTCGCCGGGGGATCGTATTGGCTCTTCTTCTCGGGCAACTGGTACAACCAGGGCGCGTACGCGATCGGGGTCGAGCAGTGCGCAGGGCCGACGGGGCCCTGCGCACCCGTGGAGCCCGGGTCGTGGCTGTCCTCTGACGCCCAGGGTTCTGGCCCCGGTGAGCAGTCGCTCTTCTTCGACGGATCGCGATGGTGGATGCTGTACTCGCCCTACGCGGTCAAGTACCAGACCCCCACGACGCGACCCGTGGCCCTGGCGCGCTTGACCTTCGGCCCTCAGGGCCCGAGCATCGTCGCACCGGGGGCTGCCACCTGGGACGCCCCGGGCCCGACCGACCCGCTGCCCGCGGCGCAGCGGGTCGAGCACCGAGCCTCGCGGCACACCAAGAGGCGATAGCGGCCCATGGGAGCCAAGGCGCATCGCAGGGCACGGAACTGTTATGCAGAGCCTGGTATAGTTATGAGATGAAGGTGGCCGTCGTCGGGGGTTCGGGGTTCTTGGGTTGCGAGCTGCTCCGCATCCTCGCCGGCCATCCCGAGCTCGACGTTGCACTGGTCACCGCCGGATCGAGTGCGGGGGAGCTGGTCTCCGACAGGCACCCCTCGTTGGCGGGCGCCTACCGCTCGGTGCGCTTCGAAGCCACCGACGTCGGTGCGCTCGCGGGGCTGGACCTCGTGTTCTTCGCTCTTCCTCACGGGCGTTCCCAGCAGATGATGGGCCAGGTGCTTTCCACCGTAGGAGCGGTGGTCGACCTGGCGGCGGACTTCAGGCTTTCCGACCCGGCCAGCTATGAGAGCTGGTACAAGGAGCGCCACGTCGCTCCCGAGCTGATCGGACGCTTCGCCATGGGGATCCCCGAGCTGTTCAGGCAGGACATCTTGGGGTCGCGGGCGGTCGCGGTGGCGGGCTGCTACCCGACCGCGGCGAGCCTGGTGCTCGCCCCGCTGCTCGCCCGGGGCCTCGTGTCGAGATCGGGGATCGTGGTCGATGCGGCCAGTGGCGTCTCGGGCGCCGGAGGTGCGCCGAGCCGCTCGAAGCTGTTCGCAACCGTCGACGGGGACTTCCGGGCCTACGGGTTGGCGAACCACCGCCATACGCCGGAGATGGAACAGGTGCTCGGGGCTTCGGTCATCTTCACCCCTCACCTCGCGCCCATGAGCAGGGGGATCCTCGCGACCTGCTACGGCAGGGTGCGCGACGCAGCCACATCGACGGCAGAGGCGATGTCGGTGCTCAGGGATGCATACGACGACGAGCCCTTCGTCGTGGTCACCGACGACCCCCCTTCGACCAAGGCCACCGCCGGGTCGAACTGCGCCCACCTCTCGGTTGTCGTCGACCAGAGGACGGGGTGGGCGATCGGGACCTGCGCGCTGGACAATCTGGTCAAGGGAGGATCGGGGCAGGGGGTCCAGTGCGCCAACCTGGTCCTGGGCCTGGCCGAGGGCACGGGGTTGCCGCTGGCGGGGGTGTCCCCATGAGCGTCACCCATCCCGAGGGTTTCGTGGCGGCCTCGGGCTCGGCGGGGATCAAGGGAGACGGCTCGGCCGATGTCTCGGTGGTGGCGACCGACGACGGGCGGCCGGTTCGGGCCGCCGGGGTGTTCACCTCCAACCTGGCCCCTGCGGCGTCGGTCAGGATCTCCAGAGCCCATCTCGGCGCCTCCGGTGGCCGAGCCGCCGCGGTGATAGCGACCTCGGGCAACGCAAATGCTGCGACTGGCGCCGCGGGGATGGATGCGGCCAACGAGCTGTGCGGCCTGGTCGCCCGGGCTCTTGGGACCGGGGCCACCAACGTGCTCATCTGCCAGACCGGCCTGATCGGGGTGCCCTTCCCGATGGAGACCGTCAGGCCCCACATCGCGGGCATCGTCGCCGGACGGGGCGCAACTCCCTCTGACGCATTGCGGGCCGCGCGGGCGATCATGACCACCGACACGGCGGAAAAGCAGGTTCTCGTGCCAGGCGACGGCTTCAGCGTCGGCGGGATGGCCAAGGGCGCAGCCATGCTCTCGCCGAACATGGCGACGATGCTGGCGATCCTGACCACCGACGCGAACGTGGAGGGCGCGGAGCTATCCGAGGCGCTGGCAGGATCGATCGTGAGCTCCTTCAACTCCTTGAGCGTCGACGCCAGCACCTCGACCAACGACACGGTGCTGGTGCTCGCGAGCGGGCGCGGCGGACGCCCGCGCAAGGGCGCCCTCCAAGAGGCTCTGAGCGATGCCTGTGGCTCTCTGGCCCTGCAGATGGCGACCGACGCCGAAGGGTCGACCAAGGTGTTCACCGTCACTGTGATCGGCGCATCGAGCGACGGCGAGGCAAGGAAGGCTGCGCGCAAGGTGGGAACCTCGTTGCTCGTCAAATGCTCGATGAACGGTGCCGACGCGTACTGGGGGAGGGTGTTGAGCGAGCTCGGGAGCGCGGGCGTCGCCTTCGACCCCGAGCGCGTTTGCATCTCCTACGGCGGGATCGAGGTGTGCCGGGACGGTGTGGGGGCCTCCTTCGACGAGGTTGCGCTCGGCAAGCACATGGGCTCGGGTCACGTCGCGCTGTGCTGCGACCTCGGGCTGGGCGACGGCGAGGGCCAGATGCTGTCGGTCGACCTGGGCCATGGCTACATCGACGAGAACAGGACGACATCGTGACCGGCTCCGAGAGGCCCGAAGAGGTCGCCCCGGTACTGCTCGAGGCGCTGCCCTACATCCGGAGGTTCTCGGGCCGGGTGATCGTGGTGAAGTACGGGGGCAGCGCGCTCGACACCGGTGGCTCGGGCGCCGAGAGCGCATTGGCGTCCTTCGCCCAAGACATCGTGCTGCTGGCGAGCGTCGGCATCCGCCCCGTCGTTGTGCACGGTGGTGGGCCCCAGATAGGCGCCATGATGCGACGTCTCGGAAAGGAGGCCGAGTTCCAAGACGGGCTTCGGGTCACGGACTTAGAGACCCTCGAGATCGCCCGCATGGTCCTGGTCGGAAAGGTCAATCGGGAGTTCGTCTCCGCCATCAACGCCCACGGCCCGTTGGCGGTCGGTCTCTCGGGTGAGGACGCCCGGCTGATCACCGCCGTGCAGCGCTCCGCGGATCTGGGCTACGTGGGGGACATCGCAGAGGTCGACCCCAAGATGCTCGAAGGGCTCATCGCCCAGGGCCTGGTCCCGGTCATAGCGAGCGTGGGCATCGACACCGCGGGGCAGGCGTACAACATCAACGCCGACACCGCGGCGGGTGCGATAGCTGCCTCTCTCCGAGCGGACAAGCTGGTGTACATGACCGACGTTCAAGGCGTGCAATCGAGCGGCGGGGAGACGCCTTGCCTGCTCGAACAGGTCTCGGTGCCAGAGGTGGCACGCCTGGTGGATGACGGCGTGGTCTACGGAGGAATGATCCCAAAGCTCGAATCGGCGGCAAACGCGGTCAAGGCGGGCGTGCGCCGTGCCCATCTTCTCGACGGCACCGTTCCCCATGCTCTTTTGGTCGAGCTGTTCACCGATTCAGGCGTTGGAACCATGGTGGTGCCATGATCGAGATGGAGTCGTTCCTGATGGGCACCTACTCACCACCTCCACCGGTGTTCGTGAGGGGAGCGGGCAGCGAGCTGTTCGACGAGGCGGGTCACAGGTACCTCGATTTCATCGGGGGACTCGCGGTCACCGCATTGGGGCATGCCCACCCGGTGGTCGCCTCCGCGATCGGCGACCAGGCCGCCACGTTGAGCCACGTGTCGAACCTCTACAAGAACGCCCTGGCCCCTCAGGTCGCACAGACGATCGACCGCCTGGTTGGGGCGGGCCGCCCCGCAGGCGGCCAGGTCTTCTTCTGCAACTCTGGCGCCGAGGCGAACGAATGTGCCATCAAGCTCGCCCGCAAGTGGGCGCGAGACGGGCGCCACAAGGTGGTCGCGACCCATGGCTCGTTCCACGGCCGCACCCTTTCGACCCTGGCGGCGACGGGGCAACCGGCAAAGCACGAGCCCTTTCTCCCGATGCCCGAAGGGTTCACGCACGTCGCCTATGACGACCTTGGTGCCATGGGCTCTGCGCTCAGCGACGAGTCCGTCGCAGCGGTTCTCATAGAACCGATCCAGGGGGAGGGCGGGGTGATCGAGCCCTCCTCGGACTACCTCGCCGGCCTGCGCACGATGTGCGACGACCACCATGTGCTCCTCATCGCCGACGAGATCCAGACGGGTCTGGGCCGCACCGGCACCTGGTTCGCCTTCCAGGCTCAGAACCTGGTGCCCGACATCGTGACCATGGCCAAGGCTCTTGGCAACGGCATGCCGGTGGGGGCTTGTTGGGCCAAGGCAGAGGTCGCGGCTGCTTTCGCCCCGGGCGACCATGCGACAACCTTCGGAGGCCAGCCGCTCGCCCTGTCTGCGGTGCGTGCGACCCTCGAGGTGATGGAGGCCCAGGACGTGTGCGGTCGCGCACGGCGGTCGGGGGCCATCTTGAAGAGCGCGCTTCAAGGTCTCCCCGGGGTGGTGGCGGTCGAGGGGCGGGGCTTGCTCCTCGCGATGAGGTTGGAGCGCCCTGAAGCGGCGCGGGTCGCCGGCGATGCGCTCGTCGCGGGGCTGCTCGTGAACGCGGTGCGCCCCGACTCGATCCGCCTCGCACCCTCCCTTCTGGTGACCAAATCGGAGATCGAAGAGGCCGTGACCGTCTTGGGAGAGGTGCTCGGAGGCCCAGGAGGCGCAGGGGAGCCATGAGAATGACCAAGCGCCAACGCCAGCACACGATCGCGGGGATCCTTCGGGCCTCTGTGGTCGCCAACCAGCAGGAGCTGGTCGAGCACCTTGGCGCCCAAGGGGTCTCGGCCACACAGGCGACCATCTCGCGGGACCTCGAAGAGCTCGGTGCCTACAAGGTGCGCGCACCCGACGGCCGTAGCGTCTACGCGCTCTCCAACGGCGAGGGGCCTGCACGCCGGGGCGGCGACCACCTGCGCCGGGTGCTCGATGAGTGGGCGCTCCAGGTGTCCGGGTCGGGCAACCTGGTCGTGGTTCGCACCCCTCCGGGATGCGCGCACGTCGTGGCCTCGGCCCTGGACCGCAGCCCGCTTGCCGGCTTGCTCGGCACGGTCGCCGGCGACGATACCGTTCTGTTGGTGGCGGCCCAGGCCCAAGGTGGCCGGGCGCTCGCAGAGCGTGTTCGCTCGTTGATGTCGGCTGCTTCGGAGCCCGCCAGGCGTCGCCCTTCCGGGCGGTCGGCGGCCCGGAGCCAACCCAGAAGGAGCTAGAGGTGGCCGAACGTGTCGTTCTTGCTTACAGCGGCGGCCTTGACACATCGGTCGCAGTCCGTTGGCTTTGCGAGACCCGCCGGGCCGAGGTGGTCGCGGTCGCGGTCGACGTCGGCCAGCAGGGGTCCTCGCCCCAAGGCTGGGAGACGATCCGGGCAAGAGCGCTGGCCGCTGGCGCGGTGGAGGCGGTGGTGATCGACGCTCGCCAAGAGCTGGCCGAGGAGTTCTGCGTTCCAGCGATATGGGCCAACGCGCTCTACGAGAGGAAGTACCCGCTCGTCTCGGCCCTCTCGCGCCCGGTCATCGTGCGGCATCTCGTCGCCGAGGCCCGCAGGCATCGTGCTTCCGTCGTGGCGCACGGCTGCACGGGGAAGGGCAATGACCAGGTTCGCTTCGAGGTCGCCACGCGCTCGCTCGCCCCGGACCTCGAGGTGCTCGCTCCCGCGCGCAGCTGGAACATGTCTCGGGCAGACTGTGTCGAGTACGCAGAGCGGTTCTCGATCCCCATCGAGGTGAGCGCGCAGAAGATCTATTCGGTCGACGACAACCTGTGGGGACGTGCCATCGAGTGCGGAGCCATCGAGGATCCCTGGGCGAGCCCGCCGCAGGACGCCTACGAGCTCACCCGGATCACCCGGACCGATCCTGTCACAGTGGCCATCGGCTTCGAGCACGGCGTCCCTGTCTCTATCGACGGAGAGACCATGGCAGCGCGCCAGCTCATCGGGACGCTCAACGAGCTGGGGGGATCGCGAGGCTTCGGCCGCGTCGATGCGGTGGAGAACCGCCGCGTGGGCATCAAGTCACGCGAGCTGTACGAGTGCCCTGGGGCGCTCGCGTTGATTGCGGCACATGGCGATCTGGAGGATCTGACCCTGGAGCGTGACATCGCTCACGAGAAGGCCCGCATGGAGCTGCGCTGGACCGAGCTGGTCTACGACGGCCTGTGGTTCTCACCGCTCAAAGAGGCGCTCCAGGCGTTCATGGAGACATCGCAGCGCCATGTGAGCGGTGAGGTCCGCCTGGCTCTGGAGGCGCCCGGGGTTTGCACGGTCCAAGGGCGCCGCAGTGAGTCATCGCTCTACGACCACGACCTGTCCACCTACGGGCAAGGCGACGCCTTCAGGCACCAGGACGCGGAGGGCTTCGTCCGGATCTTCGGGCTCGGCGTGGCCACCTGGGCCGCCCGCCAAGGGGCATCGGGAAAGTGACCCTCTGGCAAGGTCGGCTGTCGGGGGAGACCGCGGACGTGGTCAAGGAGCTCACGGTGAGCGTCGGCTTCGATTGGGCGCTCGCTTCAGAGGACCTCAGAGGCTCACGAGCCCATGTGCAGGGCCTCGGCCGCTGCGGGGTGCTGAGCGACCACGAGGTGTCGCTGTTGTCCCAAGCCCTCGACGAGGTATCCAAAGAGGTCGAGACGGGGACCTTCGTTCTCGTCGGGTCTGACGAAGACGTCCACACCGCGATCGAGCGCAGGGTGACCGAGCTGGCGGGCGAGGTCGGGGCCAAGCTGCACACGGGTCGCAGCCGCAACGACCAGGTCGCCACCGACCTGCGGCGGTGGGCGAAGCGCGAGCTGGCGGGCGTCGCGCGCGACGTCGCAGCCTGGCAGGAGGTGCTCCTGGCCCGGGCC
>JBOGFX010000134.1:0-5933 GCA_050743805.1 Acidimicrobiales bacterium
GTGTGGCGTCCAGCATGGTCAACGTCGCCCAGCAGGTCGGCGGCGCGATCGGCTTGGCGCTCGTCGGCACCGTGGCCTGGAGCGCGGTGGCGTCCGACCTGCGATCCGCCTTGCACGGGTCCGCCGCCACGGCAGCCACGGCGCAGGTCCAGATCTACCACGACGCGCTCGCGACCGGGTTCTCGGGGGGCTACCTGGTCTCGGCGGGCGTCTTTGCGCTGGCGCTGATCATCGCGCTCGTCGTGATCCACGTCCGGCGCTCCGACCTGTCAGGGGCCGGCTCGACGGCGGTGCCCGGGCCAGATGAGCTGCCCGCAAACGCCGGTTCCAACGGGCACACCGACCTGTCGCGGAACGCGATCGACGTCGCGAGCCGGGGCTGAGGGCGGCAATGGAGCGCACCTACGTCACCTCCGCCCACTTTGGCCTGGAGAGCAAGTTCCCGCTCCTCGATCGCGCCACACCATCGACCCGTGCCGATCCCTCGCAGCGACGCGCGTCGGGCGGTCGCTCACCTGCCCTGCGTGCCCACCTTCAGGGCGTCGACGACCTTGCGGGAGATGCGCCCCAGCTCGCGGACCTGGCTCGAGCTCAGTGCGTCGAACAGGCCCTCACGCACAGCCCTCACGTGACCCGGGGCCGCCGCCTCGAGCACGGCCAAGCCCTTCGGGGTGAGGACCGCCACCTCACCACGCCCGTCCTCCGGGCACGAGCGCCGCTCCGCCCACCCGGCTGCCTCGAGGCGAGCCATGGCGTGGGACAGCCGGCTGCGCGAGGAGCTCGTGGCCTGTGCCAGCTCGCTCATGCGAAGCGCCCGTCCGGGAGCCTCCGAGAGCCGGGCGAGCACCTGGTAGTAGGACGAGGGCATCCCGGCGTCCTGGCGCAGCTGGGCCTCGATGTGCGCCCACAGGAGCCGGGTGGCCTCGAGGAAGGAGCGCCAGGTCTCCTGTTCCTCCTCGTCGAGCCATCGCGGTTCTTCCACGCCCTCGATCCTACGGCGCCTGCGGGAATAGCTGAACGTTCAATGACGTTGGACCCGCCGTAGACAGGTAGTTGAGCGTTCAAACGCAAGGAGCCATCATGACCACCCTGACCACCACCGAGATCCCCGGCTACGTCGCCGGCACCTGGACCGTGGACCCAGTCCACTCCGACGTCTCTTTCTCCGTCCGCCACATGATGGTGAGCAAGGTCCGGGGGCACTTCGAGCGCTTCAGCGGAGAGATCGTGACCGGAGAAGACCCTCTGGACTCGACCGTCACCGCCAGCGTCGACGCCACCAGCTTGAACACGAACAATGCCCAGCGTGACGACCACATCCGCTCGGGCGACTTCTTGGAGGTCGAGAAGTACTCGACCCTCGAGCTGCGTTCGACCGGCCTGCGAGCTGAAGGCCCGGGCACCTACGCCCTCGACGCGGAGCTCACCATCCACGGCGTGACCCGATCGGTCACCTTCGCCCTCGAGCTCAACGGCTTCACGAAGGACCCCTTCGGTGGCTACCGCACCGGCTTCTCCGCCACCACCGACGTGAGCCGCAGCGACTTCGGCGTCTCCATCAACCTCCCCATGGAAGGTGGTGGGGTCGTCGTCGCCGACAAGGTCCAGATCCACCTGGAGATAGAGGCCGTCCTCGACACCCCGGCCTCCTGATCCGAGCGCCCCGGCATGAGCTGCGGCAGCAGGAGCCGCGGCAGCGAAGGGCGCCGGAAGACGCCCGACGCCGGCCACGGCGCTGCTCGAGGCAACAGGGTCCTCCAGCAGCGTGCCGCGGGCGCTCGCCCCCCTGGCCCTGGTCGAGCCGCTCATAGTCTGCGAGCTGTCGTTCGCGATCCTGATCTCGGTGCGCTGGTGCGGCATGCGCCTGACCTGGCGCGAGCGATTGGGCACCGCAGCGATCGCGACCGGGCTCGGCGCGGGGCTCGTGTGCACGTCACCAGGCCGGGGAGGAGCGGTGCGTCCGCGATCGACTGGGCGCTCTCCATCGGTGCCGCTCTCGTCGTCGTGGTGTGGATGGCTGGGGCCGGGCGACGGGCGCAGGGTCCGCTTCGCTCGTCGCTTTTCGCCTCGAGCGCCGGGGTGGTCCTCGGCGTCCAGGCCGCACTGTTGAAGGCCACGATCGCACGCTTCATGGCCGGCGCAGGGGCGGGGTTCTCGAGCTGGGAGCTGTGGGCGATGATCGCCGCCGCCTTGAGCGCCCTGGTGCTCATCCAGAGCGCGTACGAGTCCGGCGCGCTCGCTTCCACCATGCCGCTCGTGGACGCGATCGAGCCGTCGGTCGCCATCGTGCTCGGTCTCGTTTTGTTCCAAGAGCACGTCCGAGGCGGTTCCTTCCTCGCCGCGATCGCGGTCAGCCTCGCGCTCTTGCTCGCCGGCATCGTCCTTCTCGACACGTCCCCGGTCATCCGCTGCCTCGGGTGGAAGGAGCGAGAGGCGCGCGGCAAGCTGGCGCCTTTCGAGTCGACCCCAGCGTGGCAGGCGCCGTCGCGGCCGCGTGCTCAATCTGTGATCGAGGCAACCGTGCTCTCCGCTCCGAGATCGAGCCTGGGGAGCCCTCGGGAAGGTGTCCCGGCCCGATCCCCCTCGATCGCCGAGTCGCGATCGGTGGCCGCGACCCGGCGCTGCGCACGAGCGCTCGCAAGGTCGTCTGGGCATGAACGAAGCGCCGCACCAGGTGGCGCAGATCACCCGAACGGGGTGACGCCACCTCACCCTGGTCCTGGTCAGCCTGGTGGCATCGACCTGGATACAGCCCGACTACGGGCTATCCCGACATCACCGCGAAAGGTGGTCACATCATGAGCAGCATCAGCATCATCGGCACCGGGAACATGGCCCGCGCCATTGGTGGGCTGGCGGTAGCGGGCGGCAACACCGTCGAGGTCATGGGTCGCGACCAGTCCAAGGCCGCCGGCCTGGCCAAGGCTCTCGGCGGCGGCGCCACGACGGGAGACTGGGGCACCGTCCCGGCCGGGGACATTGTGATCGTGGCCCTGTTGCACGACGCGGTCGTTCCGGTCGTCGCCCAGTACGAAGACGCCCTCGCGGCCAAGGTCATCGTCGACATCAGCAACCCCTTCAACTCCGCGGCCGACGAGCTGGCCATCGGCGAGGAGACCTCGATCGCCCAGGAAGTCGCGAAGGTGGCCTCGACCGGAGCCAGCGTGGTGAAGGCATTCAACACCATCTTCGGTCATGTCCTGGAGAAGGGCCGGCCCGACGTCTTCATCGCTGGCGACGATCCGCAGGCCAAGGCGGGCGTGGGGGCGTTCATCGAGAGTCTCGGGCTGCGCCCCCTGGACGTCGGCAGCCTGAAAATGGCGCACTGGCTGGAAGGAGCGGGTCTGGTCGTGATGGGCCTCGCCCGCCATGGGGTGGGGAACTGGCACTTCGCACTCGGCGTCAACGAATTCGTCGGCTGAGCAGCCCGCCCTGGTGAAGGGTCCAACAAAGCGATCACCCGCTTGACCAGGCAGGATCCGAGCGGCGATCCTGCCCTACCGTGGCACTCAGCTTCCTCTACCGCTTGGTCCCTCGCGTCACCGAGGTCCTGTCGGTCCATCGCATGGACGCCGCCGCGAAGGACGCAGAGATCCTCGTGCTCCGTCACCAGGTGGCGGTTCTTCGCCGCCAGGTCGCGCGACCTCGGTTCTCCTGGTCGGATCGGGCGATCATCGCCACCCTGGAGCGACTGGTCTCGCGCGAGAGCTGGGGTGCGTTCCTCGTCACGCCCGAGACGATCCTGAGCTTGCATCGCACCCTCGTGCGCCGGCGCTGGGGCTATCTGCGCATCGTCGGGGAGCTGAAGAAGCTCGGCGTCACGGTGTCCAAGGGAAGCGTCGCCAACGTCCTGCGACGCCACTGCCTCCCCCAGCACCTCGGCGAGCCGGGCCGACCTGGGCAGAATTCCTCCGCGCCGGGCGAAGGGTGTGCTGGCAACCGACTTCTTCACCGTCGACACGGTGCTCCTCCGGCGCTACTACGTGCTGTTCGTGGTCGAGGTCGAGCGCCGGGTCGTTCACCTGCTCGGCGTGACTGCCAACCCGGACAACCGCTGGGTCACCCAGGTAGCTCGCAGCTTCGCCATCGGCCTCGAAGATGCCGGCCGCCGCTTCCGCTTCCTCGTGCGCGACCGAGACACGACGTTCACCTCGTCGTTCGACACCGTGTTCGCTTCGATCGGCATCGAGGCAATCACGACCCCGGCCCGCTCGCCGCGCGCGAACGCGTTCGCCGAACGATGGGTGCGAACGGTCCGAGAAGACTGCCTGGTGCTCGGCGGACTTGTCCACGAGTACGAGCTCGCTGCCTGATCAACCGACCTCAGGTGCCGGATCCCGCGCCCGGCCATCACATCAACTGCCAAACGACGTGTCGCCGCGCACCGTTAGCCCCGATCATTCACGAAATCGCTGAAGATCGCGGTTCCGTTCGTTGTGGTCGCGGTGCAACGGGTCAGTCGAGCCGCTGACGGGTTCTCAACCCTCTGTCGGCGGTCGAACGTGAGCGGGCCGTGACCGAAGGCGCGCCGGAGTCCTTGGACGGACGCGTTCGTCCAAGGATGGACGACAACCGCGGGTTGGTTCGGGCGCTCAGGCGAGCAGGGCGATGCGCCGATGGGCTCGGACGATGGCCGAGGCGTCGGGCCAGTCCTCGAGGATGCGCACGATGATCCGGCGACCGGAGCGGATCTTGCGGGCCGGCACGTGCCAGAGCCGCCAGCGAAGGGTCTTCGGTTCGGCCGAGGCGAGATCGCCGGTCAAGCACAGCCGCTGGAACCAGCGCACCAGGTCATGCGCGAAGCAGACCTCGGCCAACCAGGCTCGGTTGGCCGCCAAGTCGACGAAGGGAAGGCGCAACAGCCCGGCGTCCTTCAGCCGCCCGAGGGCGTCTTCGACGTTGGCATGGCCCCGCATGAACACGTCCCGGCCCGAGGGGCGCCGGGCTGGTCGGTGTAGTGGCGACCATGGAGATCGCCCTGGTGATCTGGGCATTCGAGCGGGCCGCGATCGCGAAGCCGACGTTGCGATCCGCGCATCCCCACACGAAGCCCTGCGTGGCGCCGGCCGAGTCGGCCCGCACCACCACCGCTCGGCGCACCGAGCCGGGATCGTCGCCCGCCCGGTGCCCGGCGGCCAGCTCATCGGGCAGCTGTGAAATGGCCTCGTCCAGCACCCTCAAGTGGTCCTCGGCACAGTTGGCCGTGGCGTTGCCCGGACGAAGCAGGGTCGAGAGGGCCTCGCCGGTGGCATCGGCGACACAGAACATGGGGTGGAAGCCGAAGCCGAACTTGTAGTTCGGAGCGGTCCCTTCCTTGTTCTCGGAGTGGATGTCGATCAAGGAGGCGTCGATGTCGAGCACCACGGCGTCTTTGCCCTTGAGCAGCGCGGCTCGGCGCCACACCTGTTGGCGCACTTGGGAGAACCCCACCTTCACCTGGGGAAGGACCGACTCATCCAGGTGCTTGGTGAAGGTTCGATAGAGCGTCGAGTCCGAGCACACGTCATCGAACAGGTCATCTTCAACGCGGAGGTACTCGATGTCAGCACAGCTCTCGCCACCACCGGCCAGCACCAACATCTGGTGGACGAGCACCTTGGCCCGATCGTGCAGTGGTCGGCGGGTGCCGGTGATCGCAATACTCACCGAGAGCGCGGCGCCCAGGCCCAACTGGTCAGCAAAGGCTCCGAGAGCGTGCAACCCGACATGAGCTGCCACCTGATCGCCGCCGGGCAGAGAAGAGGCCGGCCAGGTCTCCCACGAGCGGCTTGCCGAGCCGGTGAGGATTCTCGGCGCTCGGGCCGCGCAGAGCCGTCAGCGCTGCGTCGCGGACCTTCGCGGGGAGCTGGTTGAGGTGACGAAGCCCCTCTGGGGTGATGCGTACCTCATACACCGCTCACGCTTCTGGCAGGGGCAGCGACTCGCCTCGCTCC
>JBOGFX010000135.1:0-2793 GCA_050743805.1 Acidimicrobiales bacterium
ATTGACGAACCTCAACGTCATAGGTAACCCCGAGATCTTCAACGACGGCTTTTACGACGCGGTTTACGGCACCCTCTTCGGCCAGCTCTACAACGGCAAGGTCGTTCCCCAGCTGGCCACCGGGTACAAGTACTCCGATGGCGGCAGGACCTTCACCATCTCCCTGCGCCATGGAGTCACCTTCAGCGATGGAACGCCGTTCAACTCGGCGGCGGTGCTCGAGAACCTGAAGTACGACTTGGCGCCGAACAGCAGCTGCCCGTGCACGAGCGACTTTCCGGTCGCTTCGATGAGCGCTCCGGACCCCTACACGGTGGTTCTCAACCTCGAATACCCAGACGGGGCGCTGATCAACGCGTTTCCCGGCAGCGAGCCGAACTGGATCGCTTCCCCCGCCCACCTGGCTTCGCTCAAGACGCCTACAGCCAACGACTTGTTCCCGGTCGGCGCCGGGCCGTTCAAGATCACGGCCGATGACCCCAATGTCTCACTGACGCTGGCGAGGAACCCCACCTACTGGGACCAGCCCTATCCGTACCTGGACAAGATCAACTTCAAGGTGGTGGGTAACGACTCCAGTGCCCTGGCCGCGATCCAGACTGGTGAAGCCCAGGTTTATGGTGGCTACGGCGAGTACCAGAACGTGAGGAGCATCGTCCACACGGTCGACGTCTACGGCGGTGGCAAGGTTGGCACCAATCCCGACGACATCGAGTTCAACACGACCAAGTCTCCGTTCAACAACATCAAGGCCCGCGAGGCCATCGCATACGCGACCGATCCCGCAGCGATAAGCAAGGCGCTCTTCGCCGGGACTGCCTCGCTGACCCAGTCTCCGACGGGGCCGGGGGGTCTCTTCTACGAGCCGGTAGTCCCCGGCTATCGCACCTACGACCTGAAAAAGGCGAAGGCGCTCGTCAAGCAGCTTGGGGGCAGCCTGAACGTCACGCTCTTGTCCCAGAACGGTCTTCAGACCCAGGAGATCGACGAAGCCCTGCAGTCTCAATGGGCCCAGGCAGGAATCCACACGACGATCGAGGCCAAGGACATCTCGACGATGGTCCAGAACCACATCCAGGGTGCCTGGGAGCTCCAGCAGTCCAACCCGGGCTCCTACGACCCAGCAACGGGCTTTGGGCTGGCCTTCGACTTCGGTTCCAAGGGCATCCTCAGCGGCGAGAGGGACAAGAACCTTGATGCCATGATCCAGGCGGCGTCCGAGCCCCTCACGATGTCCGCGCGGTCCGCGGACTACAAGAAGATCTTCAAGTACATGGCTCAGAACGAATACGCTGTGATGCTGTTCAATACGGTGCTGTTCACCTTGACCGCCAAGAACGTGACGTTCTCTACGGACAAGCTCGGTCTGTTCGCTCCGCCCCTTCAGGCGTACTACGAGACGCTGGCCTACACGAGCTCGAAGACAAGCTGATCGACCGGGCGCCGCAAGTCCCGCTTACGATCCGACCGGCGGGCAGCATGGCCATAGTGGCTGGGCAAAGCTCAAGGCGCTTTGATGTCGCCTTCCACCGACAGCACAACTCCCGGTGAGGCTCTCGCTGCATCCAACCGGGACGGCCGGCGCACGCGCCGAGCCCCGGCTGTGACTGGGTACGATCCAGCGCGTGCGCATTTACACCCGCAAAGGGGATGACGGCACCACAGCGCTGTTGTTCGGACACCGCACGACCAAGAGCTCCTCGCGCATTGAGCTAAACGGGGCGATCGACGAGGCGCAGGCTGCTCTCGGGCTCGCCCGTGCCGAGGCGGAGGTGGGCTCGCAGCTGGACGAGATGCTGATCGACCTGGAGCGGTCGCTCTACAGGGTGATGGCCGACGTCGCGACCGAAGCCGAGCAGCGCGATCGTCTGCCGTCGGGCGAATCAGCAGTCGACCAGCCGATGGTTGACGCGCTCGAATCTTCCATTGACCGTCTCTCAGCGCTCTTCAAAACGCCTCGTGAGTT
This sequence comes from Acidimicrobiales bacterium, assembly GCA_050743805.1. Taxonomy (GTDB): domain Bacteria; phylum Actinomycetota; class Acidimicrobiia; order Acidimicrobiales; family RAAP-2; genus Palsa-461. The sequence goes on from JBOGFX010000135.1 coordinate 1,967, forward strand.
CGTCATCCCTGGCTCGAACCGTCGCTCGGCCACCCTCGACCTTGCGAGGACCATCATCAGGCGAGCGGAGCGCATCGCTGTGGGCGGGGCGGCCGAGGGCTTGGTCGTCCCCTATCTGAACAGGCTCAGCGATCTGTTGTGGGTCATGGCCCGTTGGCAGGAGCAGGCGCCACTGCCCGCCAGGGTGAGACCGAGAAGGGACGAGCGAGACGCCCAGAGGCAGAGCGGTTCTTCTGGCAAACCCAACTAGTCCCGACTGCCCCATGGCCTCCAAGGTGTCCGCCGAGGCGTTCAGGCACAGCTCGGGCCCATGTCGAGAGACCGACGGCGGGTGCGTCTCTCGACGCTCGATGAGCGGCTCGGGTGGGTCAGCCCGGCCATCGTCCAATTCATCGCGCGAGAATGTGACGACTCACGAACGGACCGCGTGCAGGGGAGCTTGGGCTGCGTGCAGGGGATGTGCACAGCCCAAAGCGCCCGGTGGCCAGCAGCGACGAAGTGATCTTGTGGCCGCCGAGCGGGATTCAGCATTTTGACCAGGCATCAAATGTGGTGGATTGACATATCGTGAAGAAAGTATGACAATTGGACGGTAGACCCTCATGCGGCGCTGTGGCGTGGGAGGGCTAGCGAAAGGGGATCGCATGATCCGTCGAGTTGGTCGGCCTGGCGCAGCGGGCATGGTCTTGGCGCTCTTGATAGGAATGGCTCCCATTTTCGCGAGCAGCGCGTCCGGAGCCTCGAACGGGTCTAGCAACATTCCCGGGGTGCTGGCGCTGCCAAAGCCGGCGAGGCCGAAGCCTGGTGGCACGATGACGATCCTTCTC
>JBOGFX010000136.1:0-3078 GCA_050743805.1 Acidimicrobiales bacterium
GAACGTTACGCACGAAGACACGATGGCATCGCACAAGACGAGCCAGCGTCCCAACACGACGACCAAGGCCGGAACCTCGGGAGCCACTGGCGGGTACTCGGGTGGCTACTAGACGACCTGTGGCCTACCGGGTCCACCCGAGCAGCCCGCTTCGTGCAACCGCAGGCCGCAGACGTCGAACCCTTGTCGAGGTTCTCAGCGCCCGGGCAGCGGACCATCCGATTGCCACCAACCTGTGCACGTTTGGGGGCGTAGCTGCCGCCTGGTTGTCCGGAGCCGAGCACCTGCGACTTTACGAGAACGGCTACAAGCACATCTCAGTCATCGGGCCACTGTTCTTGCTCCAGGCAGTCGGCTCATTCATCCTGGGAGCGGGGGGGGCGATTCTACGGCGGGCCTGGAGCGCGCTTCTGTGCGCCGGCTGCATGATCTTCACCCTCGTGGCGTTCCTAGTGTCGGTCAACTACGGTTTGTTCGGCTTCCAAGATGCCTTTGCCGGTACCGATGCCGTCGGAACCTTCGCGGTCGAGGTGATAGCGGCGGCTCTCCTGCTTCTCGCCGCGGCCCTTGCGGTGCACGACCTGGGGAGGGCGAACAGCAGAGCCCAACAAAGCTCGGCTGGCGACCTCGAGCCCGGCATCGTCTGTGCCGTGGCGGGTCACCAGACGTACGATGCTGGGCGCGCTCATCCGGGCAACACCCGCGGATGCGAGGCCCTCGACTACGCCCCAAAACGTTCTTGACCTCTGGGGTCTATATCAGAAATACGGGTCGTGCAGGAGTTGTTACCGTTACCCGCAAGATCCTCTACTTCAACTGAAGAAATTGAGTCATCTATGAAGGAGCGCAGTTTGTCAAGCAGCGCCGGCTTGCCGGCACGATCAGTCGTGCCTGGCTCCGCAGGACGTGCGTTCATGAACGGGCGCGACGAGACAGCCCTCCGACGAGGGCGCTGATCGCGCAGGGCGGTCAAGGCCGGCCGGAGGCCGCCCGCAGGGGAAGCCTTGAGGGCCCCGGTCGGTTGTTCCTCACACCATGGGAGGCGAAGCCCGTCAGGGCTTCGTGGTCGCGTCCCCTCGTGCCGGTGGGAGACGCTGTGCGGTCCTGCCCCGTGGCCAGCAGTGCTGGCGGGCAACCCGAGAACCCGGGTGCCGGTCATCTGTTCGCCGCGTATTGGCGGCATGGGGTGGTTCGGCCGCAACCCGGTGGACTCAATCAGTTGATCGGTCTCGCCGACGAACGGGGACCATGACTCAGGTCGAGCTCGCACCGGGTTGCGTCCGTCCCGGGTCTCACCCCGTCTGGGCCAGGCAACGGATCTCGCCGTCGCGCAGCCCGTAGTAGACGAGGGTGAGAACTTTGCGTGCCGCCGCCACGCGGCCGATCTTGGTGCCGCGACGGTCGCTCACGCGCATCTGGAATGCACGGATGGGGGTGGGACCGCGCTGGCGGGCCACCGCCTCGACGGCCGCCCAGCGCACCAGGCGCGAGCCCTGCTTGGTGATGTGGCCCCGCCGGACCTTCTCGTCGGACTCGTGGTGGGTGGGGGTGAGCCCGGCCCAGCTGCACAGGCGCGCCGGCGAGTCGAACATCGAGATGTCGCCGATCTCGGCCACGAAGATGGCCCCGAGCACCGGGCCGACCCCCGAGATGGCCTGAATGGCCTGGTAGCCGAGATCGCCGGCGAAGACGGGGGCGATCTCTTTCTCCAACATGGCGATCTCGCGATCGACCAGGTCGATCAGGTCACGCAGCGACTCGACGCGGATGCGGTAGGCGTCGCCGAGGACGACCTTGTCCAAGAGCAGTTGGCCCTTGACTCCGAACAGGTCGCTCATGGGCACCGTCACGCCCTCTTTGGCCAGCACGGCGTGCACCTGGGACTTGCAACTCGAGCGCAGGTGGACGAGCTTGCCTCTGTAGCGGATCAGCTCTCGGAGCTCGCGCAGCGGTGGCGGGGCGATCCACGCCTCGGCCAGGCGCCCCATGCGCAGCAGGTCGACCAGGTCCGTGGCGTCGCGCTCATCGTTCTTGACGCGCCGATTGTCCCAATTGTTGCCGAGCGGATGGGCGAGGGGCACGTTCGCCCCGCACTCTTTGAGCACGTCGGCCGCCCAGTACCACCCATACGTCGCTTCGAGGATCACTTCTGGGTGCTCGCCGGCCTTGGCCAGCTCGGCCGAGAGCGCCACTGGGTCGTTGTCGATACGGACCGTGTCCAGAGTCTCTCCGGCCTGGTTGCGGCGCACGATGACGCTCCGTCTCCGGTGCAGGTCGATGCCGACATACTGTGTCTGGTGTTCCACGGGAGTCTCCTTCCGTCGTGATCGGGTTGGTGTTGGAACCCCAAGTGTGCTCTGCACACCTGGTCCCGATCCACGGGAGGACTCTCGTGGGGACTTGTCCTTGCGGCGGGCCGGTGGGGTGACGCTCCGAGCGGACATGCGACCATTCCTCGCTTCCGGCGTCGGGCCTGGTGCGCCCCACCGGGCCCGTCACGCAGGAGCGTCGCTGCGCTCCTTCATGACATCAGTTGAAAAATCTCCGGTCCTCCAGTTGCCCAGTTGCCCACGGAAGGCATCGCAACGTCGCTGAATGTCGTGTAGCTGGGCGGCCGACAGGAAACGCAGATCCAGCAACGACAGCATCGGTCCGAAAAGGCAGATCGCCTCTCGACTGCCCGACGATGGCCGCTTTGAGTTTGGGCCTTCGACACACGCACCGACCCTTCAAGTCGGGCTCGACAGCCAGATCACAACGCGCTTGCCGGCGTGCCGGATTGTCCGAGTCACACCATTTGAGCAGGTCAACAGGGTCTCAGCACTCTTCCTGAGGGAAGGCTCTTAACGAACAGGTTTAGAACATGTCTAAAACACTTGATTCGTTTCAAGTCAGTCGCGCCTGCATTGACGAATCGTGTCGAGATGACCATAATCGAATGAGAACAGTTTGGTAATGATCCGACAACCATGAGATTTGTGTGAGCGGTCTCGTGGCGCGATTGGTACATGCTTGCTTGCTTTGAGGAGACGAATCATGAGTCCTTTTTTCCAAAAAGCTGGGGGGTCGGCACTGGTG
>JBOGFX010000137.1:0-12631 GCA_050743805.1 Acidimicrobiales bacterium
GATCACGACCGCCCGCCTGTGGAAGCGGCTCCTGGGAGCCTCGTCGAGCAGGTCGCTTACGGTGGTGGCGGCCAGCCCGGTGGGGGCGAGGGTTTCTCCGCCGTTCGCGGGAGATGGGCCCAGCCTGGTGGGCACGACCGACGGCGATTCGTCCAACACGCCTCCTGCTTTGACCTCGGCTGAAAGCCTCCCCCCCACTTTGGCAGTGGGAGGTGACTGCAGGGCTTCTCAGAGGTAATCGGGACACGAACACTTGGCAAACTTCTGGTGAACTGGGGAGCCCGTGGACCCAGAGGATCTGCCGAGGGGGGGTGCGCGGTGGCGGGCAGTGCCTCGGTCTGAAATGGGGTGGTGCCAAGGAACCATCCAAGTTCGAGGCATTCGCCGCTCCCGTGGCCCGAAAGCTGAGCCGTGATGGCGCTCGGGTGTGGGCAAGGTGTCACCTGCCTCTAGTGTGGCGAGGACCAACCGAGCGAGAGACGGTAGCCGATGACCGCTGACCCTTCGGGGCTGCCCGAGCCCACGAACGGAGGCTTCGATCTGGATCTTGCGGTCTCGGCGCTCGCGTCGACCGGCGGCGATATCCCGATGATGATGCGGCTCCTGGGCGAGGAGCTGGCCGATGCGCTCGGAGACAGGCTCGTGGTCGAGCGGCGCGGGGGCGTTCTGCGACGGGGGTCGGCGGTGCGCAGCCTGCAGGTGACCCTGGGCGATGACGTGCTGCGCGCGGAGGTCGACGGGGGGGCGGTCCGCTGCACGATCGGCCACTCCTCGGGAGGGATCAGGATCCGAAGCGAGAGCGTGGACATGGCGACGTGGCTCAAGCGGCTCCTAGTGTCCTTGGAGAGCGAGGCTCAGCGCTCGGAGACCGCAAGGACGGCGCTCGAGCACCTGATGATGGGAGGCACCCCGTGAGTGAGCCGATGGACCTACCCCGCGATGCCGACCACCGGTTGGAGGAGCTTCGTGAGGGCTTGTTCACATCCGATCTTTCGGTGAACGAGTTCCTGCTCGTCAAGGAGACCGGCTTTCACCCTCTCGGCTTCGTGATGGGGTCATCGATCTACCACACCGGGATACAGGGCAGGCGCTGGTCCAAGAGCCAGGAGCTCTCAAAGCTCACCGGAGCGATGTACAACGCCCGCGAGCTCGCCATGACCCGTATGGAAGAGGAGGCCGAGCAGCTCGGCGCCGACGGGGTCGTCGGTGTGCGCCTCGACGTGAACTACTACGAATGGGGCAGCGATGCGGCCGAGTTCATCGCGCTGGGCACCGCCGTCAAGGCCGAGGACGGCAGGTCCTACCTGAACAAGCTGGGCAAGCCGTTCACCTCCGATCTTTCCGGCCAGGACTTTTGGACCCTCATGCAGACCGGCTACACACCGCAGGGTCTCGTCATGGGCACGTGCGTCTATCACATCGCACACCGCGGTCTGGGTCAGACGATAGGCGCCATCGGCCAGAACACCGAGCTGCCCAACTTCACACAGGCTCTCTACGAGGCGCGCGAGCTCGCGATGACCCGCATGCAGGACGAGGGCAACCGGCTGGGCGCGACGGGCATTGTGGGCGTAAGGCTCGAGGAGAAGTCTCATCAGTGGGGCTCCCACACGATCGAGTTCCTGTCGCTCGGAACCGCTGTCACAAAGCAATCCGACAACGTGACCCTCCCGCGGCCCACCGTCATCATCTCTCTCGACAACTGATGTTTCGACGATGACCCCTCCAGAGGATCTTCCAGAGGCAGCGCCACGGCGGCTCGAGTCCGGGTCGTTCTCCTCGGGCCTGACCATCCCGGACTTCGCTGCTTGCCTGCAGATAGGCCTGCGCCCGGTCGGCCTCGTCCAGGGCTTCTGCGTAATGCGTTCCAGCTACTTCTCGCCCGCGTACGGACCATCGTTCTATGCGAGGCCCAACGACGGTAGCTACGTGAAGACCTGGCAGTGCCCCCACGGCTTCGTCTCGGGCGAGCACCGGCTTTGGGGACAGAACTACGAGCAGACCTGGGTCGAGCAAACCTGGCTGACGGGGTTCTCATCTGCGTTCGGCCGCCTCATCGAAGAGGCAAGGGACACGGGGGCACACGGGGTGATCGGAGTCTCGGACACCTCTCAGCAGCTTGCCGACACCGGGGTGATCGAGTTCCACATCCTGGGCACCGCAGTGGTCGTCGACGGTGGACCACCGCCAAGGGACGGCGAACCTTGGTCGACCTATCTTGCCGGCCAGAGGCTGGTCAAGCTGTTGGAGGCCGGCCTGTTCCCGGTCTCGGTGGTGGCAGCCATCGGGTCGGTGCGAGCCTGGCCGTACTGCATGACCGAGTACCTCATGGGAGGCAGCTACTTCGCGTGGGGGGGTCAGACGACCTCGACCCAGGAGGTCGAGCAGATCTCCGACGCCCGGCTTGCGGCGAGAGCGATCGCCCGGGAGCAGGCACGGCACCAGCTCCATGGAGATGCCCTCCAAGGCATCTCCATGGCCACCTTCGACCGGGAGCTGAGCTCAGAGCACGTCTTCGAGTGCGTCGTTCGGGGGACCCGTGTGCGCACCTACAAGGCCTTCGAGCCGATGGCCACCCCGGCCCCAAAGGTCAGGCTCTCGTGACCGGCCCCGAGAAGGCGCCAGATCCACGCAACGACCTGCTCGAAGCCGCCCGATGGATGGCAACGGCCGACCATGCCCCAAAGGGCGGAGGGGTGACCTCGGATCTCAGCATCGACGAGGGACTGCTTTTGCACTCGGCATCCTTCGAAGCCGTCGAGCTCGTCTTCGGAGAGTCGACCACCTCCATCCCGGCGGGTGTCTGGCGCTGGGGCGTAGGCGAGCTGTCTTTTGCTTCGGACGCGCACAACCGAGCGGTCGAGACGGCGTCGCGAAGGATCTCCACGGAGTGCGCCAGGGCCCACGGGCAAGGTGTCGTCGGGGTGCGCGTGGAGATCGAGGTGCATCCGCACCACGTGGACGTCGAGCTGGTCGGGACCGCCGTGCGCAAGATCGGGAGCGCCGAGGCCGCGGGAAGGCCCTTCGTGTCCGGCCTGTCGGCACGCGACTTCGTGCTCCTCAACAACGCGGGATGGCTGCCGGTCGGCCTTGCGTTCGGCACCAGCTTCATCTACGCGCCACGCCGGACCGCCGGCACGGCAATCCGCCAGTCGACCCAGAACGTCGAGCTGACCAACCTAACCGAGGCGCTGTACTCGGCCAGAGAGTCGGCAATGGAGCGCATGCAGGACGCAGGCAGGCGCCTGCAGGCACACGGGATCGTCGGCGTGAAGGTCGTCGAGGGACCGATCTCCTTCTCGACCCACGTGATGGGCTTCAGTGCTCGCGGTACGGCGGTCGCCCTGCAAAAGGGGGGTCACGTGCCTGTCGTCCCCCAGCTCACCCTCGGGTTGGACGACCAAGACCTGCAGTTCGAGGCGGAGTCGCTGCGCGGTGGCTGAGCGCGCCGCCCTACGGACCAGATGAAGGGCAACGGGATCGCCGCACTCTTGCGACGGCCCGTGGTGCTGGCCCCAATGGGTGGGGGTCCCTCAGCGCCGGCTCTCGTCGCCGCGGCATCCCAGGCCGGCGCGCTGGGCTTTCTCGCGGGCAGCTACAAGAGCGCTCAGGGCCTCCGGGCAGACATCGCAGAGCTGCGGGCGATGAGCGCAGAGGCCTTCGGCGTCAACCTGTTCGTTCCCGGCTCCCCCACCAGCGATCCGGGGGCAGTGGAGAGCTATCTGGCCTCCCTTTCAGGAGACGCCGAGGCTCTGTCGGAAGGCACGGGCAGCCCCTCGTGGGACGACGACAACTTCGACGAGAAGCTTGACGTGGTGCTCCAAGAACGCCCGCCGGTCGTCAGCTTCACCTTCGGTCGGCCGGCATCGGAGGTAATGGAGGCATTGGCGGAGAATGGCACGCTCGTGGGGGTGACCGTCACCTCGGTCACCGAAGCTCGCGAGGTGCAGGGTTCGGCGGCCGACTTCTTGTGCGTGCAGGGGGCCGAAGCCGGCGCCCACCGGGGGAGCTTCAACAACGACTCGACCGGGGCCACCCCTCTTCTCGAGCTGATTGCCCAGATCAGGCGGACCACTGATCTGCCACTGATCGCAGCCGGAGGCATCACGGGCCCAGCGATGGTCCAGGCGGTGATCGCCGCAGGGGCGACGGCTGCCCAGTGCGGCACCGCCTTTCTGCGCTGTCCCGAGAGCGGGGCGACCCAGGTGCACAAGGACGCCCTCGCCGACCCCCGGTTCACGACGACGGCCATGACGCGGGCGTTCAGCGGGCGTCCGGCGAGGGGACTGTTCAATCGTTTCATGCAAGAGCACCCCGACGCGCCCGCTGCCTACCCCGAGATCAACAATGCCACCCGTCCGCTCCGGGCTCGAGCGGCGGCCATTGCCGACACCGAGCGGATGAGCCTTTGGGCGGGAACCGGGTTCAGGGCCGCTCGCGAGCTCCCCGCCGCGGAGGTGGTCGAGCTGCTCTGCGCTGGGGTCCGCGGCGGCACCGATCGCTGAGCGAGACAATGGCGGTCCTCTTCACGGTCGGCCATGGGACTCTGAGCGCCGAGCAGCTGGGCACCCTGCTCGAGAGCTCCGGCCTGAGGTCGCTCGTGGACGTCCGCAGCGTGCCTGCGAGCAGGCGACATCCCCAGTTCGCGCGCACCGAGATGGAACGCTGGATGCCCGAGGGGGGCGTCCGGTACCGGTGGGAGCCCGATCTGGGCGGCTTTCGGCGTGCTCGGGCCGACTCAGCTCATGTTGCATTGAGACATCCCAGCTTCCGCGGCTATGCAGACCACATGGAAAGCCTCGCATTCACAAGTGCCCTCGCGTCGGTGCTGGAGGAGGCCAAAGAGCACCCCACCACGGTCATGTGCTCGGAAACCCTGTGGTGGCGCTGCCACCGCCGCCTGATCGCTGACGCTGCAGTGCTCCTGTGCGGCTTCGAGGTCTCCCACATAGGCCACGACGGCCGGTGCTCCGATCACCGCCTCACCGACGGAGTACGTGCGGCCGGCCAGCGTCTTGTCTACGACGCCGGCCAATCGCCACTCGCTCACCCGGGAGGCTGACCAAGTGGCAACGAGCTCGTCGGTCTTGACAGCTGCGGTGAGGAGGACCGAACCTTTGCTTAGAAAGATTCAGGGCTGATTGGAGGCACGGAGATGACCACGGTGGAGCAGAACAAGGACGCAGCTTTCGATTGGGGATCGGTGGTCGACTACTCGGGCCGTTACGCCTACGAGAGGCCGGTGACCCAGTACGAGCTGCCCGGGGTGACAGAGGAGCTCCACGTGGTGGAGTGCACCGAGGGTGGCGACCACAAAGGGGTTCCGGTAGCGGTCGTTCCGCTGTGGCACGCGATGGTGACCGCGAGGCTGAACATCGACAGATCGGACCCGGCCGCGCTGAAGGAGGCCAAGACCCGCCTCGACACCGCCGTGGCCCAAGTCGAGGAGCTGTACCCAGTATCCCCCGCGGGGATCCTCCCCCAGATCGCCTGGGGGCTCCCCTACTTCTCCAAGTACATCCCGGCGTCGCTCGTGAACGAGCACATGCCCAAGTCGACGCGCGAGGGCACGCAAGGCGAAGCGGTGCTCATCGACGCGATCTCGTTCCCGAGAGACCCCGACGACATCGTGCTCGAGCACAACGACGTCTGCTTCCACCTGAAGAGCGACTTCGCCCACCACGTCGACGAGGTGCTCCGGGCTCTCTTCTTCCCCGGCGACTCCACCTTGAACGGGGTGCCCGCACGGTCGGTGTTCGTAGGCGACCTGTTCACGGTCACCTCCGTGCGGCGCGGCTTCGCCGGCCACGGCATGCCCAAGCGCATGGGTCTGTCCATGGGAATTCCCGGAGCGGAGAAGATCCCCTCCGGAGCGATGCTCTTCATGGGCTTCACGTCGAGCCACGTGCACGGGCTGGCGGCGGGCAACCTTCCGAGCTATGAGACCCTTCCGGGTTGGACCGACGCGACACCTGCCTCCTACATGGCAGGTGGGTCGAACATGCACGTGTCGCACATAGCGATCGAGCTCGACCGGTGGTACGACTTGAACCACCGCGAACGACTGCACAGGATGTTCACTCCGCGGCGCGACGAGAGCGAAGAGGTTCTCTCCCCTGACCAGTGCCCCGCCACCTCGACGTTCCGCGCACAGCGGGACGAGGACGTCGAGCGCTTCGGCCTCGTGGGGCACAACGAGCAGATGCAGTTCCTCTCGAGGCTGGAGGAGGAGACGACCACGGCCTACGGCCAGGTGCTTCCCAAGGGAACCGTCTTCTTCTTGCGCCAGGACTTCGATACGACCGAGAACCCCTTCGAGTTCTCGGTCGAAGGTGCGGTGTCGACCGTGCCCCGTGCGGGCGTCCACTTCATCGGGATGGGCCCCTCCTCTCAGCACTTCCACTTGATGCGCAAGGAGATGGACTCTCCGGGTCTGGCCGAGGAACACAACCTGCCGGACGAGAACGTGGGGTTCACCGACTTTCTGGTCAACACCCACCGTCAGAATTTCTGCCTGCCACCGCGGGCACACCGATCGTTCCCGCTGGCGGAGCTCCTGTAGATCGCCCTGCGCGCCAAGGTCTTGGGTCATCGGGTAGCGATCTAGTTTGAACTGGGCTGCTTTGTGCACGAACTTGTGCACCTCGGCGGCTCGAGGACATCCTCGCCTCAGTTGGCGAGGTCATCCACTCCCATTAGGACTTGGGCCCGCATGGTCCCCCTGCTTCGCCCCGCGGTCCGAACCGGGTCGGTGAGCCGCAGGATCTTACGGCTGAGCCAGATGGGATTGCTCGGATCGGAATGCGCTATATCGATGAAATTCGCGGGCCCGACACGAACGAAGAAAACCTCTCCGCATGGAGGGAGTGGGTCGATACCTCTCTCTTGGCGCCTCAGCTGCAGGGCATGGCTCAAGCTGGCTTCGCATCAGCTGGATGGGAAGGAGCAGCCCAATACGAGACGGGTCCCAACCAGAAGCTCGTCCTTCGCTACGAACCAAGGACTGGGTATGCAGTCCAGTTGGACCCTTGAAGCGCGCACGTCCACCGAGCCCGGGACCTTTGTTCGCCTTGGACTTCGACTGCTTCTGGGAGCCACCAGACATTCCGGAATTCAAGACCGAAACCGTGATGTCTACCTGCGACGAGCTCCGTGCGCCCATTCGCGCCCTGTTCGACATGCTGATCACAGAAAAGCTGCTCGCCGAGTTTAAAAGGGAGGTAACTGTTATCTGATTTGCTGTCCGCGGACCGCACGCGAACAAGCGCCACTACTGACACGCCAACCGCGATCTCGAGGACGCGCACCATCGACGACCTGGTTGACGAGGTCGGGCACTTTCGCAACAGGACTCGCCTGCTTGGCGACGACGCGGCTGAGACGGCCCGACAGGCCGGCGAGGTCCACCACCAAGGCTTCGACGCGCAACTCAATGCTCGAGGCCGCGATCTCGTCCGAAGGACGGCCCCTGATCTGCTTGAGGAAATCGCCAGACGTGGCTTTGCCTGGCGTGACATCGCACGACTCGTTGGCGTTTCAGTCCCCGCAGTTCGTCGGTGGTGGCAAGGGGAGCGGCCGACCGGATCACATCTTCTGGCCGTTGCACGTCTGCTCGCGTTTTTGGAAATCCTGCGTGTCGACCATCTTGTTTCCGACGTTGCCGCGTGGATGGAAATGCCACTGGTGCGCGAAGCGCCCACTACTGGCATCGACCTGGCGGTAGATGGCCGCTTCGGAGACTTGCTCGATCTAGCGACCGGCCATGACAGCTCGGAGGCCCTGCTCGACCGTTGGCAGCCAGACTGGCGGGACAACTTCACTTCCGAATTCGAGGTCTTCGAGGCTGCAGACGGCGAAATGCGTCTCCGGATGAACTCCAGAGGCGACGGTTGAGCCTCGAAACCTACTCGGCTGCGAATGACCTGCATCTCGCACGAGGTCCCGATGTGAACGTCAATCGTCCTCTGTTCACGGGTGACGTGGTTGCCAACGTGTCAATTCCGGGTGTACAGGACCGGGGCATGGCCATCGTGATCGCCCACCCGTGCTCGATCCGGGGCCCTCATGCGCAGTTGACCACGACGGTTCTCGCGGCGGCCGTTCGTGAGCACGACACCATTGGACCTGAGGCGTGGACCAAGGGGTACTTCGGTCTGACGCCGCTACCTGATGTCGCAGGCGCTGGCATGCACGTTGGTCACCTCGATGGAATCGGAAGGGCGCCCACTGAAGACGTGGTTCAGAGCAACCGCGTCGCATGTCTCTCGGTCCTCGGCGTGAACCTTCTCCAACAACGATTGATCTGGCACCTGACACGACTTGAGGTTCCTACTTTCCGGCTTCAAGAAGCATTCGTCCACACATATGAGGAAGCAGACCTCTTGGAGGAATGGATCGACACGCGCGCGGAAGCTGGAGTCGACGACGCTACCGCCAAGTTCGAGGAGTTCATTCGGGCTCCCCGAGACACCGGCCGGAATCTTCAGGACGACTCACGAGATCCCCAGCGGCGCTCCGCCGTCCGCGGAGCTTTCCGGGCCGAAGCTCGAAGGATCGTCGATCAACAGCACAACGAACGATCGGGCAGGTCATTAAGTGTGGCGCGCTTCAAACCTCGCAGGCCGCTCTCGCGCCGACCTGTGCGTCTTTCACAATGCACCAATCATGATGCTTGGAGGGAGCAGGATATCGTGGCGCTCTCGGACCCTGAGCGCACCGGAAGGACCACGACGATCGACATGCTGCTTGGCTCGAAGAAGCCAGCTCGAGCTTGGTCGTGATCTCAGAGACCAACCCGCGTCGCGGCTTCGTCTCGGCTGTCATCCAGAGCCGGAGACAACCTAGTGACGTGAGTTTTGCTAAGACGATCGTTGAACAGCAGCTCCCGTGGTCACCGGTCACCCCTAGGCCCAGAAGCGAGGTGAGACCGACGGCGACGCCGTGGCGCATTACTACTCGACAGCACCGCCGCCACGAACCTGGAGGTCACGGCTGCCGGGCTGGAGGAAGCCTTCCGGGCGCTTACGGTCCAAGGAGATGGAGGCGCGTCGGCGAGCGGTGCATATGTGTCGACTCCAGTCCGCGTCCAACGACGGCTATGAGCGACGCGGCCCGGGTCTGATCACAATCACCCGCCCGCACGACACCGATCAGGTCCTTCGAGCCCTGTGGCCAACAGATCCCGGCTCCCAGCCGCGGCTGAGGTGACCAAGAGGCACCTGCCCAGCATCCCGGCATGGCTCGACCGGGACCTGCGGATCGTGCTCCTGGCCCGGACCGCCATGAGCGCGGCGCGCGCCATCGCCGGGGTGGTCACCGCCCTGTACCTCGCGGCGGAGGGGTTCAGCGCCATTCGGATCGGCCTCCTTTTCCTGTGCGTGGCCCTGGCTTCGGCCGTCATGTCGACCACCATCGGCCTCGTCTCGGACTGGGTGGGCCGCAAGCTCTTCCTGGTCGTGATACCGCTTCTCGCGTCCGCAGCGGCCTGCGTGTTCTCGGCCGACAGAGCGACTGCCCTCTTGTTCGTGTTCGCGGCGTTGGGAAGCTTCGGCCGAGGGGCCGGTGCGGGCGCGGGGACGGTGGGCCCCTACCAGCCAGCGGAGGCCGCCTACGTCGCCGATCGGCTCAGCGGCAACCAGCGCGCGTCTGCATTCGGGTGGCTCACCTTCAGCTCCACCCTGGGTGCCTTGGCGGGCGGCCTGCTCTCGACCCTGGCCCAGCCGGGCCACAGCGTGGGTGCTGCCGCAACCTTGGCATACCGACCGACGTTCATTGCGGCCGCCGCCCTGTCGGCCATCGCGGGACTGGTCGCCACCGCCTTGGGGGAACCGAAGCACCGCCACACCGAGGAGAAGCCGAGGAGCTTCCGCTTGCCGCGACGCTCGTGGGGGATCCTCTGGCGTTTCTGGATCACCAACGGCATGAACGGGATAGCGATCGGGATGTTCGGACCATTCGTGAGCTACTGGTTCCACCGCCGGTTCGGATCGAGCCCCGGCCAGATCGGAGTCCTGTTCGCGGTCATCAACGTGGCGACTCTGGCCGCATCGCTCATGGCGGCCTCCATAGGCAAGCGCTTCGGCGCTGTCCGCGCGATCGCGGCGGTCCGCATATTCCAGGGCGGCCTGCTCATACCGATGGCGTTCGCGCCGGACTTCTGGAGCGCCGGAGCGATCTACCTGCTCCGGATGCTCGTGCAGCGCGTCGGCCTGCCTTTACGCCAGTCCTTCACACAGGACGTGGCCGATCCCAGCGAGCGGGCGAGCGTCGCCGCCATCTCCAACCTCCCTGCCCAGGGGACACAATCGGGCTCCCAGGTGCTGGCCGGCTATCTGTTTGACCAGGTCGCCCTTTCCGCCCCCATGGTCATCGGCGGCGCGATCCAGGCCCTCAATGGAGCCGCCTACCTGGCCCTCTTCCACAGCTCTGGGTCCAAAGGCCAGGAAGCTCCCGGAGCCAGCCAAGACGAGCACGCACCGCGGGAGGCTCAGGCCCCCTCGGCCCAGAGCGATGTCAGGACCTCGGGGGTCCCAGCTGGTCCATCGGACCACGACGGTGGTAGCCGCGACCAAGGCGTCGCATCCAGAACGGAAGGGTCACGATGAACACCCAGACCGGCCAGAACCCACCGTGATGGCCCGCCCCCGCCCAGATACCCGCCGCGATCGCGACCGGTGCGGCGAGCCCCATGACCAGCCTGGCGGGCTGGCCCAACCTCGCGGCCAGAGGTGGCTTGGCCGGCGGCGGGACGAGCACCGGCAGGTCACGGAGCACCCCGTGCAGGTCGCCACGCGTGCGAGCGGCATAGGCCTCGTCCAACCGTGCGGAATGCTCATCGATGGAAAGACGGCCGTCTTCCAGGTGCTCGGCGAGCTGGCGGGCGACTTCCTCTCGTTCGGCATCCGATGCGCGGGTCGGGTCGCCGCCGCTGGGGAAACCTTCGGGAGTCATCACCTCCCATCATTCCAGGTCTGAAGACGAACGTGTCGCGCCCCCCGGGGGAACCGGAGATCACCCGGCCCGCCTGGTGACTGCTTCCCCGGGGCCCGGGCACAACAGCAGCCCCTTGGGGCGGTCGTCATCGAGATCCACGAGGCGTCCGTGTGGCGATCTGGCGTCGAGCCCACGCTTATCTGGTACCCGGGACCAGAGCACCGTCACACATGGCCGCGCGCGGCCCGCTCCCACGGAAGGTCCATCATGGAAGCGTGGGGGACGAGTGGGACATCCTGGGCGCCAAGTTCGTGAACCACTACGCGTCACTGCGCGGCCGGGTGCGCACCCATGTGATCGACCGCCACCTGGCGCAACATCTCGCGCCTGCGCCCGCCAGCGTCGTGGACGTCGGTGGGGGCGCGGGACATCAGTCGCTGCCTCTCGCTCGTAGGGGCTACGACGTCACGCTGGTGGACCCTTCGCCCGCGATGCTCGCACGGGCGAAACGGGCACTCGGTGGCCAACCGGCCGAGGTGGCATCCCGGATCGCCCTGGTGGAGGCGAGCGCAGCTGAGGCCCCCGCGGCACTCGGCGGCCAGCGGTTCACCGCCGTCCTCTGCCACGGGGTGATCATGTACGTGGAGGACCCCCGCGCCTTGGTGAGCACGCTCGCTTCCCTCCTCGAGCCGGGCGGGATCGTGTCGATCGTGGCCAAGAACGCGGCCGCCTTGGCCTGCCGACCAGCCGCCCGGGGGGACTGGGCCGAGGCGCTGCGATCGTTCTCGACGCGGCGTCAACTCGGCGGTCTCGGCGTGGACACCCGCGCCGACACGGTGGGCGAGATCGAAGGAATGCTCGAAGAGGCGGGCGTAACAACGCTGGATTGGTACGGGGTCCGGCTCTTCACCGACGGTTGGGCGCCGGATCGTCCCCGCCGAGACCCCGAGGCCACCGTGCTGGCCGTCGAGCTCGAGGCGAGCCGGCGTGACCCTTACCGAGCCCTGAGCCGGCTCTTGCACATCGTGGGCAGGCGACCGACCGAAGAGCCCCAAGGACCGGCATCTTCATGCATGTAGCTCGTACGTGCCGTCACACTGAGCCCTCGGACGAAGAGTCACCCTGAGCACCGCCCAACCAGCTGGTGATGCGGTCGAACACGGTGGATATCCCGTCGCCCGCCCTCTCCAAGATGGTCGTGAACCGCCTCCGGTAGTGCTGGAGCGCGACTTCGAACTCGGCTGTCGCCGGTGGCTCCTGACCGCGCCGGACGTAGCTCCCTGAGCGGATCCGGTCGAGCTCCCCAGCGCTCACCCAGTCGACGAGCTCGCGGACTCGACGAACTGGAAACGGGTGAGTGGTGGTGATCTCCGAGAAGAAGCGCGAGTAGCGGGCAAAGGGATCGGGTTCGCCCTCGTACTCGGTCGCCTGCCTGATGAACGCGTCCAGGTTCAGCCCCTGAACGGGGCCACCCGCAATCCGCATGAGTGTCTGACAGAACGTGAGGGGCTCACCTGTGACGATGGCGCTTGCGCGATCTGCGGTGAGCTCGGCCGCCCGCGACCACTCGAGAAGCGCCATGTACAACGCCGCCAGTGGGACACCGGCCAGCGGCAGCGTCCGGATGACTCCGCGAAGGATCATCTGCACGAGCTGAAGGGTCGTCGTGAGCCCCACGTGATCGGCCAGGACGTGCCCC
>JBOGFX010000138.1:0-8118 GCA_050743805.1 Acidimicrobiales bacterium
GGGTTGTACACGAGCACCGAGACCCGGGCGCTGACGCCGACCCAGTCGTGGGCCGCCGAGTCGAAGCGCTTCGAGGTGTCGTCGAACACTCGAGCCGGCAGATGGGCCAGGAGGTGGTTGGACTGCAGGTAGCTCAAAGCCGGGGTGTTCTCCGTGAAGATGACGTCCGCCGGCGAGCGGGCACCCTCGGCCTGTATCTGGTCGACCAGCACCGACTCGTCGTTGGAGTGCACCACGACGTGGATCCCGGTCTTGTGCTCGAAGGCCTTCACGAGTGCCTCGGTGGTCTGCACGTGCTGGCCGTTGTAAAGGGTGAGGGTTTGGGGCCCCGAGGCCGAAGAGCCACAGGCGGCCAGGGCGATCGCCGCCCCTGCACACGCCATCGCCACCGCGCCCTTGCGCACGGCACGGGGGCTCCAGGCCGACCCGCGCCAGCTTCGGGCGCCCATATATACGAGCTTAGGTTGCCCGAACGCTCCCGTACAAGGCCACCACGCCCGCGGCGGTCCCTGCGGGGGGACCACAGCGCGCGGGCGGGCGAGCCCGCCGGTCGCAACCCGCATCCGGGCATCTCCAAGGAGCCCCAGACGCTGCCGGCTCAGTCCGAGGACAGGACCTTCATCGTGGCGGCGAAGACGTCGCCCCCATCGGCGGCGAAGCTCCGGTAGGCCTCGAAGTGGTTTGCATTGGGCTCTATGAACAACTCAGCGGATCCGCCGAAGTCCTCGATGGCGTCGACCATCGCGTGGGCGTCGGGCAAGACCGGAGGCAGATCGTCGTCGCCTGACACGACGATCACAGATGGCGGGACCCATTCGATCGCCTCGCACAGGTTTGGCACCCACCTCGGCGAAGCGGGGTTCATGATGTCGGGTGCTTGCTTGGTGAAGTCGTACATCCCACTGATCAGGACGAGGCCCTTGAGGCGTGACCCGATGCCTGCGCGGGGCCTCAACCCGACCTGGGCGGCGAGCATCGCGCCCGCCGAGTGCCCCGAGAGGACGACCCGGTCGGGGTCTCCTCCGCGTTCCTCCACGTTCTTGAAAAGCCATTCGAGCCCGGCCTCGACATCGTCACAGCTGTCGGGGAAGGCGACATCGGGGATCAGGCGATAGCCCAACGCGGCGTAGAGGACCCCGGCCTTCACATACGGCTTGCCGTAGTGGCCGACCATCGACGGCATCCCACCCCGAAATGCGCCGCCGTGCAGGAACACCAGGACCGGAGCTCGGTCCGCCCCTTGGGGAAGGTACAGATCGAGCACCTGTCCTGCGTCCTCGCCGTATCGGACGTTCGCCTCATGGGCGGTCTCGTTGCGAAACGTCTCGCTCGCCTGGGTGGCCGCTCGAGCCCGGGCGGCCATGGCCTCGGGGTCAAAGAGCGACTCCCTCGCTTCTTCTTGAGCCATCCCCTGAACCCTCCTGTCGCGCCGAGCGTCTAGGCCCGTGGTCGCCTTCTACCAGAGCGGCGAGCGAGCCCTCGAGGCTCGAACTTAGCCATAATGCGACCGCTGCGCCCTCGGCCACTGCGAGCAAGGGCTCTTAAGCTGGCCGTGCGCCAGGCGGGGCCGATGGGCGCCTGCGAGCTCCGGAGGTCTTGGGTCTATGGAGAGCATCGAGGCACCGAGAACGGGACTGCCCTGGACTGGACGATGCCGGAGGCTCCCCGCCTGCGGCCCGCCCAGATGAGCGTCGAATCGTTTCGCTGGTCCTCTTCGGAGCCCTACGCGCAGGGCTTCGAGCTGCAAGTGGGCCGGGCGGCCATCGCGTTGGACCCCGGGCATCGCGCGAACCTGCCGATCGTCGACCTGGCACGGGCCGGCCGTGACCCCGATGGGCTCGTGCGCTTGGAGGCCGACGTCGTGTACCTGCGGGCACCCAAGCCACAGGGGCTGCTGGTCGTGGTGGCCAACCGGGGTATGGTCACCGCCCTCCCCTACGGAGACAAGGCCCTCGATGTCACCGAGGCAACGGGCCGGATCGATCCCGGCGACGGCTTCACGCTGCGTCGGGGCCTGTCAGTGCTGTGGGTGGGCTGGCAGTGGGACGTGGAGCGCAGGCCCGGTGTCGTGGGGATCGACGCGCCCGAGGCTCTCGCCTCCGACGGGCAGCCGATCGTGGGCCAGGCGCGACTCGGGTTCCAGCCGAGGGAGCACATCGAGCGCCGCCGCCTCGCTGACGAGGCGCTGCCCCAGATGGGCCGCTTCCAGAGCCTGCCCGTTGTGCACCCCGACGACCCCACGGCGGTCTTGACCACCAGGCGCTGGTTCAACGGCCCTCGCACGACCATCGAGCGGGGACGATGGAGGTTCTGCGACGCCGAGCACATCGAGCTCGACGGCGGTTTCAAAGAGCGCGACTACTACGAGCTGACGTATCAGACCCGACGCTGTCCGGTCGCGGGCGTCGGCCTCGCGGCGATGCGTGACGTCGTGGCGTCCCTGCGCCCCGAGCACAGCCACGTCCTCGCGCTCGGGATCTCCCAGAGCGGCCGGTGGCTGCGACAGTTCATCTATGACACCGCCAACGCCGACGAGTCGGGGCAGCGGGTCTTCGACGGCATCCACTGCCACCTCGCGGGCGGGAGGCGAGGCGAGTTCAACCACCGCTATGCGCAGCCATCGGTGATGAACCACCTCGGCTTCTCCCACCTCCCACCGTTCGCGCCCGCCGACGGGCTCTTCGATCGCGCCGAGGCGCTGGGTACGACGCCCGACGTCTTGTTCACCAACACGGCCACCGAGTACTGGAGGGGAGACGCCTCCCTCGTGCACCCCGTCCCCGAAGGCCACCATTGGCGCTGCTATCTCTACGCGGGGGCTCATCACGTCGGCCAGATGGCGGGCTACGTCGAGTCCCTTCCGGTGCAGCTCCAAGGGAACCTCGTGAACATCGCCCCTCTCATGAGGGCCCATCTGGTGGCCCTGGAGGAGTGGGTGCGCGACGGGATCGCTCCCCCGTCCTCGGCCGTGCCGCGCGAAGAGGATGCGAGCGCGACCACGAGGGAGGCCGCGCTCGCGGCCTTGGCCGAGATGCCGCGGTTTCACGAGGTGACCCTCCCGGATGCGGCGGCCCTGCTCGGGATGCCGCCCATCGATCTGGGCGAACAGGCCGACCAGGGCGTGGGCAGGTTCCCGCCCGAGGTGACCGGCCCGGCGCGCCGGTGTGTCGTCTGCGCCATCGACCCAGACGGCAACGAGATCGCCGGCGTGGCGCTGCCTGCCGTCTCGGTGCCGCTCGCGGCGTCGGTGGGCTGGAACCCCGAGCTCCCTCGACCAGGCGTCCCAGTCGAGATCTGGAACCTGGTGGGCGGTCGGATCGATTTCTCCCCCGAAGAGGTCCGGGCGCGCTACGGCGATCGGGAGCGCCATCTGGGCCTCGTCACCACTGCGGCGCAGACGCTCGTCACCCAGCGCCACCTGCTGGAAGAGGACCTCGGCATGGTGTTGCGCGAAGCAAGGGAGGACTGGGACCGCGTGGTGGCCGGGCCCGAGAGAGCCTGATCTGTTGGCCGCAGGAGGCATCTGGCCCTCGAGCCGACGGCCGCCAGGCTCACCGATTCGCACCGCACCGCCAGATGTCGCCCGTCGTCGGGCCATGGGCCCTTGATGGTCCCCGACATTGCGCGCCCGGTCTGCATCGTCGAGGTGATGATCGTCAGCCACGTGCGAGCGCCGACGACGTGATCGAAGACCCAGGCGGGCTCGGTGCCCCTCCGAGACGTGATGCGACATCGGTGTCGATCGCGACATCCGCCGTCGCGGCGTCAGCGGGTCAGGCGCCAAAGGTCTGTGGGCAAGCCACAACGGTCGAAGAACCTCTCCCACCCCGGCCGTCATGACGCCATGTCAATGGTCGTCACAGAGCAAGATGATGAGGTCCAGGTGGGTGGGCCGCTATCGAACTGATCGGGTTGGATGCCTGTCTTCAATGGATCGGCTACCCAGCTGAACCGCCGCGAAACGACAAGTGACTACGCCCACGACTTCGTTAAAGCTCCGTCTTTAAGCCCCCTCGCTGTACTTTGCTGCGCCCGACAGTCGGCCCTTCTCGACCACCCAGGCTCGCGATGCCATCGGGCATCAGACTGGCCACTGATAAGGGCGGCACTCCTCATGGGGAGGACGCCAAAGAGGAGGTCTTCGCCTTCTCTAGCTTCCACAGGGCCCAGTGGCGCAAGCTGTGGTCCTCGAATCCCCTGGAGCGCCTCAACCGGGAGCTCAAGAGGCGCTGCAAGGTTGTGGGCATCCTTTCTAACGAGGCCTCGGTCATCCGACTGTCGGGCTCCGTGCTCTTGGACATCCACGAAGAGTGGGTCGCTTCAGACCGGCGCTACCTGTCGGAGCCCTCCATGGCCCAGCTCTCTTCGAAGCGCGATGATCATGATGCTGAGGTCGACGGGACGGAACTAGTCGACTGACTGCCACCGGGGTTCATACCTTCGAAACCCCACCAGTTGGCGGGACGCAATCCCGTCAAGCTCAATGAGGCATTGGGGATGGCTCGCCGGCCCGCCAGGAGCTCGTCAGCTCCTCATCCGAGGCCCACACGTCGGCGCGCAGCCCTGCGATTGTCTCAGACGGGGCGCGCCAGCTTCTCGAACACTTGGACCGCTTCGCTGACAGGCTGCTCGTTCACCCTCGCAGTTTTGCGTTGCTCGCCCGCCGCTTGGATGAGACCTCGAACCTCACTCCCATTCGATGCTTCCCGGCGGCTTGCTCGTGAGGTCGAGCACCACCCGGTTCACATTGGGCACCTCGTTGGTGATCCGGGTCGAGATGCTCTCCAGCAGCCCGTAGTCCAGTCTGGCCCAGTCGGCGGTCATGCCGTCTTCGCTGTTGACAGGGCGCAGGACGATCGGATGGCAGTACGTACGGCCGTCGCCTTGAACCCCGACCGACTTCACGTCCGCCAGGAGGATCACAGGGAACTGCCAGACGTCCTGTTCGCGACCGGCCTTGGCGAGCTCCTCCGAGACGATGGCGTCGGCCCGGCGGACAATGTCCAGGCGCTTGGGTGTCACCTCTCCGATGATCCGGATGGCAAGCCCGGGACCGGGGAAAGGATGACGCCACAACAGGTTCTTCGGCAGGCCCAGCTCCAGGCCGATCTCCCTCACCTCGTCCTTGAACAGGGTGCGCAGGGGCTCGAGCAGCCTGAAGTCGATCTTCTTGGGCAGGCCGCCGACGTTGTGATGGCTCTTGATCACCGCGGCCCCCGAACCACCACCAGACTCGACGACGTCGGGGTAGAGAGTTCCCTGGACCAAGAACTCGATCGGGTCCAGATGCTTGTCCTCGCGAACGATTCTCCTTGCTTGCTCCTCGAAGACCCTGATGAAGGTCAGCCCGATGGCCTTGCGCTTCTTCTCGGGGTTCTCGATCCCCTTGAGGGCCGCCAGGAACTCGTTCTTTGCCGGTACCACCTTGAGCTTTGTCCCGGTCGCCGCTTCGAAGTCCTCCCGTACCTGGCGTCTCTCGCCTTCTCGCAGCAACCCATGGTCGACGAACACGCATCTCAGCTGGTCGCCGACCGCACGGTGCACCAAGGCGGCCGCCACCGCAGAGTCCACACCGCCGGACAGAGCGCAGATCACGTGGTGCCCTCCCACGGTCTCACGAATGTCGGCGACGGACTTCGCGACGATGTTGGTGGGCACCCAGGTCTGCTCCAGGCCGACCGCGTCGCGCAGGAACGCCTCGAGGGTTTCCTGGCCGAAGTCGGTGTGGACCACCTCTGGATGCCATTGCAGCCCGTAGAGCCCCCGTTCGGGACACTCGAACCCCGCGATCTTTGTCGAGGCCGTCGATGCGGTGATCTTGAACCCGGACGGCACCGCGGCCACCTGGTCTCGATGGGACATCCAGACCATCTGCTCTTGCGGTTGACCGACGAGCAGCTTCGAGGCGGACGTCAAGGCGACCTTCGTCCGCCCGAACTCTGCGGTCTCGGTGTGGGTGACGGAGCCGCCCAGGACCTGGGCCATCGCCTGGAAGCCGTAGCAGATGCCGAGCGCGGGCACCCCCGCCTCGAGAAGCGCACGGTCGAGCTTGGGGGCACCGGGCTCGTAGACCCCCGACGGCCCGCCGGAGAGGATGATCGCCGAAGGCCGACGCGCCAGGATCTGAGCGGTCGTCGCCGTGTGGGGCACGATCTCGCTGTAGACGTGGGCCTGGCGAACACGGCGCGCGATCAGCTGCGCGTACTGCGCACCGAAATCCAAGACCAGCACGACACCGCTCCGGCCAGGGTGGCTCGGTCCCGGTGATGTCTGTTGTGGCTCTGCCATAGAGGCTGGCTCCGAGTGAAATCTCTCAGAGCGCGTCACTCATCGAGATTACACACTTGTCATTACAAGGTTTGGGGACGTCTGTCGGGCCCTGCAGGCACTCTACCTGCCTGCTCTCTCGAACGGGGCCCGTCACGTCCCGGCACGCTCGAGGACGACCGAGCTCTACCCCAGGGCGGATTTGGCTCCCAGGTCCTTCGCTCAGTTCAGGCGGTCACTCGACGGTGCGCACGCAACGTGAGCAAAGAGCACTGGCCCGCTACGCCAGCAATAGACAGCCCAGATCCACGAACAATCTATTGGCAAGCGGTCAGAGCGCGTTGTTCAGCTCGGCGAGCACGTCCGCACCGACCGCGGCCGGACCCCCGTAGAGGACGCCTCCCGTCAGCCCGCCCGCGACCGAGGACAGGTATTGGGAGATCGGCTGGGGAAGGGGTCCAGAGGGAGGCACGAACAGCATGGGTGCGCCCTCCAGGCCCAGAACCGGACCTGCGGCCAAGCCGTCGCTGAACGAAGCACTGGTGGCTGCGCCGAAGGTGGTCGGATGCGGGAAGAAGAGGTTTGCCACCGCGGCCGAAGTGCCGTAAAGGTCTTGGCCGAAGACCGCTGTGGCTCCCGGGTCTGCCCCGGCCGCCGCCAACGGCCCTCCCACCGCGTAGCGCACATCAGACGCGTGCGCGGCGAGATATGCGGCGGTCTCTGGCGACTGGGTTGGCCCTTCTGTGAGAAGGATCGCTCCGTGCACCGCGACTGCGGCCGGAACTGCTGAGACCGAGTCGTAGAAGCTGAGACCCGAGGTCTCGAAGATCGTGGTCGGATCGCCCAGCGCGCCGGCGATGTCAACGGCGGTCGCGTACTCGTCCGCGCCAGCCTCGCGGAGGACCTTGTAGCCGAGACCCGTCAACGTTGTGTCGACGGAGCCGCTTATGGCCAGGTCCCCACCCAGCACGTAGACGGCGCCGCCCGCCGGGAGAACCCTCTGGATCTCCGCCAGCACCCTTGGGTCCAGCGAGGAGCTGATGGAGGCTCCCGGAGTGATCAGGAGCGGGCCGTTGAGCTTTGCCGCCAGCGGTCCGCCGGCCAGCGCGTCGGAGAAATAGTCCGAGCGCGCGAGCACGACGGCCCCCGCCGACCCTGGGTTCGGAAACTCTGACTGCGAAATGGCGATGGCCGTCCCGATCGCATCCTGGCCGTAGACACGGCTCACCGCCGACTGGGCCCCCTCGCTCCAGGTCCAGGTGTCGCCAAGAGTTCCGCCACTCAGAGACAGCCCACCGAAGAGAACCACGTTCTGCGTCGTTGCGTCATAGGCCATCGCGGCGCTGACACGAGGGGGTGGGTTCGTCGCAGAGCTCTGCTCGGTCCAGGCGGTTCCGTTCCAGGTCCAGGTGCTGGCCTGGGACGCCCCGCTGCCGAAGAGCACCATGCTCCCCGTAGCTGCGTCATAGGTCATCGAGACGTCGCCCCCAGGTGGGCTCGTGGTCGGGTTCTGCTCGGTCCAGTTGGTCCCGTTCCACGTCCAGGTGTCGTCGAAGGGGTTGCCGTTGTTGCCCCCGCCGAACAGCACCACGTTCCCAGTGGATGGGTCATAGGCCATCTCGGCGGCGAAGCGGGCCGGTGGGCTCGTGGTGGGGTTGTGCTCGGTCCAGGTGGTCCCGTTCCAGGTCCAGGTGGCGTCGAGAACGTTGCCGTTGAGATCCTGGCCGCCGAACAGGACCACGTTCCCCGTGGCTGGGTCATAGGTCATGGCGGCGGCCCCGAGGGCGGGCGGGCTGGTCGCCGGGTTCTGCTGGGTCCAGTCGGTTCCGTCCCAGGTCCAGGTGTCGTTCA
>JBOGFX010000139.1:0-12539 GCA_050743805.1 Acidimicrobiales bacterium
CGAGTCGCGGTCGCCCAGGTAGATGTTGTCCCCCATCAAAAGCTCGTCGCCGTAATAGATGACCGGGCTGCCCGGTAGCGAAAGGATCAGCGCGTAGAGCAGCTCTGCCAGGCGGCGGTCTCCTTCGAGCAGGGGGGCGAGTCTGCGCCCGATGCCCATGTGCCTCTTCATCCTCTCGTCGCGGGCGTACTCATTGAAGAGGTAGTCGCGCTCCTCCTCGCTCACCTGCTCCAAGGTGAGCTCGTCGTGGTTGCGCAGGAAGATCGCCCATTGGGTCGACTCGGGGATCTCGGGGGTCTGGCTCAGGATCTCGGTGATCGGGTAGCGCTGCTCCTTGCGGACCGCCATGTAGAGGCGGGGCATCAAGGGGAAATGGAAGCACAGATGGCACTCGTCGCCATCGCCGAAGTAGTCGGCCACATCGCCAGGCCACCCGTTCGCCTCCGCGAGCAGGATCCGCCCCGGATAGCCCACGTCCATCTCCTTGCGGATCCGCTTTATGAAGTCGTGGGTCTCGGGAAGATGCTCGCCGGCCGTCCCGTCACGTTGGAACAGGTACGGAGCAGCGTCCAGCCTGAAGCCGTCGAAACCGACATCGAGCCAGAACTTGATCAGCTCGACCATCGAGTCCGCGACCTGGGGGTTGTCGTAGTTGAGATCCGGTTGATACGAGTAGAACCTGTGCCAGTAGTACTGCTGGCGATTGTCGTCCCAGGTCCAGTTGGATCGTTCCACGTCGGCGAAAACCACCCGGGCCTCGGGCCAGCGTTGGTCGTCGTCGTTCCAGACGTACCAGTCCGCCTTGGGGTTGTCCCGGGACGACCGAGACTCGACGAACCAAGGGTGCGTATCGCTCGTATGGTTCATGACCAGGTCGGCCACGAACCTGATCCCGCGCCGGTGCGCGTCGTCGAGCAGCAAGGCCAGGTCCGCGAGCGTGCCGTAGTCCGGCGCGACGTTGAAGAACTCGCTTATGTCATATCCGCCATCGCGCATGGGAGACGGGTAGAAGGGCAGGAGCCAGATCACGTCCACGCCAAGCCATTCCAAGTAGTCGAGCTTCTCGTGGAGGCCCCGAATATCTCCGATCCCGTCGTTGTTGGAGTCGTAGAAGCCGCGTAGGAACACCTCGTAGAACACGGCGTGCTGGAACCACCGCCGGGTCTCCAGCGTCTCGGCTCCGCTGGGCAAAGGAAGCCGTGGCGTGCTCATGGGGACGATCGCAGGGTAGCTCCGAGCCAACGGCGCGTCGGCGCTGGTTCGCGCTTCGAGCCGTGGCGGGACCCCCGGAGCGGCGCGCCTGCCACGGGGGCGGGTCCGGCGGAGGGTGCCCTAACTGCCAACGCGGGCCTCAGACGGTTGCCTTCTGTGGTCACGCGCGATCACTTGGGGACGTCTTCGATGCGATGTCGGTCAAGCCCGGCGCACGTCTCCGCCGAGCGAGGACAGCATCCCCGCTAGGTCCTCATAGCCGCGGTCCAGATGATGAGCATCGGTCAGGACCGTCTCCCCTTCGGCGACCAGGCCTGCCAGCACCAGCGCGGCACCCCCTCGTATGTCCGGAGAGCGAACCTGGGCGCCCGACAGACGCTTCACCCCGCGGACGACTGCGTGGTGCCCCTCGGTACGTATGTCGGCTCCCATCCGGCGCAGTTCGTCCACGTAGCGGAAACGCCCTTCGAAGAGGTTCTCGGTCACGATGGCCACTCCTTGCGCCACAGCCAGCATGGTGACGACCATCGGCTTGTAGTCGGTCGCGACGCCCGGATAGGGCAGTGTAGCGACATCGGCAGATTCGAGGCTGCCGTCCGCGCCCACCCAGATGCTCCCCTCGCGCGCCTCTATCTCGACTCCCATGGAACGCAGCTTGGTCGTGTACATCTCCATGTGGTCGGCTCTGGCCTCGACGAGCTCGACCTCGCCGCCTGCGATGGCGGTAGCGGCCGCAAGCGTCCCTGCGACGACCCGGTCGGGCACCACCGAGTGGGTTCCGGACTCGAGGGCGTCCACGCCCGTGATCTCGAGCCTGGAGGTTCCCGAACCGCGCACCCTGGCACCCATCTCGTTCAAGTACCCGGCGAGATCGCAGACCTCGGGCTCGCGAGCAGCGTTCTCGATCACCGTCGTCCCGCTCGCCAAGGCAGCGGCCATCATCAGGTTGTCGGTCGTCGTGTGGCTCGGGTACTCGAGAACGACCTTGGTCCCCACAAGCCGCCTGTGAGCCGGGTCTGGCCCCACGCTGCCTTCGATGAAACCGTGGCGCGTCACGAAACGGGTGCCCATCTGCGCGAGCCCGTCAATGTGAAAGTTGATCGGGCGCGACCCGAAATCATCACCACCGGGCATGGAGATCCGGGCTTCGCCACACCTGGCCAGCAATGGGCCCAGAACCACGATAGAGGCGCGCATCTTGTCAACGAGCTCGTAGGGGGCCACAGGTACCAGCCCCTCCACCGCAGGCACCTCGATGAACAGGGTAGGGCCCTCCCGATCAACCGAGGCTCCGACCGCCCGGAGCATCTCGCTCATGATCTCCACGTCGACGATCCGCGGGACGTTGCGAAGCTCGTGGCGCCCCTCGGCCAGAAGGCACGCGGCCATGAGCTTGAGAGCAGAGTTCTTGGCCCCTTGGACACGGACCCGCCCGTGGAGCGGACCGTTCGGGCGGATCACGAGCCGGTCCACGCCGGTATTATCACCCACTTCGCCACCTCAGCCGCGAAGCTCGGCTCCTGCAGGCCCAAGGGGTCGCGGAGGCCCGCTCACCATGGCCGCGCAGCCTCCAAGGACACCGGGACCACCTGGAGATACTCTTCGAGCCCATGGATCCCAGAGGTGGCCTCCTCGAGAGCGCCGGCGCAGATCTTGGCGTTCGATCTCGGTTCGTTCAACGAGATCGACCCCGATCTTCCACTCGCCCAGTTTTGTGCGTACCCCGACGAAGATCCTGTGCCAGCTGTCGAGTCAGGAGGGTTCGCAGTCCTGGTCCAGCAGAACCCCTTGCTGCAGCACCAGCTGGCAACCGGTGACGGCAGCGCTCGAAGGTTGTCGGACTTCATCGACCAAGACCAGCTCCACTCGCTCGATCTCTACAGGCTCATCTACAAAGTGCTCAGGGTCGAGTACCAGATGGCCATCGGACTTGCGGTCAAGTCCCCGTTGGTCGTTGCGATCGTGCTGAACCGCTTCGACGAGGACTTCACCGATAGCGAGGTCGCGGCCTTCGACGCGTGGCGCCCGTACCTGACTCAGAGCTATCGCAATCTCAATGCCCTGGCGAGCCTGCGGAGCATCTCGGACGCGCTGAGCGACGTGGGTCGAGCGGCGGTCGTGCTCAGCGACAAGGGCGTGGAGGCCGGCTGTCCAAAGTGGGCGCTCGCGGCAATCGAAGAGCATTTCGGAGATGCTCCCCGCGCTGGCCTGCCCGAGGTGGTCAAGTCCTGGGTGAACGAGCAGAGGCGAGGCGCGATCAACGATGGTCGGCCCAAGCTCATGCATCCCGTGTCGAGCAAGCACCGCGATCGCGAGCTCGTGCTCCGCTTCGTCCGGGGCTCACCAGGGCGCGCCGACGTCATCTTGGTCGACGAGCGTGAGGCCGGCCGGGAGGTGGCAGAGCTGCGCCGGATCGGTCTCACCGAGCGGGAGGCCGAGGTGCTGAGCCTGTTCGTGAAGGGCGAGGCCACTCCCGTGCTAGCGAGATCGCTGGGCATATCGGTCGGCACCGTTAACAAGCACCTGCAGAACATCTACCGCAAGCTCGGGGTGTCCAACCGCACCGCCGCGCTGGTGGCCGCCTCGGAGGCTCTCGTCAGCTTCCGATAGAGACACCCGTGGGCACTCTCGCCTCCGAGGTGGTAGCCGAGCTCTCCCTGGAGCCGAGCACGAACCCGGCGATCGGCAACCAGACGCCTCCGGCGAGGAAACCGAAGAACGAGAACGGGCCCAGCACGCACACCACGCCGATCACGATCGCGAGCCATCCCACCCAGTTGGCGAGGCCCACCTTGGTCACGATCCCCAGGCCGGTAGCGAGCATGAAGAACGCAAGCGGGACCGCGAAGAGCAGCTCATCGTTCTGGTCGAAGAAGTTCAAGGTTTGGGCCAGCGAGTCGTGGTGGTTGGCTGCGGCCGCGGTCCCCATCACCAAAAGCGCCCCGCTCACGATCATGCAAGCGACGAACACGATCCCAGACGCGAACGAGAGATCTGCGAGAGCACCGCTAGCACCGTCCGATCGCGCAAGCCTCGAGCGCAGGGCGACGATGTACACGAGGAACACGGCCAGCCCCAGACCCACGAGGTAGATCTGGGCCCACTGTTGGGCCACGTGCGCGTTGACCCAGGAGACGACCTGAGCGCCCTTGGCGTTCTCACCTGGTTGTCCGCTGCCCAGGCTGAACCCGACCCCAAATGCCACGAGGATCGTCAGGCCGAGCGGCCCCATGAAGCGGCTCATCCCTCTAGAGGACACAGCGTTCTCCCTCCCGGGTCACCGACAAAAGGCGGCGCCCGCACAAAAGGATGCGCCGGCCGGCCCCGGTTGTGAATACCGAATAATGCGTAGCCGGTCACCACGCGCGCCGAGCTGGCGAGCGACATCGCGCCCAGCCAAATCCGAGCTC
Organism: Acidimicrobiales bacterium; assembly: GCA_050743805.1. Lineage (GTDB taxonomy): Bacteria > Actinomycetota > Acidimicrobiia > Acidimicrobiales > RAAP-2 > Palsa-461. Next base: position 4,623 of record JBOGFX010000139.1, read on the forward strand.
ACGTGCGAATCCACGCCCCGATGGCTCGCAGCTGGCCATGCCCGCCACGAAAAGCTTCGATCGAGTCGCAACTTCGGCCGCCCGGCGACGCCGCTAGGAGTTCTGCCCGCAATACAGGGCGACAGCAATGGCATTGCCGGCGCCGTTGCCCCTGATAGCGGACGCATCGCTCGCGTCGATGGCCGTCTGGGCCTTCTCCAGTGTGGAGGCCGCCTTCGACCGGATCGATCCCGGCAGGTGTCCCAGCTGCGAAGTGAGCTGGCTGAGCTGGCTCTTGTTGGCATCGAGAGCGGCCAGGACCGCCGCATCATCGGGGGCCTTCGAGACGGCTTCGAAGATCGGGAGGAAGCCAGAGCAGAACGGAGCCCCCTTTCCTTTCCCGAAGTACGCCGGCAGCCGATTGCCCGTCCCGTCGACCCCGCAGTAGGTGTCGATGGCCACGCCGTCCGGGAGGCTGTTGAGCTCGTTCGCGTTGCCCGAGGTAAGAGCCGCATCGAACCCATTGACTAGCTTGCGAGACACCCGTCCCAAGTCGCCCGATGGCGCATTCCTGCCCATGACCTCTATCGCGTGAGTGTGTGCCTTGAGGACGGTCAGGAACTCCGCAACGGAGTCGACGTTCGCGCTAGCCCGATCGAGCGCGTCGTTAGCGGCGCAGAAGCTTGCCTTGCCACCATTGCGCGCGGCACCCGCGCCACCCACCCCTAGGCTCGCGCTCGCAAGGGTCCACAACGCGCAGGAGATGACCACCGCAGCCATGCATGAAAGGGTCAGCCTGCGCATTTTGTGGTCTCCGTCCTCTCGCCGTTCGGCGCGTGCCGGCGAACCTGGGCCGGTTCCAGTCACGTAAAGGTGCATGATCGAGATGGGATTGTGAATACCGAATAGTGCGTACGGGTCTGCGGGAACGCACCACCATCACTGATAGGGCAACCGGGGTTCTATGATTGCTCGGAGTGTCCGAGCAATCCTTTGGGGGCCGCGCACCCGATCGCAATCTTGCGCTGGAGCTCGTCCGGGTGACCGAGGCCGCTGCGCTGGCCGCCGCCCGCTGGATGGGCCGTGGGGACAAGAACGGGGCTGACGGGGCCGCCGTGAACGCGATGCGGGTGGTGCTCTCGACCATCGCCATGGATGGCATCGTGGTCATAGGTGAGGGCGAGAAGGACCACGCGCCGATGCTCTACAACGGAGAGAAGATCGGCGACGGATCAGACCCCAAGACCGATATCGCGGTGGACCCCATCGACGGGACAACTCTCACCTCGCTCGGGCGTGGTGGAGCGCTGGCGGTGATAGCGGTCTCTGAACGCGGGACGATGTTCGATCCGGGCCCGTGCGTCTACATGGAGAAGATCGCGGTCGGACCCAAGGGCGCTGGCGCGGTCGACCTGGACCACTCCCCGACCGACAACCTCCGATCGCTCTCCGAAGCTCTCGGCAAGCCGGTCCGCGACATGACCGCGGTGATCTTGGACCGCCCCCGACACGCCGAGCTGATAGCCGAGGTGCGCGAGGCCGGTGCCCGGATCCGGCTGATCACCGACGGCGATGTGGCCGGGGCCATCGCGACGGGACGATCCGATGCGACCGGTGCGGACGTGCTGATGGGGATCGGAGGCACCCCCGAGGGCGTGATCGCTGCGGCGGCGCTCAAATGCATGGGCGCAGCCATCTACGGCCGACTGTGGCCGAGGAACGACCAGGAACGACAGAGCGCGCTCGACTGCGGCTACGAGCTGGGCCGCGTGCTCAACACCGACGACCTCGTCGGGGGCGACAATTGCTTCTTCGCGGCGACCGGCATCACCGACGGCGACCTGTTGAGAGGCGTCCGCTACACCGACGCCGGCGGAGCGGCCACCGAGTCGCTCGTCATGCGCTCGCGCTCTGGGACGATCCGCAAGATCGACGCGGTGCACACCCTTTCCAAGCTCGGCGAGTACAGCTCGATCTCCTTCGGCTGAGGGCTCGGTGGATCAGCCAGGTCGCTCCCTGCAGCTCAGCTGCTAGACGCGCCAGTTGCTTCCAACCGAAGCTCGGCCCGTTCGAGCTGGGCCGCCAGGAGCTGTGAAGCGGCATCCACTTCGGCTCCGTCGTCCCTCGCAGGAGACGACGAGAGCGCCTCCTGCGCCGCCTGCCTGGATCGGCGAGCGCGCTCGACGTCGATCTCATCCGCGAGCTCTGCGACCGAGGCGAGCAGCGTCACCCGCGTGGTCAATCCTCCACCCTCACCGGGCGCGGTGGAGACGTCCACGAACCCCCCGTGGACCACGACCCTCAGCCCCTCGGCACCTTGGGGATCGACCCGCACCACTCCTGGGACCACAGATCCGATGAGCGAGGTGTGCCCGTCCAGCACCGTCATGTCCCCTTCGGCCGTGCGCAGCACGAGCGCCGTCGCCTCTCCCTCGAACAGCAGCTTGTCGGGGGTCACCACCTGGAGCGCGAAGCCGTCGGGCACCTACTGGGACCCCAGGGTCTTGGCCTTCTCCATCACGGCATCGACCCCGCCCACGTTCAAGAAGGCCTGCTCGGGGATCTGGTCGAGATCCCCGTTCACCAGGGCCTCGAAGGACTCGACGGTCTCTGAGACCGGTACGAAGACCCCCTTCACCCCGGTGAACACCTCGGCCACGAACATCGGCTGGGACAAGAAGCGTTGGATCTTGCGTGCCCTGTTGACCGTGACACGGTCCTCCTCGGAAAGCTCGTCCAAGCCCAGGATGGCGATTATGTCCTGGAGCTCCCGGTAGCGCTGAAGGACCGCCTGGACGTTTCGCGCGACGTTGTAGTGACGCTCGCCCAGGATGTCCGCCGACAGGATATTGGAGGTCGAAGCCAGCGGGTCGACGGCCGGGAAGATCCCGAGGGCGGCGATCTGGCGAGCCAGCTCGGTGGTCGCGTCGAGATGGGTGAAGGTGGTGAAAGGGGCCGGGTCGGTGTAGTCGTCGGCGGGGACGAACACGGCCTGCATGGAGGTGATGGACTTTCCCTTTGTCGAGGTGATCCTCTCTTGGAGCTGGCCCATCTCGTCCGCCAGGGTCGGCTGGTACCCGACTGCGGACGGCATTCGTCCCAGCAGGGTCGAGACCTCCGAGCCCGCCTGCACGAAACGGAAGATGTTGTCGATGAACAGAAGGACGTCCTGGTTCTTCACGTCCCTGAAGTACTCGGCCATCGTCAGGGCCGCGAGCCCCACACGTAGGCGGACTCCGGGAGGCTCGTCCATCTGGCCGTAGACGAGGGCGGTCTTGTCGATGACGCCCGACTCTTGCATCTCAAGCCACATGTCGGTTCCCTCGCGGGTGCGCTCGCCCACGCCCGCGAAGACCGAGACGCCTCCGTGCTGGGCGGCGACCCGGTGGATCATCTCTTGGATCAGCACCGTCTTGCCCACCCCTGCGCCGCCGAACAAGCCGATCTTGCCGCCCTGCACATAGGGCTCGAGCAGATCGATGACCTTGATGCCGGTCTCGAACATCTGGGCGCGAGGCTCCAGCTGGTCGAAGGGCGGTGGATCGCGGTGGATCTCCCACCAGTCGTCGGGCTCCCCGATCTTCTCGGTGTCAAGTGGCTTGCCCAGAACGTTAAAGACATGGCCCAAGACGGCGTCTCCGACCGGCACCTTCATGCCCTGCCCGGTGTTGTGGACCGGGGTCCCACGCACGAGGCCGTCGGTGGAGCGCATGCACACACAGCGCACCTGGCCCTCACCGATCTGCTGGGCGACCTCGGCCACGATGGTCTCGCTGCGCCCCTCCAGCTCCAGCTCGATCTCGACCGCGTTGTTGATCTCGGGCAGCGCGTGTGGCGGGAACTCGACGTCGACGACCGGCCCCGCGATGCCGACCACCCTGCCGTCTTCGAGCGCCGCCCGCTCGGTGGTCGGGCTCTCAGTTGTCGTGGTCACGTCGCTCCCTTCGCGCTCCGGAGGGCTTCTGCTCCCCCGACTATCTCCATGATCTCGTTGGTGATCGTGTCCTGCCGGGCCCTGTTCATCGTCCTCGTGTAGGTGCGGATCAGCTCGTCTGCGTTGTCGGTGGCCGCGGCCATCGCCCTCTGGCGCGACGCGTGCTCGGAGGCAGACGCCTCCAAGAGAGCGGAAAAGGTCTCCGACTCGAGGTAACGGTAGACCAGCTCGCCTATGAGGCGTACCGCGTCCGGCTCGAACTCGATGTAACCGCCTGTCGGGCTCGACAGGCCCTCGGCCTCGCCCTCGTGCGGAGGCAGCGGCAGGAGCTGGAGGACCTCGACGCTCTGGCTTCCCGCCGAGCGGTACCTGGTGGAGACCAGCTCCACCAGGTCGACCTGGTGGTTGCCGAAGGGGGCCCACAGCTCGGCCGCCACCTCTCTCGCCTGGGCGAAGCTCGGACGGTCTGCCATCGCCACGAATGACCTTGATACCTCCCTGCCCCTGAAACGGAGGTAGGCGGCCGCCTTGCGCCCGACTGCGACTATCTCCACCTCGGCGCCGGCCGCGCGGTGGTGGGCAACCCGCGCCTCGGCGGCGCGCAGAACCGAGGAGTTGTAGGGGCCCGAGAGGCCCCGGTCTCCCACGATGAGCGCGACGGTCACCTTTTTGGGGCTCTCGGGAACCCCCATCAGGGCGCGGGCCCCCTCGTCGTCGCGGGCCGCCTCCATCACGATCCGCCTCATGCCCTCTTTGAATGGGCGGTTGGCGGCGATCCTGTTCTGGGCCCGCACGATCTGAGAGGCCGCGATCAGCTCGAAGGCCCTGGTGATCTTCTTGGTCGCCTGGACACTGCGGATACGCCTGCGCAGGGTCCTCTCTACGCCACCGGCCACCTCAGCGCCTCGCCCCGGTCACTCTCACGAAGCACCCTTGGGATCGAAGAGCTCCTTGAACTCGGCCAGCTTCGCGTCGATGGCGTCGGTGTCGCCCAGCTCGCCCTTGGTCGAGATCGCCTTCAAGATCTCCTTCGCGTTGGAGCGCAAGTAGGCGCGCATCTCGGACTCGAACCTGCGGAGCTGGGAAACCTCGATGTCGTCCACCCAGCCCCTGGTGCCCGCGTAGACGACCATCACCTGCTCCTCGACGGGCACCGGGTCGTTCTGAGGCTGCTTCAGCAGCTCTGTGAGCCGATATCCGCGGTCGAGTTGCGCCTGGGACGCCTTGTCCAGCTCGGAACCGAAGGTCGCGAAGGACTCGAGGTCCCTGAACTGTGCGAGGTCGATCTTGAGCGTGCCCGCGACCGAGCGCATCGCACGCACCTGCGCGCTGCCCCCCACCCGAGACACCGAGTTGCCGACGTTGACCGCGGGACGCACGCCGGCATAGAAGAGATCGGACTCCAAGAAGATCTGGCCATCGGTTATCGAGATGACGTTGGTCGGTATGTAGGCAGAGATGTCGCCGGCCTTGGTCTCGATGATGGGGAGCGCGGTGAGCGACCCTCCGCCGCGCTCGTCGGACAGCTTTGCAGCGCGCTCGAGCAGGCGGCTGTGCAGATAGAAGACGTCCCCGGGATAGGCCTCGCGCCCGGGGGGGCGCCGCAGCAAGAGCGACACCTGGCGGTACGCCTCAGCCTGCTTGGACAGGTCGTCGTAGACGATCAGCGCCGCGTCCCCCTGCTCCATCCAGTGCTGGCCCATCGCGCACCCCGCGTATGGCGCCAGGTACTTGAAGGGCGCCGGGTCACCGGCGGAGGCCACCACGACGACCGTGTAGTCGAGGGCGCGGTGCTCCTCTAGAACCTTCACGGTCTGGGCCACCGAGGAGTTCTTCTGGCCGATGGCGACATAGATGCACTTCACTCCCTGCCCGGCCTGGTTGAGGATCGTGTCGATCGCGACCGTCGTCTTGCCCGTCTTGCGGTCACCGATGATGAGCTCGCGCTGCCCGCGCCCTATGGGGGTCATCGCGTCGATCGCCTTGATCCCGGTCTGAAGCGGCTCGGTGACGGGTTTGCGGTCCACGATGCCTGGAGCCTGGACCTCCATCCTGCGCTGCTCGGTGCCCTCGAGGCCCCCTGCGCCGTCGATGGGCCGGCCGAGAGCGTTGACCACCCGACCCAGCAGGGCATCACCGACCGGCACCGAGAGGATCTGGCCGGTCGAGCGGACAAGCTGTTCTTCGTCCAGGTGGTCCACCTCGCCCAGGACGACCGCACCGATGACGTCTTCCTCCAGGTTGAGGGCTAGGCCCAAGGTACCGTCCTCGAACTCCACCAGCTCGTTGACCGCGGCCTTGGGGAGCCCCGAGATCAGGGCGATGCCGTCGCCCACCTCGACGATGCGACCGACCTGCTCGGCTTCGGTTGAGGGCGAGTAGTCGTCGATGTGGCGGCGCAGGGCCGCGGTGATCTCTGAGGCGTCAATGGTGAGCTCGGTCATTTGTTCCCCTCTGTCGGTCGGTCAGGCCTGCAGGCTCGGGAGCATCGATCGCCAGCTCGGCGCGCAGGCGCTCGAGGCGGCCCCGTGCGGTCGCGTCCAAGCGGAGGTCTCCCACCTCGATCACGGCGCCTGCCAAGAGCTCCTCGTCGACGGTTACCCTCAGCTCCACGGGGCCCTTCGCGAGCCCCGAAAGGACTCTCTCGATGGCCTCTCGCTGGCTGTCGGCGATCGGCTCGGCCGTACGGACGTCGGCGACCCGCCAGCCGCGGGCCGAAGCCGCCCGAGCCACAAGCCAGTCGAGCGATCCCACGAAGTCCCTCGGACGGCCTGCCCTGGCCACGAAGCCGGCCAGGGCACAGGTCGCGTCTTCGACCTTACCCGCGAGCAGGTCCGATACCAGCTGGGCCCGTGCGTCGAAGCGAAGCTCGCGGTCGGTGAGGGCGGCCCGAAGCTTGGGGGTGGACTCGACGATGCGGGCGAACCGGAAGAGCTGGTCTTCGACCTTGGAGAGCTGATCGACATCGAGGTGCTCGAAGAGCGCGGCCGCGTAACCACCCAGGCGCTCGCGCGCGGCCACATGACCCAACGGCGCCTGCTCGTCTGATCCCTCATCGACCCGGGTTGCGAGCCACCCGAGCGCCGCGCTCACCTCGGAGGCCTTGGTGGCAGACACGGCGAAGGAGACGAGGCCCAGGGTGTCTTGGGCCACCTTGTCAGAGAGCAGCTCGGTCAGGATTCCCTGACGAGCGCTCGGTGGCACGGCCGTGTCGGCCAAGGCCGCCGCAAGCTGTGGCGAGCCCTCAACCAGACGCGCGACGGCCGACAGCTCTTCGGCCAAACGTCGGCGGGAGCTCGTGCTGAGGGGCTCCCTCAGCGCGGCCGTGTAGCCCTCAACCTCAGGGTTCACACGCCCGCCTCGGAGGATTCCTCGCCCTTTAGAGCAGCGATCGCCTCGTCAAGGAGGTCTCTGTGGACCTCTGTGTCCATCTCGCGGGCGATGATCCGCTCGACCACCTCCATGACCAGCTCACCGATTTGGGCGGTCGCCTCGTCGAGGGCCCGTTGGCGGGCGTGGTCCAGCTCGGCGGTGGCGTCCTGGATGATCCGGTCGTGCTCTTCACGGCCCTTCTCGGCCGCCTCGGCTCGGGCGGACTCTGCTGCTCTGTTCGCGGCTTCGAGGATCTCCCGAGCGCGACGGCGGGCCTCGTCCAGAGTTGCCTGGCGCTCCTCGTCGGCTGCGGTGGCCTCCGAACGCGCCCGTTCGGCGGCTTCCAGCTCGGAGCGGATCTGCTCACGGCGCGCCTCGACCATCTTGTTCAGCGGCGGCAGGGCGTAGCGGCCAACCACACCCAGGACGATGACGAACGCGATCAGCTCCACTATGAAGGTGCCGTTGGGAACCAGGAAGTTGCTCGTAGCGATCATCGATCACACCCTGCCTCGTGGCAGGAGGGGCTGGCGCCGACCCGGCCGGTCGTCTGCTTCACCGCCCGCCTACTTCTTGTAGAGCGAGAAGATGAACAGGGCGGTGAAGGCCAGGTTGATGAAGTACATGGCCTC
>JBOGFX010000140.1:0-1810 GCA_050743805.1 Acidimicrobiales bacterium
GTCCGGGGAAACAGGATCGACGACACCCATAAGGCGGGCATCATGGTCTCCGCTTCAAATCATGTGACGGTCATTGACAACCAGCTCAGCCACGACAATGAAGGATTCATCGGAAACGAGCCGAACAGAGGTAAGGGACGAGAAGGCCCTCGGACGCTGGACTACCTGACCGTGACGAACAATGTGGTCGCCGACTCGGGCTTGTCTGAGGTTGTTCAGCTTCCGGCCGGTTCGGTGGTCGAAATCAAGCACAACAAGTACGAGCACTCAGCGCACTGACTTCTGGAGTTGCTGGCTGCTCTCGAGACGCCGTTCTCAGGCCGACGGCGAAATGGCTGCGGGCCATCGGCTCAACTGGATGTCGATGGGCTCACTCTCCTGCACCGCAAAGGCGAAGGCCTGGAGCTGCTGGTATCGCTCCACAAACCCGTCGGGTCCGCCCTCCCACAGATACAGGATCATTTCTGGCTCTCCCGGTTTCAGTGGGGACGGGTTGAGGTGATCCGGGGCGGCCGGATCTGTGTCGGCCAGCTGACGCCACCGGCGTAGAGAAGCACCCGGAGTCTGTAATGACCGAAGTTGGTGAGGCCTCGACCGGCGCGCTTGACCTGTTTGGCGCAGAAGTTGGTCCCCTCGGTTGGTCCATTCGAGGCGCCGGTCCGGTGGTGGTTCAAGATCTCCTCGCGCCAGCGAGACAGGGTGTGACCCATCGTGCGGATCTCAGGAACGAGATCTTCTCGGCAGGCGACGATGACGTTGTCGAGCCGCTCGGTGGCTTCGGCCACGTCGTCGACCAGATAGACAGCCCTCACCGATTCCTTCGCCAACCACGCACCGAGCAGCTCGTCGTGGGGGTCGCCCACGCGCAGACCGGCGAGCAGCTTCTCCCGGCCGCGCTCGTCGAGACGCTCCTCGCCCTTGACCAAGAGCTTGCGGATGCGAAAGAGCGGATCGGCCTTCCTGCCCCGGTGCCCGAGCAACTCCTGCTGGACGCGGCGGCGGACCTGGTCGACCATCCGGTTGGCGACCCGGATCACATGAAACGGGTCGGCCACCTTTTTGGCGTGGGTGAGGTGCGGGGAGAGCCCGCTGCGGTAGGTGTCGGTCAGGTCCAAGGCGACGACCTTCACCGAACCCAACCAGGCCTTGGAACGCTGCCCGCTCCATCGCCGCAGCTTGGCGGCGCTTTTTCCCTCGAACAGATCGATGATCCGACGGCGGTCGAGGTCGACCAGGCTGGTGGCGTAGATGGTGGCGTGGGAGGGGGTCGCCGACAGATAGCTGTGCTCGTCGACCCCGAGCGCCCGGACGATCCCGACACGGAATCGGTCCTCCACGAGCGGAGTCCCATGCCAGGTGATGGCCGCCCAGGCGGTGTCCCAGCCCACTCCGTACTCGAGGGCCACCGACGCCACCGAGCGGCACAGCTGGCCGACCTGCCGGGTGACCTCGGCCCCGGCACGCAGCGTGAGGACGTGGCGGGGAGCGATGCCGCTGATCCTCTCGGTCCACGTCTTGTTGATGCAGCGGCCGGTCCGGCACCGCCAGCGGCGCTTGCGGATCACCAGGCGGCACGGGCGTCCGAAGCAGTGGAGGTCCCGCAGATGCACCTCGACCCGGTCCTGGGCCTGCGCCCGCCGGCGGCACGACGGACAGACGGCCTTGCTCTTCGTTGACTCGACGCGAACGATGAGCTCGCCGATGCCTTCCTCCACGTCGCGCACCACGAGACCCGACAGTCCCAGCATCTTGTCTGCCAGCCCGATACCGTCGCTCATCGTCAGGGACCTCCTTCGTTGGGTGGTGGAAC
>JBOGFX010000141.1:0-1729 GCA_050743805.1 Acidimicrobiales bacterium
GCATGCGCTGAAGGTTCTCCTTGCCCTCGAGGAGCTGGGCGCCGCTCGAGAGCTTCGGGATGTAGAAGTCGCAGCGTGCGCAGGCCATCCGGTGCGGGCACTGCTCGAAGAAGCTGTAGCTGCAGTAGCCGTGACCGAGGTCGTAGTGCTGCCAAGGGGTCCCCACCTCCGGCATCCCCCGCCGTGACGGCATCGCGGTCGAGGAGGACCTCGATCGTCCGTAGGTTGCGGGCGAAGTACCCGGCTTCGGTGTAGGCCTTCGAGAGAGTGGCAGGGCTGATCTTGGCGTAGTGCTGAGTGCTGGCCGGGCTCCGGTGGCCGAGCCAGGCTTGCAGCTCGAACAGCGTCATCGGTTCCTTGGCGTTGTAGAGCTGGCTGGCGATCGTCGAGCGCGCCCGGTGGCTCGTGATCTTTCCGCGCACGTCCGCGTGTGGCACGCCAGCCTTGGCGCACAGGGCGGGGATGATCGTCCGGTTGATGTAGATGCGGGCGACCGGCTGAGCACGTACGCAGAAGAGGATGTCGACTCGTTCGGCCGTCTTGGCATCGAGGGTCTCCGGCTGCGATGGCCGAACGCGCTGCCAAGCCTCGATCGCCTGTCCGAGAAGGGGGTCGACGGGCTTGGTGAAGGCAGTCCCGGTCTTGTGCACGGGCACGTCGAGCAGGCAGACCGCGTCTTCGGCGAGCACGTCGGGGGCGTCACCGGGGATGGGGTGCCCGTTGTGCTGCCAGCGGACACAGCCGACACGAAGGCGGGTGATCTCGTCGGAGCGCAACCCGCTGAACAGCCAGGTGAGGGTCACCGCTCGGATCAGCTCCATCGGGTAGTAGGTGTCGGCGGAGTTGCCCGGCAGGTCGCCGGCTTCGAGGTTGAGCCCGGCCCACAAGAGCTTGGCCCACAGGTCGTCGGCAATGACCCGGGGGTCGGTGGCGATCAACGCGGCGATGCTGTGCGGGACAGCGAGGGCGCGCGAAGGGTCGAAACGGCGGGGGAACCACTCCCACTCCTGGCAGTCCCGGAAGAACGTGCGGCTGGCCATGAGGACATGAGCCTTGGTGCGCGGCGAGATCGGTGTGCCGAGACGGCCGGAGAGGGCGTCGCGTCGCTGTACGTAGTCGCCGACAGCCATCCGATCGACGGCGGCCACCCACGCGGCGCAGATCTGGCGGGTCCACTGGGCGGGCTCGGTGATGTCGGGGTGCTCTGCCGCCAGCCAGCGCCCGGCTTTCGCCATGATCGTGCGGATGATGGCCCGGACTTTCGGCGTGAGCGTCGAGGTGGCGTGCCAGCGTTCGATCCACCCGACCCAGTCGGGATGAGCACCTTCGATGATCGGGGCGGCGTTGTGGCCGGTGCGCGCCGGCGGGTCGCAGTGACCGAGGACGGCAACTGCACGTTGGAGCGCGTAGAGCACTGGCAGCTGGTAGTCGCCGGTTGCCGGGTGTTCTCGGAGGCGGGCGAAGCTCCCGGTGCTGAGGTCCTCTAGCAACGGGCTCCCGTTGACCAGGAACGCCTGGCTGATGACGCCTCGGAGCTGGTGCTTGGCGGCCGGGGAGTCACGATAGCCCCACCCCTCGAGCGTTTCAGCGACTCGTCCGATCGAGGCCTCCACGGCCCCGGCCCCGAAGACGAGCTGGGCGAGATGCAGCCGGTTGAACGTTCCCAGATGCTGGAACTGGTCGAAGTCGCCGAGCAGACAAGCCAGAGCAACGAGGAAAGGCCGGACCG
>JBOGFX010000142.1:0-2048 GCA_050743805.1 Acidimicrobiales bacterium
GGAAGGGGTGGAGCAGCATCGCCCCGGCGTAGCGGGAGGCGACCTCGCCGGTCCCGATCCGAGGAAGAAGGTTTGGCTCGCTCCCGGCCCGGTGCCTTGGCGGCTCACTCCCTTCGAGCGGACCGTCCCTCACCGCCTCCTCTTCGGCCCGTGCGGACTCGTCGGACTGGCTCTCTTCGCCGGTGCTGGGCGCTGGAGCGCTGTCGTGGACGCTGTCCTCTGAGCCCTCGCCAGGGTCAGGCATCGAGAGCGGCGACTGGCTGGTCTCGCCTCGAGACGCCCGAAGCTCGCCCAGGCGGCGGCCCACCGTGCCGGAGTGCACCCCGAAGCGCCTCGCGATCTCACTGTCGCTCGCGCCGTTGTCCGACAGCTTCAGCGCCCTCGCCCATTTGGTCGGCGAGAGACTCTTCTTGCGCCCACGGGTTCGCACCAAGCCTTCCGAGCCGGCATCTCGTGCCCGGCTGCGCAGCATCGAGACGTACACGCGGCTTAACGAGAAGCACGATGCCACGTCGATGCCGGAGAAGCCGGCGTCGGTGAGCGCGACGACGGCGAGGTTGCGCATCCCGAGGTCGTCCTTGTCGTAGTTGGCGAAGAGGTGGGGGCCACGAAAGACAAAGACCTCTCCGTCGCGCTCGACAAGCCGGAGCCCCCAGGGCTCAGGCATCTCCGGCAGGCGATCGGCGGTGGCTTGACTCACCCCAAAAGCTTAGAACACTCCGCAGAATAACCTAGTCGGATTGATCCGCCAGAGGTAGCCTCTCGATGTGGAGCTCACCGAGGCGACGCTTGCCAGAGTGTTCGCGACGGTGATGCCGCTACTTGACGAACGTCAGCGACGGGCTCTGGCGGGCGCGCATGCGGCTGCGCTCGGACGAGGTGGGATCGCGGCGGTATCGAGAACGTCGGGGATGAGCCTCGCCACGGTGCAAAAGGCGGTCGGTGAGGTGGCGGCGGGACTCGATCCGGACGCGCCGGTACGGCGGCCTGGGGCTGGTCGCAAGCGCCTCATCGACAAGGACCCGGACCTGCTCTTGAACCTCGACGATCTCGTCGAGCCCGAGGCTCGCGGCGATCCGATGTGCCCACTTCGCTGGACGTCGAAGTCGACCGGGCATCTCGCCGAAGCGCTGTCGTCGATGGGCCACTCGGTCAGTGCCGACACCGTCGGGCGGCTCCTCGCCGAGATGGGCTTCTCTCTGCAGGCCCTGGCGAAACAGCGTGAGGGCTCCCAGCACCCCGATCGCGACGCACAGTTCGTCTACCTGTCCGGCCAGGTGGCCGAGCACCTGCGAGCCGGCGAACCGGTGATCTCCGTCGACACCAAAAAGAAAGAGGTCACCGGCCAGCTGAAAAACGGTGGCAGGGAGTACCAGCCCAAGGGATCGCCCGAGCGCGTCGACGTGCACGACTTCCCGGACCCCGAGGTCGGAAAGGCGATCCCCTACGGTGTCTACGACATCGGCTCCAACGAGGGCTTCGTGTCTGTAGGCGACGATCACGACACCGCGGCCTTCGCGGTGGCGACGATCGGGCGCTGGTGGGACACCATGGGCTCGCAGGCCTACCCCGGCGCCAGCCGGCTCCTCGTCACCGCCGATGCCGGCGGGTCGAACGGCCACAGAGTCCGGCTTTGGAAGGTAGAGCTGGCCCGGTTGGCCGAGAGGACCAAGCTGTCGATAACGGTCTGCCACTTCCCGCCCGGGACGTCCAAGTGGAACAAGATCGAGCACAGGCTCTGGAGCGCTGTCTCGATGAACTGGCGCGGGCGTCCCCTCACGAGCCACGAGGTCGTCGTGAACCTCATCGGCGCGACCACCACCTCCACCGGGCTCAACGTGCACGCCGAACGCGACACCGGCGCCTACCCGAAGGGCCTCAAGATCACCAAGAAGCAGTTCGAAGCCGTCCCCCTCGTTCGCCACGACTTTCATGGCGACTGGAACTACACGGTGACACCCGGGGAGGCTGCGGAGGCGAGCTGAACTACAACTATGTTATTGTGCGGAGGGTCCTAAGAAGGCAGCAGCCGAGAAGAGGGTGCAGAT
>JBOGFX010000143.1:0-1754 GCA_050743805.1 Acidimicrobiales bacterium
ATCCAGAGGCGAAACCAGTGCCGGTGCGCCTCAAGACGCCGTTCAACCCTGACCCAGAGATGTATGCCCGCATCGCGGAGGAGGGCGACCTAGCGGTGCTCGGTATCGGCCTCTGAAGCACGTGCGCGCCGGCGGTCGCCGGTCACGCGACAAGGCTCGAAACCGAGTACCACATCCCCTCGTTGGCCGTCCATGCTGAGTCATTCGCCCGTCTCGTGGCGTCGACCTCCAAGCTTGCAGGCATTCCCCAACTCCGACACGCCTTCGTGCCGAGCCCCGTCGGCGGTCGTACGCCGACAGAGCTACGCGCGTACATCGAGGGTCCGAACCCGATCACGGGTCACCCCTTTATCGACGACATGATGTTTGGCCTCACCGGTGCGCTCACCGAGGAGGACATGAAGGGTGTCAAGTTCGAACGCGTCCGGCCGCGTCTGTTGGAGCCTGGCACCGAAGACGAGCTGCGCACGATCTTCCTCGAGAACGGTTGGACCGACTACTTGCCGATCATCCTGCCCACCGAGGGGCGAGTGGCGGCAATGCTGGCCGGCACGAGCCACGACAAAGATGAACCCGCAGGCAAGATACGTGCCACGGGCACCCGCGACTTCTGGGAGTTCACCGTCGAGCAGGCCGCTGTGAACGCAGTGATGGCCGGAGCACAGCCCGAGCACTTCCCCACGATCCTGGCCCTGCTCACCTCGGGCATCACCGCGCGCTGGAGCAGCATGTCGTCAGCGGCCGTGATGGTGCTCATCAACGGTCCGATCCGCCACGAGCTGCAGATGAACTCGGGGATAGGCGCGCTGAGCCAGTACAACCTGGCCAACTCGGTGATCGGCCGAAGCTACGGCTTGGGCTCGCAGAACCTGCAAGGTGGATCGGTACCCGCGATCAGCTACATGGGAACGATCGGCAACCCTATGAACCTCGTCAACATGTGCGTTGCGGAGAATGAAGAGGACTCCCCCTGGGAGCCCTACCACGTACAGCGTGGGTTCAAGGAAAGCGACAGCGTGGCAACCGTCTACACGGGTGTGCGCTCGCTCCCGCGGGGGGCCAGCTCAAAAGAAGGCCTCGCCAAGGTGCTCGAGTCCTTCGTGCCCGGCTGGGGCGCTTTCTTCCTCATCGATCCACTGGTGGCACGCAACCTGATCGAACGAGAGGGTGTAAAGAGCAAGGAGGAGCTGAGCGCCTGGTTGGCGGACCGCAGCTACATCCCTGCGGGAAGATGGTGGGCCACGGGCCTCCAAGACGTCTTCTTCGGGGCGCGGGCCCGGCAGGGGGTCGAGCCGTACGCGACCTATCTGCAGGCCGACCCCGAGGAGCTCATCCGGCTGAACGAGCCACAGGACATTCATTTCGGGGTGGTCGGTGGCAGGGTGATCCCCGACAGCTGGGCCGTCGAGGGCCACCCGAGCAGCTTTGGCAACAATGCCAAGGTGGTCTCGATCGACAAATGGCGCTGAGCTAGCTAGCGCGAGCCATGCGTGGCGCGGGGCGGCCCGTTCCGGGCCCTACCGCCTCAGGCCGTGGCCTTGCCGCTGGTACCCGGAAGGGATCGTGCCTTTGCTTGCCCTCGGGGCGGTAGCCCAAGACGCAATGGGCCCATTGGTGGCGACCGGCCGATCCACCTGCGCGCAGGGCAGAAAAGAGCTGGCGTGAGAGACCCGGAGAACCTGAGGCCAACACCTTGCACTCAACAACCCATAGGTCGTGATCAGCCCCGTTCCCAACATCGAGCATCTCGAGGT
>JBOGFX010000144.1:0-2710 GCA_050743805.1 Acidimicrobiales bacterium
GTTCAAGACCAAGTAGGTACGCGATCGTTGGTCGAGCCAGCCTCGTTGGGCTGCCGCGAAGCCAGACAACACCAACAGCGAGCCAATGACCTGCACCACCTGACTCATGACGACACCACTCCCTTGGGAGCGTCGTCTTGTCCTGCCGGGTACGGCGCACGTCTCGTCCGGGGCGCCCACAGGCCGCGGACACCTTTGCCCAGTTTACCGGGCTGGCCTGGCCTGAAGGTCACGTTCCGTCGTTCCACGGCCTCGCCGATCAGGGCCATCCGGCGGTAATCCTGGCTGGATTCGGTTGGTCAGGACCCCTGTGGCCTCGGGGCTTCGACTAGGAGCGTGGGTCAGTACCCGCCAGTGAACCTCACCGGCTGAGTCCCTCGGGTCCCGGTCCCGCCGCCCGGATGGAGGTGGGGCTCGATTCGCGATCTTCTCCCAGGTGGACGAGAATTGGTCCATGGAGAACCAGGCTGCGTATGACCGGCTCTTCGATGCGGGAAACCCCGCCGAGCCAGCTCGGGCCAAGGTCGCCGTCGGGGCGAACAAGACCTTCCGCCCCTACGACCCCGCCCAGAGCTACCTGCTGCCGCCGTCGCTCGACGACTGGCTGCCCGAGGACCACGAGGCCCGCTTCGTCGCCGAGGTGGTCGACGACCTCTTGGACTTGAGCGTCATCTACGACAGCTACGTCGAGGCCGCTGGCTTCCCGCCCTATGACCCCCGGCTCATGCTCAAGCTCCTGCTCTATGCGTACTCGACCGGGGTGACCTCGTCACGAGAGATGGAGCGGTGCTGCCACACTGACGTGGCCTTTCGCTGGCTGGCGGCCAACGCCGTGCCCGACTACCGCTCCCTCTCGCGTTTTCGCCGTCGCCACCTCGACGCCTTGGGCGACCTCTTCGTCCAGGTACTCGCGCTGTGCCGGGAGGCCGGGCTGGTCAAGTTGGGACGCGTGGCCCTCGACGGGACGAAACTGCGGGCACAGGCTTCGCGCCACAAGGCCATGAGCTACGACCGCCTGGGACCCAAGATCGACCAGCTCCAAGACGAGGTCGCCGCCATCCTGGCCGAAGCCGACGAACGCGACCGGGCCGAAGACGAGGTCTTCGGTGAGGAAAAACGGGGTGACGAAGTCCCCGAGGAGCTGGCCCGCAGGCAGTCCCGGCTGGCCAAGCTGCGGGCCGCCAAAGAGGCCCTCGAGGAAGAAGCCAGGGACAAGGCGGCCCGAAAGGCGGCCGAACGGGCCGCCGAGAAGGGCGCCACCGACGACGAGGCTTCCCGGGCCCGAACCTGTGCGACCGACAAGGCGGTGCCCGACAAGAAGGCCCAGCGCAACTTCACCGACCCCGAGTCCCGCATGATGAAGACCAACGACGGGTTCCACTACGCCTACAACGCCCAAGCCGTGGTGGACGAGGAGGCCCAGGTCATCATCGCCCACGACGTCACCAACCAGGCGGCCGACGTCCACCAGCTCTTCGACATGATCCACTTGAGCGCGCAGACGCTGGCCGACGCCGGCATCGACGAGCATCCCGGCGTCCACCTGGCCGACGCCGGCTACTGCTCGGAGGACAACCTCACCCGCGCCGCCGAGGAAGACACCGACGTTCTCATCGCCACCGGGCGCATCCGGCGAGGAGAACGGGTGCCGCCCACGCCACGGGGACCGATCCCAAAAGACGCCACCCAGCGCGAAAGGATGGCTCGGCGGCTGCGCACGAAGAAGGGACGGGCCGACTACGCCCGGCGCAAGGCCATCGTCGAACCGGTCTTCGGCCAGACCAAGGTCCGACAACGAGCCGGGTTCCTCCGGCTACGTGGCCTGGCCGGAGCGAAGGGTGAGTGGACGCTCCATGCCGTCTGCCACAACCTCCGCAAGCTTGCCCAAGCGGGTGACCTCGCCCAGAAGGCCCCCGCATAGGGCCATCGGGCCTCCCCAGACCCTCGGTCTGAGCCGCCGCCCGGCACCCCCCGCGTGAGCATCGGTCCACGACGATCGATCAGGTGCTCATGGGCGCCACTATCGCCGCATCAGCCGATAGTGACTCACGCTCCTAGGCGTGGTTGTCGCGCGTCTTCACTCCAGCCTTGACGAGCGCGCGCCGAACCGTGTCAGGGTGGCACCCAAGTTGCGGGGCGATGCGCGTGAGGGGATGGTCCATCGCGTACAGTGAGACAGCCTGGGTGACCTGAGCCGAGGTGAGGGAACGGCGACGACGAGGGACGCCCTGGCATTCCAGCAGGATGGCTACCGTCTCGCGGTGGATGCCGAGCGGTGGTTTTATCTTGTCACAGTACAAGACGACCCTTCCCGACAAGCCCCAATACGTTTACCCAGGTAGATGGCCCTGTCCTCTGCCTACCGCCGCTCGGGACGGTGCTACGGCACTGCCCGGGCGAGGCTCCCGTTGATCCGACCGACCCGCTCGTCGCCTCGCTTCCGGTCCAGCGGCGTCTCGCGCCCGAGCAAGTGGCCGACTTGGTCGCCGCCTACCGTCGCGGCGTCACCGTGGAGGAGTTGGCGGCCTCGTTCCGGGTGAGCCAGACGACCGTCCTCGGCCACGTCCGGCGTCACGGGGTCCTCAAGCGGGATCGCCGGGCGCTCAGTCCGGACGATGTCGACAGGGCCGCGAAGCTCTACGCCGAGGGGCTGTCTGCCGATTGGATCGCCGAAGAGTTGAAGGTAGGAGCGAGCACGGTCCGGCGCGCT
>JBOGFX010000145.1:0-11485 GCA_050743805.1 Acidimicrobiales bacterium
GCGCAGCACCACGCGCATCGCGGTGGCGAACGAGTCGGTGTCGAAACCCACCTCGCGTTGCTCGATGGCTGCGAGCTGGTCCCTGTGCAGGTACTCGATCGGGTCCTCGATCGTCACGATGTGACACGCCCGGGTTCGATTGATGTGGTCCACCATCGACGCGAGCGTGGTCGTCTTCCCAGAACCTGTCGGACCGGTGACCAGAACGAGCCCACGGTGCTCGGCAGCTAGCTCGTAGATGACCTCGGGCAGGCCCAGCTCTTCGCGGCTGGCGGGAGCCGCCCTCACCCTGCGAAAGACAAAGGCGACGGTGCCCCGCTGGTAGAAAGCGTTGACACGGAACCTGGCGAGCCCTGGCACCGAGTACGCGAAGTCGGCCTCGTGATGCTTGTTGAAGTTCTCCGCGACCCGGGGCGGGCAGATGGCCGCAGCGACTGCGGTGGTGTCCTCGGGTGTGAGCGCCAGCTCGTCGACCAGGGTGCGCAGCTCCCCGTCGATACGAACGCGCGGGGGCGCCCCTACCTTCAGGTGCAGATCGGAGCCGTCCCAGTGATCGAGCACCCTGAGCAGGCGTTCCAGGTCAACAGCATCCACGAACACCTAGCTTATGTGGAGGTCCCCCAAAACCTAGGGACCACCTTCGCTGAAAAACTGTGCTCCGTCAGCCCAAAGCGGCGGCGCGCAGCTCGTCGATGGAGAGCTCTGCTGTGGTCTCCCCCCCGCATTGGGGACAATGGTCGACGTGCCGCCACGACCGCAGGAGCCTGGTGCCCTCGGGGTTGAGCATCACGACGAATGACTCGGAGTGTTCGTCCAGCTCCAACCCGAAGTAAGGCCTCCATGCCGTCGAGGCGTTCCGGGCCTCCATGTCGAGACCCTTGAGGATCCGCCGGAAGCGCATCGAGTCCGTGTCGAAGAGCCAGGTGCTGTGACACGACTCCAGCACCAAAGGCATCCCTGGCGTGGATTGCATCCCATGATCTTGCCTGACGGGAGCGACAAAAGCCCCGCGGCGTCATTGCGATTGAGTGACGTTATAAGAGCCCTGGATACGCCTGGTTTTCTTCGAAATGGCGCCCTCACATGGGGCCGGCAGCGTGCTTGCGCGCGACGAGGCGCTCCCGCGCGCTCGAAAGGCTGTTCAGGGCCCTGGCCAGGATCATTCTCGTTTCAGCGGGCTCTATGACCATGTCGAGGTAACCACGCTCAGCTGCCTCCCAGGGAACGAGGAACCTCCTCTCGTAGTCGGCCTCCAAGGCCAGGCGCTCGTCATCGGTCGCCTTGCGATGGAGGATGCCGACGGCGGGCTTCGCTCCCATCACCGCGGGCTGGGCGCTCGGCCATGCGACGCACAAGGTGCTGCCCAGGCCCTTGGAGTCCATGACGATGTAGGCCCCCCCGGTCGCCTTTCGCAGGACCACCGAGATGCGGGGCACCGTCGCCTCCGCGTACGCGAAGACGAGCTCTGCTCCGTGACGGATCATCCCTCGCCATTCGAGGTCCTTTCCGGGAAGAAAGCCCGGTGTGTCCACCAAGGTGATGATCGGGA
Organism: Acidimicrobiales bacterium; assembly: GCA_050743805.1. Lineage (GTDB taxonomy): Bacteria > Actinomycetota > Acidimicrobiia > Acidimicrobiales > RAAP-2 > Palsa-461. Next base: position 1,550 of record JBOGFX010000145.1, read on the forward strand.
GGTTGAACGCGTCGCAGAAGCGTACGAACCGCGCGGCCTTTTGCGACGCGGCGATGTCGAGGGTCCCAGCCAAGGATCGAGGTTGGTTTGCGACCACCCCGACCGCGTACCCTGCGATATGGCTCAAGCCGGTGACCACCTGTGGAGCCCAGCGGCCCCAGAGCTCCAAGAAGTCCGAGTCGTCCGCTATCACCGCTACCACCTCGCGAACGTCGTAGGAGGCGTTGTCGCGCTCGGGGACGATCCGGGCGAGCTCGGGGGCCAGACGTTCTTGGGGATCGGTTGTTGAGCGAAACGGGGGGACCTCGTCCGCGTGGCTCGGCAGGTAGTCCAGCAAGCTCGAGACCGCGATCAGGGGGTCATCTGCTTCGATCGCCGAGATACCGCTCGCCCGCGAGTGGACGTCGACACCGCCCAAGGCCTCGAGGTCGATCTCGACGCCTGTGAACTGGGCGACCATCGACGGACCCGAGACGAAGGCCACCGCTTGGGGGCCCATCACCACCGCATCGCAGAGGCCAAGCAGCAAGGACGGCCCCGCCAGGACGGGTCCCTTAAGAGCGGCGAGGACTGGAACTGTCCCTGAAGCACGCACGATCGCTGCTGCGGCACTGCCCCAACCGTGGAGGGCGTCGATGCCTTCGTTCACATCGGCTCCACTCGAGGAGAGCTCCAAGACGAGGGGGACGCGTTGATCCAGTGCGCGGGCCGCCGCTGCCGCGATCTCCGCCCCGTCGTCGTGTCCCAGGGCGCCGCGACGCTCTTGGCCACCGGAGCGAACCAAAACGACGTCCCGGCCTTCCAAGTCTTCGATCGAAACGTCTATCGATCGCCCTGAGCCGGAACGAGCTCGAACCCTCGGTCTCGACCCGTTCACCGCGACGAAACGCTACTCGCACCTTTACGGCCACTATTCGCGGTTTTGCGACGGGAGCCCGTTAGAGTCGACCCGATCGGCCGAAGGCTGACAAGAGGCCGACCCAGAGCGGCCACGCTCAACTGACGAAGGCGCACACCCCAAGGGGGTCGGAAGGAGCCGATGGCACCCCAGAGCATCGGTCTGGACATCGGTACGAGCGCAGTCCGAGCGGTCGAACTTGTCTTCGTGCCCGGCCAACCCCCGGTCCTGCACAACTTTGGCCAGGTCGGGCTCAAGCCGGGATGCGTGGTAGGCGGCGAGGTACGGGACCGTCATGGCCTTGCCGAGGCTCTTGAGCGGCTGTGGAGCGAGGGGCGCTTCTCTCACCGTCGGGTGCACGTCGCCGTGGCCGGCCTCCGGGCGATCGTCCGCGAGCTGGACATGCCGCTGCTACCGCCAGACGAGCTCGATTCGGCAGTTCGCTTCGCCGCCGATGAGGTCATTCCCTTCCCGATCGACGAGACCGTGATCGCCTCCAAGGTGATTGGGAATCTGGCGACTGCCGAGGGGCCTCCCATGCTCCGAGTGCTCGTAGGTGCCGCGCACGCCGAGCCGGTCGAGACCCTGGTGTCAACGCTAGAGATGGCCAAGCTCGAACCTGTCTCGATCGACCTCCAGAGCGCGGCGATCGTTCGCGCCCTCGGGGACTCCCGCTTCGAGCAGCCCGAAGCCATAGTGACCATCGGTGCCGGCTTGACGATCATCGCCGTTCACCAAGCAGGCTGCCTGCAGCTGGTCCGGAGTCTGGACCATGCTGGTCAGACCATCACTGCTGCCATTGCGTCGGGGCTCGACCTCCCACTGCGCGACGCGGAAGCGGCCAAGCGCCGTCTCGGGTACCCGGGCGTCCGTGATCCGAGGGCCGAAGCTGCCAATGACCGAGCGGTAGGGGAGCTGGCATCGGAGATCAACAGCTCGATCAGGTTCTTCTCTTCGCTGCCTGGACGGGAACCCGTCGCCCGGATCCAGGTCACAGGGGCTGGTGCACGAGCCAAGGGCCTGGTGGACAAGATCGCACAACAGGCCGAGGTGCCCGTCGCAGTCTCCTCTCCTCTCTCGAGGATCGACACCTCGCGTTTAGCTTTGAGCCCCGAGCACTACGCCGAGGTTGATCCGGTTTCGGCGGGAGCTCTAGGGCTCGGTCTCGTCGAGCAGTCGACGGCCTTCAACCTGCTCCCCGAATCGGTCCTCTCTCGGGCGCGACAACGCCGAATCAGGACCTACCTGTTCAGAGCCGCTGCCGCTGTCGTCGCCATCCTTGTGGTAGTTACTGCGGCTCGGTTCCTCCAGATCCACAATGCCGAATCCGATCTAGCGAACGTCCAGGCGCAGAACGCGACGATCAAGAACGTCGAGATCCCCAAGTATGACAAGGCCCTTGAGTTGCGCGACACCGTCGTCCGTCAGTCGGCCCAGGTGCTGCCTGTCCTCGCCAAAGAGGTCGATTGGCTCGTGGTCTTGAACCAAATAGCCCAGTTCATCCCAACACAGGACACGCTCACCAACGTAACGATGCAGTCGTCGTCGATCCCAGGCCTGAGCACATCGGGGGTGGCGACGACCGGGGCGTCTGTGGGATCGGTGTCCACGTCAGTCATCGCCAAGGCCCTGACGGATGTCACCGCGTGGGGACAATCGATGACCCAGTCGCCGATCTTCAACAACGTCGACCTCAGCTCGGGAGTCTCTCAGGGAGACGGCGTGACCTTCAGCGCGACGTTGAACATCTTGGACGGCGCAAAATCGCAACGCATGAGCGAGTACACGGTGCCCGAAACATGAATCCCGAGACCATCGCGACGCTCCGAGAACGAAAGATCGTCATCGCAGCGGCGACAGGGCTCCTAGTGGTTCTCATCTGGCTGCTCGCGGTCTTCCAACCTGTCAACCACAAGCTTGCGAACATCAACACCAACGTGCAACGGGCTCAGACCCAGCAGGAGGCTTTGCAGACGCGACTCGCACGCCTCAAGGTGTACTCAAGAGAATCTGCGACCTTTCAGGCGTTGGAAGCGCGATTCGGCACAGCCGTGCCATCGACCGCCGATGTCTACGACTACATCACGGCGATCTCAAATGTGGCCGGAGCAACGGGGGTGCAGGTAGCGAGCATCAACCCATCGACTCCTGTCGCATCGGGGTCGATCGCAGTCGTCCCGGTTACCGTCGCGGTCTCGGGCACATACGACCAGACTCTCGCCTTTATCAAAGGTCTCTATGCGCTCCCTCGCCTGACCGTGATCACACAGGTAGACATCTCAGGTGGGGGAGCAAGCACGAGTCGTTCCACAGAACTCCACGATCAGTTCTCGTTGGACATCTTGTCGCAATCGAGCGCCCTGCCTGCAAAGCCAACCGGTGGATAGGAACCGCAGGGTCAGCGTACGGCGAATCGGCGAGCTCGTCGGAGCCGGCGCACTTGCCGGCTTGCTCCTCGCAGCTTGTGGCGGCGGTGCCATTCCTTCTGCCACCCCTCCGGCGGCCCAAAGCGGCTCACACAACTCCACCACAACCACGACCACGGCACCGGTCACCAAAACGACGACCGCGCTTCCTCAATGCGGTTCTACCCGAGACCCGCTCGATCCCTCGGGGTCGGGCCCACCCAACGGATCTCCAGCAGTCTGCTGACGTCCGGCCAGGGGGTCAGAGGTTCGTGGGCTTAGGTGAAAGCCCCTTCGCCAACCCATCTGCGCTCATCTGGGGTTTGGGATGCGCCAAATAGAGGATCACTCCGAGAAGGGCCACGACCGGCAACCACCACTCCCACGGCCCGACATGTCTGTAGCTCCAGACGGTGATCACACCGCCAGCAACCAAGCACAGAGTGAAGCGTCTCAAGTCGCTGAGAGCGAGAAGGACGAAGGCAATGGCTAGGGGTGGCCACAGATAGTAGGGGTCCATCACCGACTCAAACACGCACCTGAGGCCGAGGGCCACCGCGCAGAACCACGCAATGGTGCGCAGCGACGGACCACGACGGCGGACAAAGACGGCGAGGCCTATCGCGACGGCGATCGCTATGAGCCGGCCCGGACCAGCCGCAACGGTCTCGCCCGCCACGGTATGAAGGTAAACGAGGGTGAAATGAAGACCGGAACCACTTCTCAGCTGGCCAAAATGTTTTGTTACCGCCGGATGCGCTTTGGAGAGCACGGGCGCAAAGGCCATCCAGGGCGTCGGGTGATCGATCGTCGGATAGTTGGGCTGTTTGAGTAGGGCCGTAGTCGTCTGGTGCCATGACTGGGAGAGAGGTATGACGACCGATGCAATCGAAGGCAAGACGGTTCTCGCCAAAAGTTTTAGCCATTCGGGCTTGGCCGCCAACGCGAAAACCAAGGGAACGATCAGGAGCACAAGCGGCTGCGTAACAACGGCGAAACCCAGAAACCAACCGCACCGGCGCCAACGATGATCCAAGGCCGCAAGCAAGGCCCAAAGGCCAAATGCGAGCGCAAGACTGTCCTCCGGATGCCCCCAAATGGCCACCAGGGGCCAAACCAGGATTCCCTCGACGATCGAGGACACCAGCCTCGCTCGGATGCTTGCGCCCAGACGACGGGCAATCGAGTCGAGCGGCAGCAGGACGATCGCCCCGACCATCGCCTCATAAGGACCGAGAAGGAGCCACGCCGTGGGGTGGGCAAGGTTGTAGGGGTACGAGACGGAGAGACCAAGGTGGCTGACGACAAGAGCCACCGGTGAGAGGACGATGCTGATCCCCGGCAGGCTGACCAAACCTCCACCGAGCGCGTAGACATCCCCAATGTCTCCCCAGCTCACCAGCTGCGCTGTGTGGAACGTGCCCCAGAGATCTCCAGGGGTGGTCCAAGCGTGGCGACCAAAGATCTCGCCCCAGCCCAGCGAGTAGAGAAGCGTCGTAGCGACTACCAAAACACCGCAGGCGATTGGAACCGCTAGGGACCGGATCGACTCACCATCAGCCGTGACGATGCGAGTCGTGCTCTCTCGAGAAATTGCCGACCTAATCGCAACGTTGACCATGACTACCTGCCATGACTACCTGTCCAGAGGATCGATTTCATGAGAGAGGAGGGTCCTCGCAGGACCCTCCTCTCTCAAAAACTGCGTCCAGCTGTGCTAGTGGCTTAGGCGTATTGCGCATTCCAAGTGATCGAGGATGGCAACGACGCGGTTGCGGCAGAGCAGACGCCTGTTGAGCTAGCAGCCCAGTCCGCATACACAATGCCCTGCTTTGTCACCCCACCGAGTAGGTTCGCAGACGCTTCCCCCTCGTCATCAGAGGCAGCCCAACATGTCCCGTTGGTCGATGCCGTGCTGCTGGGCGAGAAAGCAACAAGGATCAGCTGGAGACCACCACTCGAGACGTTCACCGAGATGGAGTTTCCAGAGCCCTGACTCACTCCACCGGCCGTGAACGTCAGGTTTGGCTCAGCCGAACCCAGTGCCGTGGCTTCAGTGGCCGCTACGGAAGAATAGAGCCCGTTGTTTGCGAAACCCGCCTTGGCCGAGGTCAGTGCGTTGGTGATATTGCTCTGAGCCGCCCGGTCCTGCGCGCTGCCCTTCACTCCGAGGAATGTCGGGATGGCGATCGCAAGCAGGATGGCCATGATCAAGAGCACGACCATGAGCTCGATCAAGGTGAACCCGGCTTCGGCTCCCTCTAGCTCACTGCGGCCCTTCTTCTCGTCGTATGCACGCCTGAGCGCGCGCACGAACCTAGGGGTGTTGCTTGTTCCCATGACGGAAATCCTCCCTGGATGGATACTGCTCCGTATTTGTCAATGAATAGCGAGCCGTTACGACTCGCCCGGAAAAGGTAACCGCAGCGGCGACAGAATTCGCGGATGGTCACGCTTTCTCCAAAACCAGGCACGACCTGGACTTCTCTAGAGCCGATAACCACCAATTCGAGGGAGGGGTCCGGTACGCTGCGCGAAAGGTCGACATCGCAGATGTGAGCCCGGCCCGGGCATTGAACCTCTGCGCCAGGGTTGTCGGCTGCAAAGCAGACGCCACGGGGCAGGCGTCGGGAGGAACTGAAACCCATGTCGATGCAAGACCTTCCGGTGGGCCGCCGGCGGGACGATCTTCTCAACCTGGCTGTACCGAACGAGCTCTCTGCGGCGCCTTCTTGGGACTCGGTGCTCGATAGGCTCGCTCAACTGGAGCACTCGCACCAGGACCTGGCGCGTTTCGTGGCGAGCATCCACGAGGCTCTTCCGCCGGAGATCGCCGCAGCTACGGGCCGGACGCTTGCTCTCGGATCGCCGATCGAGACAAGGCCCATCGCGCCCCCAGCAGGTGGACCGGCACCCGTGCTCGGTCCGTCAGCGGTCCCCGACAGACGGGGACCCCCCATGGCACCAGCCATCGATCCGAGCCAGCAGACCTATCGGGCCCCGGACCCTTGGGCAGCACCGGTTCCTCCCCCACCGCCGTTCTTCCAGCCGCTCGAGTCCCTCGCTACCGAGGTCCCCCCCGCGCCGCCTCAGCCTCGTCGACGCCGACTCTTCGGTTCTCGACGCGCGTCCCGGGCGGCACAAGCTCGCATCGCAGCGGAATTCGCGACTCCAGCCGCCGAGCCATATCCGATCTCCGTCGAACCGACCCCGGCGCCCCCGCCCCCACCCGGCTTCATGTCGGCCGCCACTTCAGCGGCCTCAGATGTTCCTCCCCCCCCGCCACCGGGCTTCGGACCAGCCGATCAAGACCTTGGAAGCCCCCTGCCGCCGAGCGACATGGCGCTCCTGAGTGAGCCCCAGCCCCAAGCACCGAGCCCGCCGCCGCCACCTTTGGGCTTCACGCCGGACTTCCCGAGCCCGGGCCTGGCGGCGCCTCCAAGCTGGACGGCTCCTCCCAGCACAGGGACGGGCTATGCAACGGACCTTGCCGAACCGGTGATGAGCTCCGCTAACGAAGGACCCAGCTCATGGGGAAGCACCGCTGCCCTCGTGTCCCCGAGCGACTTCGTCTTCGACGAGCAGGCTCCCACTGCCCCCGAGCACCTGCCCGAAACACCGCTACGTGTTGCGCCCCCGCCTCCCCCGAGCGGGTTCGAGGCATCTCAACCAGCAGCCCCCCCTCCACCTCCGGGCTTCGCCGCTGCTCAGTCGACCGCTGGGACGCCGCCTCCGCCACCCGACGGCTTCCAGGCCCCCACGGCTCAGGTGATGCCCCCGCCTCCCCCCGGTTATGAAGGTGACTCGGGCGACGGCGGTCTCGGCACGGCCCAAGCTTTGGCGTCGTTGGTCGAACAGCCGACAGCTGCGGTCAACGGCCACGAGCCGCTCGCGGACACCGGCACCGAAGACGCATCACATGGCTCGATGCCACCGATAACTGCTGACTTCTTCGCGCGCTCGGGGCGCGGCCGGCGTTAGGCGCCGAGCACCCCGCTGTCGGCCCTTTGCCAATGACCCGAGCGGCCGCCTGATTTCTCCCACAGGGCCACGCCGTCGATCGTCATGGTCCGGTCTGCCGACTTGCACATGTCGTAGATGGTGAGGGCTGCGACCGTGCAGGCAGTCATTGCCTCCATCTCTACCCCTGTTCGGTCCACCGTTTCCACACTCGCCTCGACCTCGACGTGATCGTCCCCGATCGAGAAGTTCACGGCCACCGATCCCACCAGGACGGGATGGCACATCGGCATGAGCTCCGCTGTGCGCTTGGCAGCTTGGATGCCCGCTATCCGCGCTGCGGCGAGCACGTCCCCTTTGGTGATCGCGTTGTTAGCAACCTTGGCCGTGGTCTCGGGCGTCATGAGAACCCGGCACCTGGCCAAGGCCCTGCGGTGGGTCGGCTCCCGCGGGGCGACATCGACCATCCTCGCCCCTCCAAGTGGATCGAGGTTAGCCAGGCTCCGGTCGGTCACCTGGACGATTCTAGGCCAGTGAGCGGATGGCTTCCCCAGGGCCCAGGCCACCTTCCCCACCTATGGGTCCCAAGGCGACGAACCCAACACCTCTCTCGCTCAGAGCGCACTCGGCTGTGTCTGTGGCAAGTCGGGGTCGTGTCGTCGGGGGATCTCCGGCCCAGGCGCGCTAGGCTTAGCAGTCAGAGCCCGAGAGTGCTAATCGTTGGCTTGTCCCAGGAGGTTCAGTGCCGACATACGAATACCTCTGCACGTCTTGCGGCGAACGGCTGGAGGCCGTTCAGTCCTTCTCCGATCCCGCGCTGAGCGCGTGCCGGGTGTGTGGCGGGCCGCTCCGCAAGGTCTTTGGCAACGTCGGGATCGTTTTGAAGGGGAGCGGCTTCTACAAGACCGACAGTCGCTCGAGCCGAGCGAACGGCTCCAGAAAAGAGAAGGCCGCAAGCGGAGACGGCGCCACGAAGTCTACGGACACCGCCAAAGAGGCTTCGTCGACGACGAAGGAACCCTCCCCGGCGCCGGAGAGCCACAAGCAGGTGAGCAGCACCGCGTCCGCAAGCTCCTAGCTAGGAGAGACCCCCTCCCCGGACAGAGGCTCGGTGCCATTTGTGCAACTCCGACCCGCACCGGCAGCGCTGAGACGGTAGCCGGGAACTGGCTCTCAGCCGGCGCGGGTCGCGCCGGCTGCAAAGGTGCGGACGAGCGCTGCACAAGGACCCAAGGTCATCAGGCTTGCGACTGGAGATGAGCAGGCTCGGGCCGCAATCGCACTCGACGACCTCTTCGTCAACCCAGCTTTCGCCGGCGTTGGTTATGTCGGTCTTCCGGCTTGGCCAAGGCGTGATGTGCCGGTCACGAACCACATCCGCCTCGACCAAGGTCCAGGGACCGTCGCAGATCACCGCGGCAGGCCTTCCGGACTCGAAGTACGAACGCACGAAGAACGCCCTTGTGGGCAACAAAGAACCGTTTCATCGTGGTCACTGCCTCTGTCCCGGGGCCTCAGCGAGGGCCGGTTAACGGATAAGAACCTGGGAGATCCCGTAGTGGCGAAAGATCTGCGCCTGGCTTCTACCGGCTGGCGACGGCCGTGTTCGACCAAACCTCCCCAGCCTGGGAACGCATACAGACCTTCCAATGGCCCGAGCTGGTCCGCAGGCTCACCGTTATCCTGCTGGCGCGCAGCATCCGCCTGAGGGGGCACGATCTAGTTCCAGGGCTCGTCGCCCGGGCCGAAGGAGTGCTGCCCGTCAGGTGGCTCGCTCGGCAAGCTGATCGAGTCCCATTAGGCCGACTCGGTTAGCTCGTGTGCTGCCTCAATAACCTGCATCGCGCCTGAGTGAGCGCGTCGTGCTATGTCAATGGCGGAGAGCTCCCGCTGGAGAGGGAAGCACGGCGCTTCGACGCTGATCGGCACAGAGGGTGGCAACTGCGAGACCATCTCGGCCAATGGAAGCTCGCCCTCGCCTGGCAGCAGTCGGAACGCGCGACCCTCGAGAGCGACCGAATCCACCTCTAATGACTGGTTTCGCGGAAGCGGGCCCGAGACGTCAAATCTTTCGGGCAACGTCAGAGGCGCGTCACACATCTGAAAGACCCGGAGGGCACCCTCTGGAATTCGAGAGATATCCGACGGTTGGCCACCGAATCGGTGGAAGTGCATCGCATCGACAATCATTCCAACGTTCGGCTCGCTGATCTTTTCGAGCACTGCGAGACATGAGTCGAGGTTCGGAACCGAATTGTAGATCATCGGCTCGATAAGGATGGTCAAATTGAAGTCATTCGCGAGCCGTGCTAGCCGTGCGAGCGAGTCAACGAGTCGATCCCTGTCATCATCTGAGGGGAAGACGTTGATGTTCGTTGCGCCAAGAAACGAAGCGGCCGCGAACAGCGGCAGCAACGTGCCCGGATCGAAGTCGCCATCAACGCGGACAACTTCCACGTCCCAAACCTCGATGCCGCTCGAGTCCATTGCGCGCCGGGTCTCTTCAAGCATCGGCGACCCATCGGGCATGGACCACGGCTCCTCCCCTGGGTGAACGGCACGAAGCCTCAAGCCAACCCCGTCGTACCCAGCGTCAGCAGCGGTTCGAACCAGAGACGGAGGAGACTCGCCTAGCAGCGTCAGGTGTGCAAGAGCCAGTGGGCGGTCTCGGGC
>JBOGFX010000146.1:0-4698 GCA_050743805.1 Acidimicrobiales bacterium
CCGGGATGAACTGGTCGGTCACGATCGGGGCTAACACCGTCGCCGGCAGCTAGCCGTCACCACCAGCCCCAGCTTCACATGGATGACCCCCCGCTCGGCGGGGGGTCATCCATGTCGGGAGGAGGGCGTTTCGCGAAGACTTCTGGGCGACCTCGAAAGCAGTGGAGCCAGACCAGCGTTTCAGCACCTCCAATGTCTCTCGGCGAAGCGAGCCGAGGGCACACGCTGCTGACCACAAATCCGGGGCTCACCCTTGACCGCGTCCAAGCCGCCGCGGACCGTGACGGATCAGCAAGAACGTCTGACTCACCTCTCGCACCGCGTAGCGGAGCAACGCGGCGACTTCCCAACGACCGCAACGCCGTTGGTCGTGCCAGGCACTGACGGCCGATCCGCGGGTCGGCGCACGCATGCTCGCTGGGAGGCATGGCACGGAAAAGTCGGCAGAACAGGACACGAGCGCCAAGCTTCAAAGATCCCGACCTGACCCCACACCGCCGGTAGTCAGTATCTGTGAACCGAGGATCGGGACGCGGCCCGGGGCGATCGAATGCGCTCGCCACGTTCATTCGGTTGCCGACATCGTCGCGCCTCATCGGCCGGTTTGCCCAAGTACTCGAAGGCGTGGCCGATCAACCACCCGAGCGATGCTGAAGATCCCCGGGTGGAGTGAGTCGCCGGGTTCCCGCTCGCTCCTTCGGGCATGAGTGGTGGAACGATCGCCTCCTCCGGTGCTCCCTTTGACCGGTCCAGACCGATCGCCTTAGAGCTGCGCAGCTTGGAGGGCAGCGACGACAGCCGGCGGTATAGCTAGCGGGCCGCCGAACACGTACCCCTGGGCCCCAGGGCCCACGGTGGCGAGGTAGGAAGAGAGCTCAGCCGGTAGAGGCAGGGCGGGAGGCACCAGGAGCATGGGTCCAGACCGCGGTGCAGTCCCCATGAACACTCCCCCGCCCAAGGCGTCAGGGAAGTCCCCGCTCGTGGCCACCCCATAGGTCTTCGGTTTCGAGAAGAAGGTCTCAGCCACCGCAACAGAGGTCCCATAGAGGTCTTGTCCGTAGATCGGGGCAGCAGATGGATCTGCCCCCAGGGCGGCCAACGGCCCTCCGATCGCGAAGCGAGTGTCGCCACGGTGAGCTGCGAGGTAGGCGGCAGTCTCTGGCGCCTGGGCTGACCCGTCGGTCAACAGGATGGCGGCCCCCTCCTTGATGGCGGCGGGGACAGAGGAAAGAGCGTCATAGAAGCTGAGACCGGTCGCCTCGAAGATCACCGAGGGGTTGCCCATGGCCTGTGCGATGTCGACCGCGGTCGCAAACTCATCGGGACCGGCGATCCGCTGTGGCACGTAGCCCATGGATTGAAGCTGGCCGTCTATCGAAGGAGACAGCGCGAGCGGGCCGCCCAGGATGTAGACGGTGGCCCCCTTGGGCAGGACGAACTGGATCTCCCCCGCGACTCTAGGGTCCACGGCGGCGCTGGAGGAGGCTCCCTCGGTTATGAGAAGAGGTCCCCCGACGGATGCGGCAAACGGTCCGCCCGCAAGGGCGTCCGAGAAGAAGTCAGATCTCGCCAAGACGACCGAACTCGCGGATCCAGCCGAGGGGAACTCTGCCTGGGCGATCGCGATGGAGGTCCCAATGGCATCCTGGCCGTAGATCTGGCGTGGAGGCGGCAGAGCGCCACCGGGCGGTGACCCGGCTCCGGGCGACACCACGAACCCATCGTTGACCCCGATGTAGCTCACCGGGTAGGGCGTCGAGCTCAGGCCGCTGCAGCTCGAGCCGTCGATGGTGTACGAGCCAAGAGGGAGCGCCGGGCCGATGGCAGTGCCGCCATCGACGGTCGTGCAAATCAAGGTGCCGCTGACGCTGACACCCGAGGGCCCAAGCGTGGTGTACGTGAAGTGGGCCAAGCCGCCCAAGGTTTGGGTGCCCGAGACCAGGGCGCCCACCACCGGTTGCACGGCCCCCGAAGCGCACGAAGCCCCAGGAACGCTGGGCACGCCCCGCTGGTCGACGGTCGGGCAAAGTGAGATCGGCGATGCTCCGATGATCACGGAGGTCGGATTTGTGATGTGCGCTATGGCGGGATTGCCGGTCTCGGGCCACATGGTCTGGGTCGGTCCACCATTGTCGGCCAAACCCCCTAGCAAAGAAGCGCTTGCACTAGCGTCGTCCGTGGCGGGAGGCACGGCTCCGAAGCACGATGTGTCGATGCCTACGTTGTAACCGTCGTCCGTTGCAGCTGGGCTCGAGCACGAGGACGTGAACAGATCAGCCGCGACCGTGAATGAAGACCCGGCGAGTGCAGGGCCATTTACGCCGGCACTGTTTGCCGAGATCGTGCTGCTGACGACGTCAGCTGTGTTCACCGATGCCTGATCGAAGATGCCTCCACCCGTGCCAGACGTGTTGTCGGCGACGGTGCTGGTTGTCAAATCGATCGCAGAGCCACCGAGACCAAAGTTGGCAATGCCACCCCCCGCGGCGGTAGCGCCGTTGCCCGAGATGGTGCTGTCATTCACATCGAGGGTTCCCTGGTAGTTGGCAATGCCTCCTCCCAAAGAAGAGGTGTTGCCCGAGATGGTGCTGTCATTCACATCGAGGGTTCCCTCGTTGTTGCAGATGCCTCCACCGTGGCCGCCCAGGCACAGCCCCCCAGCCATCGCCGTGCCGTCTTGGACCGTCACCCCGTCCAAGTCGGCATGGACGCCAATGCCGATCGTGAGCACCGTCCCGCTGTTGCCGCCATCGAGGATCGGATCACTCACGCCACTGGCCGGTTCAATGGTCACCGGGGAGCCTGCGGAGGTGGCGGCAGTGGAGATCGTGAAGGTGCCGCTGTAGTACGTGGAGGCACTGCCTTGCGTACCTCCCGTGACCAGCTCGATCGTGCCACCCGGTCCGACCCCTGAGAGGGCCGTGGTGAGGGTGCACGGTTGTGCAAGGCTGCAAACGCTGCCCGATCCTGTCCTGGCACTGGCATAGAGCGTGGTCACACTGGCACCGGCGGGTGCGGCACTGCCGAGGGTGGTGAACCCCGCGGCAGCGACCAAGCCGGCTGCAAGCAGGAACGACAAAGGTCGGCGGACCGCCCGAAGCCTGTTTGCTCGAGTCACGTGCCCCGGCTCCGTCTCCATGCACCGCGACGATCGGATCATGACGGCGCGGACCGTACCTTCCGATCCCGCTTGCTCGACCACCGCCGCGCTATTCGGACGCAAGGGGCGGAGGTTACCCCATTTGAACGCCTCTTTCCACCGGAAACCACCCGCCGGTCGTGTGCGAGACGGCCGCCGGGGTTGAATTGGCTTAGCCCCTTTAGGACCCAATGTTGGGTGGGTGTCAAGCCGAAGGTTTCGAACTACGAATCGATCCGAAATGGACTGACGAGAACCGCGTCGACCGCCTGGATCATCTCAGGCGTACCGCGGGTGGCGATGGTGCGGGGTAGATGGAGTCCCCGGGCGACCACGTTTCTGAAGAATTTGGCCCAGACCGCCTCAGATTCCTTTCTTCCAACAGCCAGGTGCAGCAAGTACTTTCGACCCTGAACGTCGCAGCACCAGGCCACGAGCGGGACCTCTTCGCTATCCCGGCGGGGCAAGCGCCCGAAGGCTTCGGCGCAGAAGAGCGATTGGACCTTTAACGCCGACAGGTCCTGGGCGATGAAGCTCTGATATTCCCGCCAGAGCGTATGGATCACCTGAGACACCGCCGCGCGAGAAATGAGCCGTACACCCGTAGCGTCCCTGAATGCGTCTTCCTTAAGCTCGCTGCCCAGGTCGCGCCCACAGATGCCCCTCACGTGCAACTCCGTTACCAGGGGTTCCAGATCTTGTGAGTTGCGCCCAAAGAAGCTCATGAGGCTCGACCGGTAGGTGACACCGGTCCCTCGGACCTGAGGAACCCGTAGCTCGATCGAACCAGCTGCGGTGCGCAGGCGCCCTCGGATGTATCCATTGCGCGACCCGGATTGATCTCCGCGGCGTTCATAGCGACCGCGACCCAAGAGGTAGTCGGTCTGTTCTGCCTCCAAGAGTGCCTGCACAACGAGACGTGTCACGGTATTAGCCAGGACGGCGATGATGTCTTCTCTCCCGGGGGTGCCACGCCAAAGCAACCGATGGAGCTCCTCCTGGAGGAGCACGGACGGAGAGGGCTTGCTCATTGGCAGGAGCCCCGAATGAGACGTCATCGGGCGAGCCCAGCCGCCTTGAGAGCCGATCCGAGAGCGTTCACTCACCATGCTTGTCGGAACGCTGAGGGGGGTTTCACTCAGCATCTCGAAGTCTCCCGCATGGGATGTTGAGGTCATCGAACCGTCGCTTGACCATCGAGGTCACGCTCGAAAGTTCGGTCTGTCGGTCTTTCAACCGCTGAGATACGGCTGTGCATTGGCGTCGATCCCAGACTGGGAGTTGGACAAATCTCGGACTTTGAGCAGGCTATTAGCGAGGCGTCCCCACGATGTCCGCTGAGCGTCCCTGCATCGACGCAAGGTGCCGAACACCTAGAACACGGGACCGGGTCGCTCCAAAGGATGGAAGATCGGTCGCGTTCGCCATGAGAGCCCTCCTCCCGACATGGATGACCCCCCGCCGAGCGGGGGGTCATCCATGTGAAGCTGGGGCTGGTGGTGACGGCTAGCTGCCGGCGACGGTGTTAGCCCCGATCGTGACCGACCAGTTCATCCCGG
>JBOGFX010000147.1:0-2243 GCA_050743805.1 Acidimicrobiales bacterium
CCTTTAGCACCGCATGCCGACAGCAGAGTGCCCGCCAGGACGATCACGGCGCAAAGGTACGCGGGTGCACGCCTCCGGAGGCGACGCCGCCCCCGAGGGGTCACTGCAACCGAAGGTCCAAGGTGAGAGAGGTGAGGGCGAACACAACAGCCACGGTGACGGTGATCCGGTCCAGGTTGCGCTCGACCACCGTCGATCCTTGTGCGGCGGCCCCGACGCTGCCTCCGAACATGTCAGAGAGCCCTCCCCCCTTGCCACTGTGCATCAGGATCAGAAAGACCAAGGCAAAGGCGGAGATGACCTCCACGACTATGTACAAGATCGTCAGCACCTCGAGCTCCTAAGCGGAGGCCACGACCTTGGGGCCGCGGCACAGGGGTCAGGAAGAAGAACCGTAGCAGGCGGCCACCGACTCCACGATGTCAGCGAAGCCCTCCGCTTGGAGGCTCGCGCCGCCGACCAAGAGGCCGTCGATGTCCGGCTCGGCGACGAAGTCCTGGGCATTCTCCGCATTCACCGAGCCCCCGTACTGGATCCGTACCGAGTCGGCAACCTCGCTCCCCAGCAGCGAGGTCATGACCTTGCGAAGGAAGGTGGCCGCGTCGGAGGCATCCACCGTACTGGCTGGACGGCCCGCGCCGATCGCCCACACCGGCTCGTATGCCACGACGAGGTTGGCCAACCGTTCGGGATCCATCTTGGCGACCGCCGACTCCAGCTGGAAGGCGAGCCTCGGTTCTGTACGCCCAGCTTGGCGCTCCTCGGCCGTCTCGCCGACACAAAGAATAGGGACCATCTGGTGACGAACCACGCCACGAAGGGTGGTCGCGACCACCTCGTCGCTCATCCCGAAGCCGAGACGGCGTTCGGAATGCCCCACGATCACGTAACTGACGCCGAGTCGGCTGAGCATCGGAGGGGACACCTCGCCGGTGAAGGCTCCGCTGTCCTCGGGATTGCAATGCTGGGCGCCGAGCGCGATGGGCAGGGAGTCTCCCTCGACCAAGAGCTGGACCGTCCGCAGGTCGCTGAAGGGAGGATGGATCGAGACCTCTAGCTTCCCGAGACTTTTGGCCCCGAGCCGCAGTCCGAGGTCCCTGACGAGGTGGAGGGCGGCCATGTGGTCATGGTTCATCTTCCAGTTGCCGCTCACAATCGGTCGCCTCGGGTGCTCGCCGGACGACGAAACGCCCGAGCGTGGCGTCACCTCGAGCGCTGGCCGACCGGCGGCGCGTTGGGGGCCGAGCGAAGGGCCCTGAGCGCCGCAAGGTCGCACTCTTCGAGCAGGCACAACGAAGCGCCTCCCCCGGTTGACACGAAATCGATCCGCTCTGCGAGACCGAGGCTGTGCAGGGCCGCCACGCTGTCGCCTCCCCCGACCACGCTGAACGCGGAGCTCGACGCGATCGCCGACGCCACGGTTTGGGTCCCGTCGGCAAAGCGCTCGTCCTCGAACACCCCGACTGGACCGTTCCAGAACACCGTCCCCGCCGACGCGATCACCGATGCAAACGCCTCGGCGGTCTCGGGCCCGATGTCGAGCGCCCGCCAACCGTCGGGGATGTCCCCTCCGAGGACCTTGGTGCCAGAAGATCCGCCCATGTCCGACGCCCTCGACCCGGGCGGTGTTCCCCCAGGTTCCAGCGCAACGACGTCGACGGGGAGGAGGAAGCGGTCGGGATGACCCTCGAGGAGCTCCATGCAACCGGCAAGCTTGCTCTCGTCGACCATTGAGGCCCCGACATTGCGACCGATGGCCCTCAGGAAGGTGAACGCCATCGCGCCCCCTACGGCCACAACGTCGGCCTTCTTGGTGAGGGCGGCCAGGACGCCCAGCTTGTCACCGACCTTGGCGCCGCCCAGCACCACGACAAATGGTCTCCTGGGGTCCTCCATAAGACCACCGACGACCTCGACCTCTTCGGCCAGGCGACGGCCTGCGGCACTCGGCAAGCGCTTGGGGGGGAAGAGGATGGACGCATGAGGGCGGTGGGCAACACCAAACGCCTCATTCACGTATGCGTCGAAACCCGCAACCAGTCTCTCGCCGAAGCTAGGGTCACCAGCCTTCTCGCCGTGATGGAAGCGCAGATTTTCCATCATCTCGATCCCCGGGCAGATCTCCGCCAGCCTGCGCGACACCGGCTCCATCGAAAACCGCATGTCCTTGTCGTCCTTGGGTCTTCCCAAATGCGAACAGACCGTCACCGCTGCACCATGCTCTTTAAGCCACGAAAGAGTGG
>JBOGFX010000148.1:0-1826 GCA_050743805.1 Acidimicrobiales bacterium
GGGCAAGGTCCTCGTCCAGTCTGCGCTCATGCTGGCCGGTGGTGGCGAGAGCTGCCTCGACATCGAGCACCTGCGCATCGGTGACGACCTCTTCGGCTCGGTGCCCTCGGACACCACCGTGTTCCGCACGTTCCACGAGATCAGCCCCACGACGCGGGCGGGGATCGCCCAGGCGATGGCCGAGATGCGCCGTCAAGTCTGGCGACGATCGTCGGTGACGACGGGGACCGACCCGGTGGTCTTGGACATCGACGCATCCCTGGTCGAGATCCACTCGGAGAACAAGGAGGAAGCGGCCCCCACCTTCAAGGGGGGCTATGGGTTCCATCCGATGTTTTGTTTCGCCGACGCCACCGGTGAGACCCTGGCCGCCCTGCTTCGTCCGGGCAACGCCGGGGCCAACACCGTGGCCGACCACGTGAGCGTCCTTGATGGCGCCATCGCCCAGCTGCCCGAGGGGATCGCCCGAGGACATCGTGGCGGGGATGACCCAGAACTGGTCGGCCGCGAGCTCATCGTGCGGGCCGACTCGGCCGGATGCACGGAGGGGTTCCTCTCGGCCTGTCGGCATCGCCACGTGGGCTTTTACGTCTCAGCCCGCTCCAATGCCCAGGTCACGGCGGCCATCTTCGATGCCATCGGAGTCGACGAAGTGTGGCTCCCTGCCCTCACCCAGGACGGGGAGGAAAGAGACGATGCCTGCGTGGCCGAGCTCACCTCGCTCATCGAGGATGCCAAGCTGCCCCAGGGCACCCGGCTGATCGTCCGGCGTGAGCCTCTCCACCCCGGCGCTCAGCGCAGCCTGTTTCCCAGCCTCGATTTCCGCTACTGGGGCTTCTACACCGACCAGGACGGCGACCCGGTCGACCTGGACGTCACCATGCGGGCTCACGCCCACGTCGAGAGCCACATCCAGTGGTTGAAGGAGTCCGGGCTCTGCCGGTTCCCCTTCACCAGCTTCGAGGCGAACGCCAACTGGCTGATGACCGTCTGCCTCTCGGCCGACCTGGTGCGCTGGTTCCAGCTCCTCTGCTGCGGCGGATCCTGGCGAGACGCCCGGCCCAAGGCGCTGCGCTGGGGCATCTTCCACGCCCCTGGACGCTTCGTGCACCGGGCCAGACGCCACGTTGTCCGCATCATTGCCGGGTGGCCCACCACCGACGTGCTGCTCGATGCCTACCGGCGCATCGGGCTCCTCGCCTGAGCGCACCCCACGCCCGCTCGAAGGCCACCAGCTTGACGACGCGCGCCCCAAAACATGTCCGAGGTCGATTCCGACCCCGACAATCGACCTCATGAGGCCGACCCCGGCTCGGATCCGTCGAAATCACCGGACCAGCCGACCGGACAATGGAATTCGGTGCCGGACGAGCGTCCTCAAATGGCGGCGTGAATAATCGAAGCTAGGCCCGCTGGTCATTCCTTCCCAGCGGTGACACCCGACGGTGGGGTCGAGCCATTCGCAGGTGCCTCGCGACCGTCAGCAGCGCTCGCGACCGCGCTGTCGTGCACCGGCGTTGAGCGCTCGAGGAAGCGGAGGAGTTCGACTGGAAACGGCAGCACGAGCGTCGAGTTCTTCTCCGATGCGACCTCGACCACAGTCTGGAGCAGCCTCAGCTCCATAGCGGCGGGGGTCTTGGACATGGCCGCTGCAGCCTGGGAAAGCTTTTCGGACGCCTGTAGTTCGCCGTCTGCCGTGATGATACGAGACCTGCGCTCCCGTTCCGCTTCGGCCTGGCGAGACATGGACCGCTTCATGGACTCGGGCAGCTGGACGTCCTTGATCTCGACGCGATCAATGTGGATGCCCCATTCGAGGGCTGGGC
>JBOGFX010000149.1:0-9380 GCA_050743805.1 Acidimicrobiales bacterium
GTGAGAAAGCTTCCCTGCGGAGATCCATCCGCCCCGGTCGAGGCAGGGAGCGCGTCTATTCCGTAGGATCCGAAAACTGGTCCGGACCGGTCACGCGACGTGATACTCGTTGGTCATCCCACCGAGCACCTCGCGTCGGCAATGCTGCACCCAGGTACGCGAACGACCACAGGTGAGAACGAAGACGATGGACTGATGCACGGCGGGGGGGCAGGGTATCCGGATCTGCCGAGTACTCAAACGCCCTCTCAGCACCCTGTCGGGTTTCGGACCCTACGGGCCACGACCAGGCCGGGATTGGTCTCGATTCCGACCACTTCGGCCGGATCGTCCACGTGCGCACCGACAAGATCGCGAGAGCGGGCGATGCCCTCCACGCCCTCGGCAATCGGCCACCAGCGAGGCGCTTTCCTCTCAGCGACGGCGCCAGCACCGAGCCCGAGGACCCCAGCAGCCACCTCACCCCCGATCCGACCCCACCGGATGGGCGCTTTCGAGGATGTGGACCATTACTGGGGCAACGTCCAACCACACAGAGGGGCCTACCTCATGCTGTGTCGAAACCATTTGGCTTCGCCACAGGAGGCGATGGAGAACCTTGGTCAGCTCAGCGCGACCTTGAACCTCGATGGAACCTCGGCCACAAGCTCGCCCCTGGAGCTCGCCAGGATCCCCGGAGCCACCGGGTCCTCCACGCGCAACTCGACCGTCAGCATCGCTTTTTCGAGAGTCCGGTTCGTCGTCCTGGTCAGCGTCGGTGGGACATCGGGGGTCGACCGCTCTCAGCTCCCTCGCCACGAATCTCGCCAAATCCGGGCTCCAGCGCCTTCCATCGACTTGACGCACTTTGAGGTTGTGGTGCACTGGGCTAATCGGTGTCTTCCCGGACGCCTCAAGCCGAACCGAACCACCAAGTCGTTACCCTCCGTGGGATCCGCACTTCGTCGGCATTGACGGGTGGCCTGGCACCAACTTTGGCCGAGCCCGTACGAATATGTGCGGAAGTTGGGCTGGGTCGATTAAATGCGACGCTAGTGCGGGCAGTCCAAGGTGTATCGGAGCCAAGGGCACCCCGAGCGCGCCCTTCGCAGACGAGCGAGCGACCATGACCCAAAATCGCTCGCTACGGTGCCTAGATCCGATCAGCGCTGTCGCCCTTGAGGTGTCCTTCCGCCTCGAGGGAACAGCTCACCTCGGCTTGCCAGAGCGCAAACGCATGATGGTGAACAACCAGAAGCCAGACTCCCACGGGCCGACATGGTCGGCCCCAGAGAGTTTGCCAGAGGTCAGCTCTTCGAGGTGGTGTAGGCCAAGCTGTCGTAGTAACTCTGCAGAGGCGGGGCGAACAATCCAAGGTACTTGGTCGAGAACGTGACGTTCTTGGCGGTCAACGTGAACAGGGCGGGGGCAAACAGCATGACCCCGTACTCCTTGTCGCTTAAGTACTTGTAGATCGCGTTGTAGTCCGCTGCCCTGACACTCTGGTCTTGCGGTTCGACAGCCCCCTGGATCATGTCATCGAGCTTCGGGTCCCGAACCCCGCTCAGGATGCCTTTCGAGCCGAAGTCAAATGAGATGCCGAACCCCACCCCGGCGTCCCAAGATCCGGGGCTCGCGACCTCCGCCTGCCAGCTGTTGGCGAGCACGTTTTGGACGTACGTGCCCATGTCCTTCGCCTCGATGGTGGTGTGGATACCGGCCCGCGCCCACTCCGATTGCAAGGCCTAATCAACCTCTTGACCCTGAAGTTGGTTCTGAGAAAGCAGGGTTATGTTGAGGCTCCCTCCAAGTTGCTTGACCAACGCCTTTGCCTTCTTCAGGTTGTAGCTGCGATACCCCGGGACCTTCGATTCGTAGAACAGACTTCCAGGGCCGGTAGGAACTTGGACCACGGTCGATGTGTTGGCAAATAGGGCTTTGTTGATGGACCCGGGGTCAGTCGCATATGCGACCGCCTCCCGAGCCAGGATGTTGTTGAAAGGCGCCTTCATGGTGTTGAACTGGACGTCCGAGACGTTCGTCCCGTTCCGGAGGCCACCGTAGACATCGACCTCGCGGGTGATGCTCGCAACGTTCTGGTACTCCCCATAGCCGCCATAAACCTGCGCCTCGCCAGACTGGATCGCAGCCAATGCGCTCGAGTCGTTACCAACCACCTTGAAAATGAGCTTGTTCAGGTACGGGTAGGTCTTGCTCCAGTAGGTCGGGTTCCGAACCATGGTCACACCGACGTTGGGGGTGTCAGCGACAACCTTGAACGGACCCGCACCCACCGGGAACAGATCGGCGCTCTGCTGTGCCTTGGTTAGACCGTTCCAGTAGGTCGGTGACTCGATCCAGTCCATGTCGGTGTCGGGGAAGGCATGCAGTATTGCCCCGTCCGGGTACTTGAGATTCATGACGATCGTGTATGGGTCAGGAGCGGTCATGGAAGTGACCGGAAAGTTGCCCGAGCATCCGCAGAGGGAGGTTGGTGCCAGATCGACCTTGAAGTTCGCTATAACCGCGTCTGCGTTGAATGGCGTGCCATCGGTGAAGGTGACTCCGTGGCGCAGCTCGATCGTGAAAGTCTTCCCACCGTTGGAAAGCTTTCCGCTGGTCGCAAGTTGAGGGATGATCTTGCCGTTGTAGAGTTGTCCGAACAGCGTTCCGAAGATTGAGTCCTCGAAGCCGCCGTTGAACCCTTGGTCATTGATGCTGCCGAGGCTCGTCCAGCTGCCCAGGAGCCCGGCTCCGAGCAGTATGGTCATCGTTCCGCCGTGCTTGGGCTTGGCAGGCGGGGGAAGGGTTAACAGGCCGGGGATGCCAAGCGGGGCGCTGCTGGCCGACGCCACCATCGGGGCGATGCCCGCAACCATGGCCAAAATGAGACCTACCGCGCCGACACGAACAATGGAACGCTTCATTGGACCCCCCCAACGGGTACACCAGGCAATGGTCGGAGACGAGTATGACGAGTATGTAACAACTTGTCAACACTCGCAATGCCGCCTCGCGGCCTCCTGAGGTGAGCCATGGCCCATGAGCCGGGCCAGTGGGCTGCGGAATAGACGTCCATGAGCTGCAGTCACCCGCCAACAGAGGGCCCGGTTGCCGGACCTGTGCCGGGCCGACTCAAACGCTGCCCACGGTCACCACGACCGTCGGATAGCCAGTCGCGCCATTGGGCACGGTGCCCGCGATGGATGCCGTTTGGGTGTATCCGGTGGCATCGGTGGCCCGGGCCTGGAGAGTATGGGTCCCACGGGTGGCTTCCCAGTTCCACACCCATTGGCGCCAGGTGTCAATCCCTGGCACCGCGGCCAGGTGTGCACTATGCCAGGGGCCTGAGTCCACGCTGACTTCGACCGCGTCGATGCCCTTGTGCTGCGCCCAGGCCACCCCGGCTACTGTCGTCCGCCCGGGCGGGATCGGACCGCCAGGTCGGGGAACGTCGATTCGCGACTCGGTCTTGATGGGACCGCGTTGTGCCCATCCCCTCTCAGTCCAGTAGGCGGCCTCGGCCGCGTAGGTGGTGACCTTGATGTCGGTGAGCCATTTGGTAGCCGACACGTAGCCGTAGAGCCCGGGAAGGACCATGCGCACCGGAAAGCCGTGAGCGATGGGCAATGGCGAGCCGTTCATCCCAACGGCTAGCAGAGCATCGCGCCCATCCATGACGGCCTCCACTGGCGTGCTGCACGTGTAGCCGTCCGTCGAGGTCGACAGGAGTTGCTCCGCTCCAGACTGAATGCCGGCACGCCGCAGGACGGTGGCCAGACTGGCGCCCAACCAATCGGCGTTGCCAATGTATGGTCCCCCGACCGGGTTCGACACGCATGTCAGGGTTATGTAGTGCTCCGTCAGGGGCATGCGCAGCAGGTCGTCAAAGCTGAGATCGATCTCCTTGTCGACCATGCCATGGATGACCAGGTGCCAGTTGTTGGGGTTGATCTCTGGAAGGATGATCGCCGTGTCGACCCGATAGAACTGGGCGTTGGGCGTCACGAAGGGAGCCAATCCAGGGATGTGGAGTTCGGCGCCCGGAGGAAGCGGTCGGGTCGGGCGGCGAGGAGAGGGCAACACCAGGGCGGCCCGCAAAGCGGCCACACTCAGACGTTCGCCCAGAACCCCCCCACCCACCACGGCGGCTGCTGTGACCATGGCGGTGCCGACCCCCAACGTCAGGAACTGACGCCGGTCCACGAGGGTGGTACCCGTGGTCGAGAGATCGGGTAGTCGTTCCTGGCTACCTGGCAAGCGCACCACCGCAAATGGCTTCGGCGGAGCCGATCTGACCAGGACGCACAGGGCGACCACCCCCACCAAAGCCGCCACGACTGTCGGAACTGAGTCCACCGGTGAGAAGTCGGGTCGACTCACCGAGGCAAAGAGCCCGAACGCAGTGAGCACGCTCAAGCCGATCAACCCGAATACGAGGCGGTGCAGAGCCAGGATCCCTAGACCGGCCGCGATCAGACCGAGGATGACCATGATCCCGACCACCAGAGCACGCTTGTCGTTTGGTCCGAACGTGCGAATGGCGAAGGTCTCGAGCCACTGGGGTGCGATCGCGATCTGAAGCTGGCCAACTTGAGCGATGGGTGAGCTCAAGGGACCGACAATGCCGGCCGCGAGCTGCCCTGCTCCGACGGCCGCGGCGCCGGCCAAAACCCCGGCAACCAATCCATACCACCACGCAGGCACGCCTCTGCGCGCCCTATTGGTCACGGCAAAGACTAACTTGAGCGGGCCCGAGCGGTCGTGTCCGCAAAGACCTCGCCGGGAATCGGCTTTGCCCGGTGACCGCCGGCTGGGCCTTTCTGGTCGGCGTTGACGAAAGGCCGCATTGCAGCCAAGGTATGAGAGGTCGGCCATCCGGTCGATGCTTCTGCGGGGGGCGCCTCTCACCGTCACCCAGGAGCCACAAACAAGGAGCAGGGATGTCAAACGAACACGACAAGGCCCTCAAGCCCGAGGATCTGAACCGCATGCTTGGCGAACGCGCCAATGCCGGGGACGTCGACGGAATAGTCGCGCTGTTCGAGCCGAATGCGGTCGTGGCCAGTCCTCCAGGGCAACTCACTGCCGGTCATGAGGCGATCCGTACGCTGTTCGAGGGCGTCATCGCCAGTGGCCGGAAGTTCGGTCAAGCTGAGCATCGTTCGCCCATCATCGCTGGTGACATCGCGATGACGGGAATCACCAACAGAGATGACGACGGAAAGCCGATCCAGGGCTCGGCCGAGATCGCGCGTCGGCAGCCGGATGGGTCCTGGCTATTTGTGGTGGACAATCCGCGAGTCCTTCCACCCAGCTGAGCCGTCGCCGCCTGCCACAGAAACGCAACCTCTGTTCGCCGTAGGCGCACACCCTGCCCAATCTCGATGAGGTCGCTGATCATCTTGCCAAGCGGGCCCCGAAGAGATCGATGATCATTACATGACAGTCGAGGAACAGCCCGAATTTCACGCGCAACCACGCTCGGAGAGCTCCGGGAATCCCTCGAAAGCCGTTCGATCTTGTCTGTGCTTGTAACGGCGCGATTGCTTGGTGAGAGGTCCTGACGCCGCCTTCTACCTCCCTCTATTCGGGTGTACATGCCGAAGCCCTCGCTAATCGAGCACGGACCTAACTACCGGGAAAAGCAAGCCGTAAATCATCGAGCGCATGGGAAGCATCGGTGACCGAGGGCGTGTGGTCGAGGTCCAGGCGTCCATAGATCAAGCGGATGAGAGCTTCAGCCGGCATCTCGATGTCAGGCGTTCCTTCCCCGCCAGCGGAAAAGTCGACCTTGTCCGGCATGAGAATGACCGTGAAGTTCCGCTCGGGATCCGTCGTCCTGACATGGATGACGCCGTCTGACCCAAGCGGTTTGGCATGGAAGCTGGCCATGAATGCGATCCGACCGAGGAGGTGGGGAACAGCCTCCTCTCCGACCTGCGCCTTGGGATCTCTCACGACTGCGATGTCCCACGTATGTAGGGCGTGCTCGCTGAGACGGGCGGTGACGAAAGCGCTGAAATCGAGAGTCATCGGGCCCATCTGGGTGTGGAACCGCTCGCGATCCTCCGGCCCTAGAGCGCCTATGGCCTCCACAAGACGTTCGTCCTCCGCGAGCGCATCCTGCACCTGTGCAGCCGGTGGCTTTGCGTTCCATGCGTCCCAGACGGACTGGTTGAAGCCATCGGGAACCGGCTGGCCCTCCAGCCCGGCCTCCAATCTGCGCCGATTGATCACAGCACCCGACCCGAGGTGGGACAGGGTGTCGGCGACCGTCCACTCCGTCGGATACGCCTGAGCGGCGAAATCGGCATCACCCATGTCCTTGACTAGCGACCTGAGCCTGTCAACCGAGGCCCGCAGGGCCTCTGTCACTCCTCCCATATGACCCACCTCCAAGATGCACCACCGACTTCCAGCAACGGTAGCGGCAACCGGAATCTTCCAACCGGTCCACACCCCATGCTCGATACAATGCCGAGCATGTCGGTGTGGGCGCCCAGAGCCTGTCGCGGCCATGCCTGTTCGGATCATCGACCCAGCCCTGCTGGACACGGACGCGGCCCGTTCACCGCCTCGAAGGGAACGTCAATCCACCTACACGAGTGGACGACGCTTGCGACCGTTGCCGCGGCATAGCTGGAGCACACATTGAGCGGACCCGAGGTTCAGACGGTGCTGGGACCGACGAGCGCATCTGCCCTCGGTCGCGTTCTTCCACACGAACACATTCTTTGCAACATGTTCCGTGTGACGAGACAACGACCGCACTACATGATGGATCCAAACGAGGCGATACACGACCTCCGTGAGTTCAGAGCCGTCGGAGGTGCGACTGTTGTCGACTGCACAAACGGCGGGCTCGGACGTGACCCGGCCGCCATCTCACGTATCTCGCAGGAGACAGGTGTCCACATCATTATGGGATCTGGCTGGTACCGGGAGCCTTTCTACGAGCAGGACCTGAACAGGATGAGCACTCGCACCCTGACCGCACTACTACTCGATGACATCGACAATGGCGTCGAGGGGATCAGACCGGGGGTGATCGGTGAGATAGGTGCCGACCGGGAATGGCTGTCCGGAGTGGAAGAACGAGTGCTGCGAGCCGCAGCGCGCGCGCAAAACGCGAGCGGCTTGGGACTCATACTTCACGCATCGCGAAGCGATGTAGGTGCCTGGCAACTCGACGTTCTGGAAGAGGAGGGCTGTGACTTACGACGTGTAGCCGTCAGTCACTGTGATGGCTACCCATTCGTCGACTACCACGAATCACTCTGTCGGCGCGGCACACTAATCATGTACGACCGAAACAGTCCCCTCGACTTGCCGATGCAAGAAGCCAGGGTGGCGAACGCGGCTGAGCTAATCCGGAGGGGCTGGTCGGACCACCTGCTGCTCTCACATGACGTATGTGTCATCGCAGACCGAATGCGCCGAGGAGGACCTGGGTATTCATACGTCTTCACCCAGATGCATGATGACCTATTGCGAGCTGGCGTTAGCGAAGAGATCTTCGACAAGATTACGAGTGTGAACCCACTGCAGCTGCTCGTGGGCACCCGGCTTTGAGTCGGTCGGACTGATCGCCACGGTGTACCCGTCGGCGATCTCTGTGGAGAACGGCTTGCCCGAGCTTGGATGAGCGCTGTAAGACTGTGGCGTGTTTGTCGGGATAGGTCTCGATGTGCAACAAGACAGTTTGCTGGAACCCACACGGCTATCCGCACGTATGCAAGAAGCTGAGCGACTGGGCTACCAAAGCATCTGGCTGACCGGTGGGGTTCGACCAGGATCGCCAAGTCCGTTGGAGACCATGGCGTTCGCGGCCGGTGTCACGGAGCGCATCGATCTCGGGATCGCCGTGCTCATCAGTCCCCTGTTCTCCCCATTGCACCTTGCACGAAGTGTGGCAACCATCGACCGGCTGAGTGCGGGTCGCTTGACCCTTGGCGTAGGGCTCGGGCGCGGTGGGGACACCTACCTGACCCACGGCGTCCCTATGCCATCGCACCGTGGTCGCCATTTCGAAGCGGACGTAATCGCCTTGCGAAGCCTGCTGGCCGAGGAGATCACCACGGCGCCCGATTTCGGGCTATCGAACGAACCCCGCCCGCTCGAGCCACGACAGGAGCCCACCCCCCCCATCTGGTTCGGCGCTCGCAGCGACTCAGCCCTTGAGCGAGCAGCGAGGCTTGGGGACGGTTGGATCGGCGCGGGATCCATGCCGCTTTCGGACTTCCGCACGGCCCTGGACAAGATCCACACCTACCTGAGCGCCCATCAGCGCGAACCAGCCACGTTCGAAATCGCCAAGCGGGTGCTGGTACACGTCGGCCCACGTGACACTCGTACGGTGGAGGCCATCGGACACTGGTTCGGTATGTATCACGGCGATCCGTCCGCCGGTGATCGCATCATGGTCTGGGGCTCGGCCGATCAGGTCGTGACTGAACTCTCACGCCTGCGCACCCAGGGAGTAGGGACGTTGGTACTCAGTCCCGTATCCGACGAGGACGAGCAGATGCACCTTCTGGCCGAGCACGTGTGCCAAGACGTAGCCGCCCCCGCCTGAGGCCGCCCGGAGCGCAGGACTCACGGTTGCCGCCGGTGGGCCCGGTCCCATTGAGCACGCGGACAAGAACAGCCGCGGAGGGTGCGGACCCTCGGCCTGAAGGTCAGGCCCTATCCATCAAGTGCTCGTTATACGAGCTGCCCCTAGGATCGAATCAGCGCCACGCGTCCACGGAAGCGGTTGCGATTCGCCGCGCGCTGATGAGCTTCGCGTAGGCGCTGGTGTTACCGCCAATGACCACGACCTCGATTTGATCGGCGGCATACGTGGAGTGATCAGCCATCCACTCGGCAAGCTTCATCTTGTCATAACCAGCCTCGGAGAAGTCGGTGGCAACCCGCGGATCCATGATTGCCAATGGGGGCATCCATCCCCCCAACGCCTCCAGCGCAGTCGTGTCAATTTGCTCCCAGCGAGAAGTGCGCGGACCGACGAACTGGATCGTGTTCCACCCCCCTATGAAAGCGCTCACGACACTTTGGTCTGGGCTGTATCCAAGCGGAACGTGGAGAGGTTCCCACGGCGAAGCCTCTTCATTCTCGGGGTACACAGCCGAATAGTTATACGAGTTGCCGAGCGTGCCCATGTAGGTGTCCCCCGGATCCGCCCCTCCCTGCAGGTTTGCCGATCCCATCGCGAAAGCCCGTCCAATCGTGGCATTCGCGTGATTGAAGGGGCCCAAGGCACCAATACCGGCGTTCATCCCTATTTCGGTTCGAACTGGACCGCTCACGATCCCGATCGTCGCCATCGACGTCAGACTCGACATCCGGGCACTTTCGCCGGTCGATAGCAAAGCCAAGATCACCGGTAGATACTCAGG
>JBOGFX010000150.1:0-2053 GCA_050743805.1 Acidimicrobiales bacterium
ACTCCATGGTGAGCAGTCTGCGGCGCTGTTCTTCGTGGCGGTCCGCCCAGCGGGGAGAGACCGGCACCAACAGCGCGCACCAAGCCTTGAGGCTCCAGGCGATCGACGCCATCACCATGTACGCCCAGTTCGCGTTCAAGGTGTTGACCGGGGCGTGCATGGCCCGGATGTCTTTGAGTTGAGCGTGAAGGTTCTCCTGGTTGCAACGCTTCCGGGCCTCGCCGATTACCTCGTCCGCGCTGAGTGCCCAGTCGTTGGTGATGTAGAAGAAGAATCTGTACTCGTCGAACAAGACGTTCTCACCCCGCTCGACCGAGAGGTTCTTTCGCAGGGCGACCACCCGGTAGTCCTTCTTGCACTTGCCCGGCCGGTAGTTGAACTCGACGACGTCTTCAGCCTTCGTGCGCAGCACCTTGTAGCCCCGCACCCGAACGATTGCGTCTTTCACGTTGGTCGGCCGGTTCCGAGGCCTCGTCTTGATCTCGCGCTCGGCCCTTCTCACCAGCTCGTGGTAGAGACCGTCGTCCGTCCCTTCGGCTTGGCTGACGAGGTTCTCCGTCGCGTCGTAGCCGAAGACGAAGCGCACGCTGTCTGCATCCCATCGGTCGAACTCAGAGGTGAGCGAGTAGTCGGTGTCGCCGCGCAGCAAGATGTCGGTGAACCCGGCTTTCCTGCACAGGGCGATCGACCGGTCGAAGAGGGGGACGACGCCTTCGTGGGAGGGTCGGTTGGCGCCGTGATTGGACAGGTACATGGGCTCAGCGGTGTTGGCCAAGGACACCAGGAGCGCCGAGTAGCCCCAGATGCCCTTGTAGGAGATGCCCATTCCCTCTTTGCACTCGCCGTCGGTCGGAACGATGGAGGCGTCGGCGTCGATGCGGGCCGTCTCTTGGAAGAACGACTGGGACTGGGTGGCCCAGACCCGCAGCCGGGCCCGGTTGATCGCCTCCTGCAGCTCCATGATCTGCTCCTCGTCGAAACGGCGACAGAAGTCCCCCGCAGTCGTCGGATCGGGCAGGCTCTTCACCCCGAGGCCGTCCAAGAACACCGCGTCGTTGCGACGCAGTTCGATGTCTGTGAGCCGGGTCCCGCCGCAAAGCGCGTTGTAGGCGATGTTCAGAACGTGGTCGGACTCGTGGTAGGGGTGGTGGATCTTCAAGAGCTCGACCGATGAGTCGATCTCTTCTGCGAGACCGACGGCTGCCACCAACCGGGCGATCATCCCCATGCCGCCGTGCGCCGTGCCCTTGGTGCGATCCGAGTACTCGTAGGCGATGTTCGCCCGCCCGAGGATCGGCCCGTCCGGATTGTGGGCCACCGCCTGTGCCAGCCGCCGCTCGATCGCTCGTTGCTCACGGGCGAGCTTGCGTCTGAGTTCCCGCTTCGCTTTGCTCATGACCTGTAGTCATACTACTATCAGATGGGAGAGTGTGGCATACTCGGCGAAGGGAACAACGGTGAACAAGTCAGAGGCAGCGAAGCTGGCGTCCTACGAACGCAAATACCGCGAGCTCGCTCACCAGCTGTCCGACATCGGCTACATCACCTCGGGAAGCCTCGCCCAGCGCTACACCCGCTGCGGCAAGGCCAACTGCGCCTGCCGCGCCGACCCGCCGCGCCTGCACGGCCCCTATTGGCTCTGGACCGCCAAGGTCAACGGCAAGACCGTCAACAAGCGACTGACCGAACGTGAAGCCCGCCTCCATGCCCAGTGGATCGCCAACGACCGCAAAGCGCGGTCGCTGCTGCAACAGATGCGGGCTGTCGCGCTGAAGGCCACCGCACTCATCGCCGCCGACGAGGCTGACTAGACCCCGCTGGAGCAGGCCAAGGAGCGACGGCCCCTCTTCATCTGAAAACCTTGCCAACTCGCCAGGGTGTCGTACTGGAACCCCCCAAACACAAGGCAATTCCGGCATCGGGTCGCTCATCTGCCGGCTTTACGCTTGGTTCAGGATTAGACGGATGCGCGATAAAAATCCAAGGCGCCTGCCGACGCATGCGGTGAGATGATCGGGGCCGGCCGCGTCCCGGGGTCCGACGTGTCCGTGAG
>JBOGFX010000151.1:0-7810 GCA_050743805.1 Acidimicrobiales bacterium
GTCTTATTCAAACCCGTCTGAGCTGCGAAAGCGTCTCGCGGGGCTTCTACCTACCACTCTGGTTACTGCAACCCGAGAACGTCCCTCAGGGCTTCGTCTACAGCATCAAGGTCGATGGCGCTGAGGACTCCGCGCTGGGTGGACAGCAGGCGACGTTCGATCACCTGCAGTCGGCCGGCCCGGACAACGGACGGGCGCAGCAGTCCGGACTGCTGCCACTCTTTCAACACCACGTCACCTAAGCGAGGGAACGATACGCGGGCACCGCTGCTTACCATGGCGACCATGACGTCGGGCCCGGCGTTGTAGTCCGGCGCAGAGACGATGCACATCGGTCTGCGCTTCGAACCTGCCAGGTCCGAGTACAGGAAGGGGCCCAGATAGATCTCGCCGCGATCCACCGGCTATCGCCGGGCGCGGCCCGGCTCGTCGTCGTAGCCGGGATCCTCCTCAAGGATCCAATCGCTCACGAGCGTCGCCGATGGCGCCCAAGACGGTCGCGACCACCCAAGGAGCTGCTCACGCAGCTCCCAAAGCCTTCGCTCGGCGGCCTCGACGCGTTCCTGTGCGGCCCGCATCTCGTCCGCGCCCACGATCGAGACATCCACGCCAGGCTGGAGCTCTTTGCCTAGGAAGGCCTCGTAAGCCTCGACCGCGGCCCGAAGCTCGATATGCGCGGCCTCAAGTGTCCTCCGCTCCTCTGGGGACAGGTCGTGTTCAGATCGCACCGGCAGCGAACTCACGAGGGTAACTCTACCGCCCCTGAGCTGGGGCAGAGTCCGGATAAGCGGCGTGAGCTCCACAGCGAAGTGGACAAGATGATGTCGTCGGGCAAGCGCCTTCATCGAAATGTTCTCCACCTAAGTTCCGCCTCAGCTGACCTGACGTCCACTATGAACGACGAGGCCGCGCTGGATGTGCTGGTCGATGATCTGATCGACCACGTACTCCCAACTGTGCCTCCTTACGAGTTCGCGTTGTACATGCTCCTGTTACGGATGACCGACTTCCGCGGCGGCGAGGTCAGGATCGGCAAGAGAACGATCGGCGCTCGGCTTGGCAAAGGCACCCGTTCGAGCCAAGGCAACTACGAGCACGTCGGCGAAAAGCTTCATAGCCTCGTCATTTCCGGTTTCATCACAATCGGTGACACGATGCGCGAGGGAACGCGTTACGAAGTGCGGATGCCGGATGCCGGATGCCGGATGCCGGATGCCGGATGACGTCCCGGCCGTTGCGGAAAGGAAAGCGTCCGCGGTTACTCCAGAGGAGGAGCCCGACTATTGCGAGGACCCCCAACTACGGGCCACGCTGCTAGAACGAGATGGTTGGCGTTGCCGCTACTGCGGCGAGGTGCTCACTACGTCAAATGCGACCCTGGACCACGTCATCCCCCGTTCGCTGGATGGGCCGAATACAGTGGAGAATCTTGTGGCTGCCTGCCTAGCATGCAACTCGATCAAGTCAGGTCGTACGTACGAGGAGGCTGCGCCGCAGCTCCTTGCCGATCTAGCACGTCGGCGTTCGAGCGCATGATGTGACACGAGGTCACAGTTCTAATAGCGCTGTGATCTGGATTTTGTGGAGGCGAAGGGACTCGAACCCTCGAACCTCTTGACTGCCAGTCAAGCGCTCTACCAACTGAGCTACGCCCCCGCGTGACGCCAGGCTACCCCTTCTGAAATTGGTTGGCTCCCGGGGACCGTGTCGGCACGGCCCGCAGAACGTCGATTGCGCGCCTGGCGGTGGCTTACGATCTCTTGATGGTCCGAGCTTACGACGCGAATGTCGTCGAGCAAAAGTGGCAGGAACGCTGGAGCAAGCAGGGTTTCTACGAGATCGGCAACGACGACGATCGTCCAGCCTTCTACTGCCTTTGCATGTACCCCTACCCATCGGGACCCGCCCACCAGGGCCACGTAAGGAACTACACCTTCGGGGACCTGATGGTCCGTTATCGGACGATGAACGGATGGGGTGTTCTCTCCCCGTTCGGATTCGACTCCTTCGGGCTCCCCGCGGAGAACGCCGCCATCGCCACGGGAAGGCATCCGCGGGTCTTCACCGAGGAGAGAATCTCCGAGCTTGAAGAGTCGGTCAGGCGTCTTGGAGCTGTGTACGACTGGCGCCGCGTGGTGCGAAGTCACGATCCCGGGTACATGCGTTGGACACAACTCATTTTCCTACGCCTTCTCGAATCTGGGCTCGCCTATCGCGCCGAGGCGCCGGTCAACTGGTGTCCGGGATGCCAGACGGTTCTCGCGAACGAGCAAGTGACGGCCGAAGGCCGTTGCGAGCGTTCCGGTGACCTTGTCACAAAGAGGGATCTCGAGCAGTGGTTCCTGCGGATCACGCGCTATGCCGATGACCTCTTGGACGGCATCGACGAGCTCGACTGGCCCGAGAAGGTCAAGGTGATGCAGCGCAATTGGATCGGCCGCTCGGAGGGGGCCGAACTCGAGATGGAGGTCGAAACCTCCGATGGTCAACCACGCGATCTTGCCCTACGCGTCTTTACGACGCGTCCTGACACCGTTTTTGGGGTGACGTATGCGGTCATCGCACCGGAGCACCCTCTTGTGGATCAGGTGACGACGCAGGACAGTCGCACCGCGGTCGAGGATCTGAGACGACGCGCGAAGTCCTCCACCGAGCTCGAGCGGACGCGAGCCTGGGAGCACGAGGGTGAGCCGAATCCGCGCGGAGCGTTCACTGGCAGTTACGTGAAGAACCCGTTCAACGACAAGGCCGTTCCTCTCTACGCGGCTGATTACGTCCTCATGGGATACGGAACCGGGGCCATCATGGCTGTTCCCGCCGAAGACGCCCGCGACTTCGAGTTCGCTCGGGCTCACGGGCTGGAGGTTGTGCGTACCGTCGAGCCGCCCGAAGGTTTTGCCGGAGGGGCTTATAGCGGCAACGGCCGCAAGATCAATAGCGGTTTTATGGACGGCTTGGATGTGCCGACCGCGAAAGAGCGTGCCATCGAGTGGCTGGAGGCACGGGGCATCGGAGCCCGCAAGGTCAACTACAGGCTTCGTGACTGGCTGATCTCAAGGCAGCGATTTTGGGGCTGTCCGATCCCCGTCATCTACTGCGACACCGACGGCATCGTCGGCGTGCCGGAGGACCAACTACCCGTCTTGGCGCCCGACGAGGTCGAGTTTTTGCCGACCGGCCAGTCGCCTCTCGCCGCCAACGAGGCCTTCATCCGGACAACCTGCCCCCTTTGTGGGGGCGAGGCCCGCCGAGAAACCGACACCATGGACACGTTCGTGGACTCAAGCTGGTACTTCCTGCGCTTTTGTGACCCCTGGTACCTAGAGGCGCCTATCAACACCGGGGCGGCCCACCGGTGGATGCCCGTCGACGAGTACATCGGTGGGATCGAGCATGCCATCTTGCATCTTCTTTACGCGCGGTTTTTCCAGCGTGCGCTGATCGATGTCGGTCTTCTAGAAGGAGTTGAGCGAGAGCCGTTCCGCCGCTATTTCGCCCAAGGGATGATCCGAATGGACGGGGTCAAGATGTCCAAGTCCAAGGGCAATCTCATCGCGCCATCCTCCTATTACGAGCGCGTCGGCGCGGACGCACTGCGGATGTTCCATCTCTTCGTCGGTCCTCCAGCGGACGACTTTGACTGGACTGACCAGACCGACCAGATAATCGACGGCTGCAGCCGATTCTTGGACCGTCTCTGGCGAACCTTGTCAAACGATGAGATTTCGACTCGCTCCGGATCACTGGAGCCGGCCGACGAGAAGATGCGGCGGATGGTGCACGGCTGCATCAAAAATGTGTCCGAAGACATGGAAAGGTGGTCGTTCAACACAGCCGTCGCGCATTGTCAGGAGCTGTACAACGCCCTTCACCGGTACGGGCAGCTTCAATCTCGCCCGCACGAGGAGGTCTTCTCCGAGGCCGCAGACAGCTTGCTTCTCCTGCTTGCTCCGATGGTGCCCCATATCGCGGCCGAGCTGTGGGAGAAACGCCATGGCGCAGCCACTAGCGTCCACGGCCAGC
Organism: Acidimicrobiales bacterium; assembly: GCA_050743805.1. Classification (GTDB taxonomy): domain Bacteria; phylum Actinomycetota; class Acidimicrobiia; order Acidimicrobiales; family RAAP-2; genus Palsa-461. The sequence goes on from JBOGFX010000151.1 coordinate 4,024, forward strand.
GCTGGCCGGCATTCGACGCCGCGCTGCTGGTCGAGCGCACCGTCACCATGGTGGTCCAGGTCAACGGAAAGGTTCGTGATCGTCTGGAGGTCGACCCGACGACCACCGCGGCGCAGGCGGAGGCACTGGCCCTCGCATCACCCAAGGTGGCCAGCCTGCTTGGGAAAGTGCCTCCAAGTCGGGTGGTGGTGCGTCCACCAAAACTGGTCAACGTGGTGCCATAAATAGCTCGGTGGAGGTGCCCCAACCACAGCGCCTGTTCGAGCCCCCCGAGGGCCCGACCGCGCATCGCAGTGGACCTGCTCGGCACGCTATCTCGAAGGGTGGGAGCGGCCCCGAGATCGAGATCCGGACTTCCACGCGACGTCGCAGAACCAGCACCGCCTTTTGGCATCGTTCCCGGATAGTTGTCGTTCTGCCTGAGCACCTCCGGGGAGCCGCTCGAGACCAGACGGTGGACTGGCTGGTTGCCCAGGTCATGGCGCACCGTCCGGGCGTCCGCGCGTCAGATGCGGACCTCTTCGATCGGGCGTCGTTCCTCGCGGCTCGCTACGTCCCTGGGGCCAAACCGTCGTCCGTGCGTTGGGTGACGAACCAAAACAGCCGTTGGGGCTCGTGCAACAGCTCCAGCCGTGAGATACGGGTGTCCCACCGACTTCGGTCGGTGCCGGGCTGGGTGCTCGATGCGGTCCTGATCCACGAGCTGGCGCACCTCGTTCACCCCAACCATTCGGAGGACTTCCACCGTCTGTCCTCGAGCTTCTCGCGCCAGACAGACGCGTCGAAGTTCCTGGAGGGCTATGCCTTGGGCCTCGAGGTGGCTGGGGACGGACCCGCCGGATCGGTCTGATCCTAGGGATGCCCCCTGTCGTGTCCCTCCAGGAACCGCTCGAGCTCGGCCGCGAGCTCATCGGCAGTCGGTAGTTCGGCGGCGTCCAGAGGGCTGTCCTGCTCGGCGTCGACCACCGCCTCTAGGTGCGCCAACATGGTGACATGGTCGTCGTTGGAGGCGATCGCCTGGTCGAGCTCAAGGCGCGCCTCGCCAGCCGCGATCACCAACTCGGTCGTGTCGAACCTCAACCCGGTGAGAGATGCCAACCCTTCGACCAGAGCGACGCTCGCGTCCGGAAAGCTCGTAGCGGCCAGATAGTGGGGGACACGCGCCCACAGCGTCACCATGTCGATGCCGGCCTCGGCGAAGGCGAGCTCCATGACGGAGCCGATTCCGGCTGGGACCTCGAGATCGCCCTGGTTGCGTCCGACGGCCTCTATCAGACCGGCGCATCTGGGGGCTCCGGTGGCGACCAGGCGCACGGCTCGTGTATGGGGCGCCGGAGCGGGGAAGCAACCCAACCCGACAGCCAGCCGCACTCCAAAGCGCTTGGCCAACTCGAGCGTGCCCTCGACAAAGCTGGCCCAGTGGAAATCCGGCTCGGGTCCCAGCAGCACCAAGACATCGCTGCCGTCGGCGTCGCGTGTCGCCCGCAGGCTCGTCTCGGGCCAGGTGATATCCGTGTTCACGCCGTTGTGCAGATGCACCATCGGGCGACGGGCTCGTTGGTCCAAGAAGTGGTCGCCGTCGAAGGTGGCGACCTTGACCGTCTCGGACCTGAGAAGGCAGGCCAGCGAGCCTGCAGATCCGAACCCGGCGTCAACCCAACCCTCCAGTGCCACCACGAGGACCGGCGTCTGTAGCGCCACGTCTGCCTCGAGGCGGTACACGGTGGGGTCGTTCGCGCTGATGGCTCTAGCCCCTGTTTGGGTTTCGGGACGCTACGCCCATCGTGCCGCTCATGGGGGAGGACGATAGCTGCAGGCCGGGACGCCACGGGCGCGCTCCGTGGATCGGGGTGAGGCCGCGGTCGCCAAGGCGTCGCGGGTTCGGTGGCGGGCCTTTCGGGCGGTAGGGTCCAGCTCGTGGCCGAGGTGCTCGATGTGACAGACGCGACGTTCCAGGCCTCTGTCCTGGAGCGATCCAGGGTGGTTCCGGTCGTGGTCGATCTCTGGGCCCCGTGGTGTGGTCCGTGCCGCACGCTTGGCCCGATCCTCGAGCGAGTCATTGCCGACACAAGGGGGGCCGTCGAGCTCGCGAAGATGAACGTCGATGAGAACCCGCAAGTCTCGACGAGCTTCCAGGTCCAGTCGATCCCCGCGGTCTACGCGTTCAAGGACTCCAAGGTGGTGGACGGCTTCATCGGGGCGCTTCCAGAGGCACAAGTAGTCGCGTTTGTGACCAACCTGTCACCACCGCCAAGCGAGGCAGACCTGTTGGCGGCTCGCGGAGACGAAGCCTCTCTAAGGCGCGCGCTTGAGCTGCAGGCCGATCACACCGGGGCCGTCCTGGGCTTGGCCGAGCTCCTTCTGGGACGGAACGAACCCGATGAGGCGCTCGCCCTGCTTGGACGGATCCCCGAAACGTCCGACAGCCGCGCTGTCGCCGCAAGGGCTCGTTTGGGAAAAGTGACCCCCACGCAGGATGACCCAGCCGCCCGTCTCGAAGCACTTCTCGCTCGGGTTAAGGACGACGACGGGGTCAGACAGGAGTATCTGGATCTTTTGGAGGTCCTCGGGCCCCAAGATCCTCGCACCGACAAGTACCGCAGGGCTCTCGCGGCGAAGCTGTTCTGATGTGCAAGCTCCGACTTGGGGGCCGTCACTATGACCTGACCGATCGAGCTCTCGTGATGGGCATCTTGAACCGCACACCGGACTCTTTCTTCGACAAGGGCCTGACCTTCGAGCTCGACGCTTTGTTGAAGCGCTCAGAGCAGCTGGTGCACGACGGTGCCGACATCTTGGACATCGGAGGAGTGAAGGCAGGGCCCGGACCGTTCGTCTCCGCAGCAGAAGAGCTCGACCGGGTGGTAGGGGCCGTCGCCGAGGTGTGCGAACGATTCGACGTGCCGGTCTCTGTGGACACCTGGAGAGCCTCGGTGGCAAAGGAATGCTTCAGGGTGGGGGCCGTGATGGGCAACGACATCAGCGGCTTTGCCGACCCGGACTACCTGAAGGTCGTCGCATCCGCGTCGGCGAGCGTGGTGGCCACCCACATTCGCCTTGCCCCGAGGGTGGCCGACCCCGAGCCTCATTACGAAGACCTGCTGGGCGAGGTGACCAGCTTTCTCCGGCAAAGAACGGAGAGGGCGCTTGAGTTTGGCGTCGCTGACGATCGCATCGTGATCGACGTCGGTCTTGACCTTGGCAAGACAGCTGAACAGTCCCTCGTTTTGTTGCGTCGATCTGACTCGCTCACCGCTTTGGGCTTTCCGCTCCTTCTCTCGGCGTCTAACAAGACCTTCCTTGGCACGATCCTGGGGCTCGACATCGGCGACCGCAGAGATGCGTCCTTGGCTGCGGCGGCCTTGGGCATCGCGAGGGGTTGTCGACTGGTTCGAGTTCATGACGTCGCCGGGACGGTGCGTGTGCGAAACGCATTAGCTGCGATCGCCGGCCAGGCTCGCTGAGGTGGTGGTCCGCGCACCTAGGCGCCGGAGGCACTCATGACCCAGAGCTATCTGGTCCGCGGCGATGATCCGTCGCTTGTCGCCCAGAGAGCCAGGGCTCTGATCAGCCAGCTGGCCGAGGGACGTGACCCATCCCTGATCGTCGAGGAGCACGGTGGGGCGGCTGAAGACCTGGATGCGGCTCGGGTGGTCGATGCCTGCCTAACGCCACCCTTCCTCGCGGACCGACGCGTGGTTGTGGCCCGCGAAGCAGGGAGGATCTCTGCGGCAGACGCCAATGGCCTGATCGAGGCGATCACGCACCCCCTCGCCGGGTGTTATCT
>JBOGFX010000152.1:0-9408 GCA_050743805.1 Acidimicrobiales bacterium
GGCTATAGCTCAGTCGGTTAGAGCGCAGCACTGATAATGCTGAGGTCGCTGGTTCGATTCCAGCTAGCCCCACCATGACCCGCTTGGTAGAACCGTCGCCCTGGTAGGCCGAGGGTTCGCGTTGGACGCCTGGGTGAGAGAATCGACCCGGTGGCCGTACGTCGTGTGAACCCCACAGGCCTGCACCGGACTTCGGGGTATGCCCATGTCACGATTGTCGACTGCGGTCGGCTCGCCGTGCTCGCAGGACAGTGTCCACTCGACCGCGGCGGGCACATCGTCAGGCGCGGCGACGTCATTGCCCAAGTCGATCAGGTTGTAGCCAACGCCCAGGAAGCACTTGCGGCGGCTGGAGCTCGCCCCGAAGACTGCATCAGGTCGGTGATCTACGTCGTGAGCGACGATCAGAGTGTCCTCTCGAGCGTTTGGGATCGTCTTACCGCTTCGAGCCTTGGCGCTGCGCTCACCACGGCGAGCACGCTGCTCGGAGTTGCCGCCCTCGGGTACCGCGGCCAACTGGTCGAGGTCGATTTGACGGCTGCCTTGCCCGACTAACCAGAGGCGGGGATTGGGCAGTGACCCGGTCAGCTGGTGCCAGCTCCTGGCGCGACCACCGACAGCCCCGTCGATCGTGCCCTTTGGGAGAGCTCGGTATCGTAGGTGACGACCTCGTCGGCACCGACCCTGAGGGCGACAGCCAGGTGGATGGCGTCGTTGGGTCGGAGCGGAGCATGGGTCCCAGCTGCCAGCATGTCCCTGCGGATGAGATCGATCAGGTTCACCGTGTCGAGCACCGCCCGGACTGCGTCGAGGTCGACGTCTTTTGGGTGGCGTCCTGCTCAGTGCATCTCGGTGTGGAGCAGCCACGACGAGACCAGCCGTCGGTCGTCACGGGCTGCGAGCTCCCCGAAGGTATTAGCTGTTGGGAGCCAGCCCTGGATACTCTTGTCAAAGCAATTGTTGGGACATCGCGCGTGGCCGGCAGCATCCGAAAGCTTGGGCATCGAGGGCCGAACGCCCTTGAGTCCCGCATCTTGTTGGGCCGTGACGCTCAGGACGCGTCCACCACCGGAGCCCGCTTTTCCGCGGCACGAAACGCGCCGCCGTGCGGGAACTCGAGTAGCTGCGTCGCTCAGTTCGAGGCGGGAGCGAGCAAATCGCTTCGCGAAGGACTCGCGGATGCTCTGCACGGACCACTCTCGGACCTAGCGCGCCCGAGTGCCGGACGACGACTACTGCGTGGCCTCAAGACGGCAGTCAGTTTTCGTGCCACCGTCGACACCTTGGGATCCTGGACGTTTGGCCTCGACCTGTCCGAGATCGGCGCCGGCGGGGCTGATACGGGGACCCTTGAAACCGATTTGACGAAGCTAGTCCGCGACCTTTCAAGCGCTGCCGAGGAGGAAGGAGTCGGACTGGCGATCTTGATCGATGAAGCTCAGGACCTGACCCATGACGAGCTGACTGCGGTCTCGGCCACAGTGCACAGTGCCGGGCAGAACGGTTGGCATTGCCTCTTCGCCCTCGCCGGCCTGCCCGGCCTCCCCCGCGAACTGGCAGAGGCGAGGCCCTATGCCGAGCGCTTGTTTTCGTACGCCTGTGTCGAGAAGCTCTCTTATCAGCTCGCCCACGATGCTCTACTTCGGCCAGCCGCCGATGAAGGGGTCTACTGGGACCAAGAAGCTCTTGAGATCATCCTTGACGTTGCCTCCGGTTACCCGTACTTCCTCCAGCAATACGGTCAAGAGACCTGGGACGCGGCCGACGCCTCGCCGATATCTGTCGCCGATGCTCGCGTCGGAGCGGCAAACGGCCGGGCCGCACTAGACAGCGGGTTCTTTCGCACCCGATGGGATCGTGTCGCGCGATCCGAACAGCAGTACTTGCGGACCTTGGCAGTCGTCGGTGACGACGGTGACAGCTCTGGCGACGTTGCCCGTCGCTTGGGGCGACGCCCCACCAGCTTGGGGCCTGCTCGAGCCCGTCTGATTGCCAAAGGCCTGATCTACGCACCCGAGCGCGGCGTCGTCGCGTTCACGGTCCCCGGGATGGCCGAGTTCATCCAGCGGCAACCCGAGCCCTGAGTTGATGGGGCTAGTCGTCCGGGTTCTCGGGTGAGTAGAGCGGCTAAAGCTAAATGTGACCACTCCGACCTCCCGGTCTGTCCCAACATTTGGGTTCCGGCCCGTCCCTCTTCGCTCCCCGCCCGCTTGCCAGATCGTCGAGCACGCAGGACAAGCGCCCTGATGCGGCACCTTCGGCCTCCGGTTGGAGCGCGCTCAGCCCTCCACTCGCTGGCGTCGCTCACGCCCTCGCTGGAACCTTCGGGGCGAGACTCCAAGCCTTTCGATCCATCCACAGAACCTCTCGACGGGCCCCACGGCCGTCTCCGGCCATCCGTGCCAGTGCTCACCCTCGCCAAACCATCTGAGCAACCCGTGACGGTCTTCTTCGAAGTGGTACACCTTTGCGATCTTGATCTCGAACTGCCGAAGTGGCGTAGCCCTCGTCAGCGCGACTCCAATGAGGGCTCCGGCGACCGGTCCGGCCCAATAGATCCACCAGCCCAGCCACACGTCGGCGGACACGGCCGGGCCGAGGCTGCGGGCCGGATTGGTGCTGGTACCCGACAACGACGCCTCGAGATACACCATCAGCGCGTACAGAGGCGGGAAGACCAGCGGGGTGAAGGCCTTCAGACGTTCGCAACCGATGAAGGTGAATAGCAGCACTATGAGAGCAGCCGTGGTGGCCGCCTCCCCCACCAGAGCGACGATCGGTCCGTATGCATGATTGGGTACGGTCGCGCCGAAGTCGATGTCTGCGCCCGTGTGGCCCCAGACGAGCAGGGTTGCCGCGCCGGCGACGGCCCCGGCCAGCTGGGCGACGACATAACCGGTTGCTAGCCACGGTCGCATCCGTCGCCGGAGGGCAAACGACATGGTAACGATCGGGTTGATGTGCGCCCCACTCACCTTGCCCACCGGTGAGACGGCGATGAGCGCTCCCACGGTGCCAAAGAGGAAGCCGGTGAGCGCCAGACGCCCCCCGGTACCGAACAGGGGCGCGACGGGACCAGCCGGAGACATGTCAACAATCACCGCAGACAGGCCGACGCCAACCAACAAGGCGGTCCAGATGAACTCGGAGGCCCAAAGCCGCCATGCCTTCTGAGGTTGGGGTTCAGGCACAACTCAGCCTGCCAGAGATCGGAGAAGGGGCTTCGTGCGTCGCACCCCAACGCCCTCGACCCTGCGACGAGCGAACCGTGACACCGGGCTTTCCCGGATCGGTGGCTAGCACCGGCTGTGCAGGTTGCTCGCGTTGCTTGCCTCGAGCGCCCTAGGGTGGGTCTTGGCACCGTTGCCAAGACGGGCGCCGTGAACCCCGTCGCCGATCGAAGGCGCCGGGTCTCGTGGGCAGCGCTCCCCCGTCAGGGTGTGACCAGCAGCAGGACGAAGAGCACCACGCCGAACAGGGCGGCGAGTAGGGCGAAGGCAGGCGCCGTGAACGGGCCGTGGTGCTCGGGAACACGGTGGCTCCTTAGGTACGCGGTGGCGTAGCGCCGAAAGCGAATGCCCATGACCACGGCGATCAACACACCAAATGCGACCAGGGCTGCGCCAACTCCAGTCGAAACCGAGTCGGGACCGAGGCCTGGAGGTTGACGCTGGCTAGTCGTCGCCAGCCCGAAGCGATCGACCGCTATCCCTACGACCATCGCTGCGAGAGCCGTACGGATCCAAACTGACAAGGTGCGCTCGGCGTTCATGTAGGTGCGTTCGGCCGACATCTCGGATCGCACTGCCGACAACCGGGTCTGCTCCGCCGAGAGTTCGACCACCTGGCGCATCAGCACGAGCTGTTGCGGCTCATCGGGCGCGCCACCGTCGGTTTCCGGCATAACCGGACGCTACCCCCACGATTGCACTTCGACGGCACGTGGCAACGATGTCGCTTGTCCGCTCAAGGAACGACTCTGCGAGTCCGGGGGAACCAAAACTTGACTAGATTGGTCGCATCAACGACGACCCAGACTTCCTGACCGGCTTCGAGGGCAAGGTGGCGCTCGTGACCGGTGCCGCCGGAGGCATCGGTGGAGACCTGTCTCGCGCGCTAGCCGGGCGCGGCGCAAAGGTCGCCGTCACCGACACCGACGAGGCCGGCATCGCCAAGATCGCAGCAGAGCTCTCGACGTTCGGCACCGTCATGGATGTGGCCAAGGAGAGGTCAGTCAGAGAGGTCGTGAGCAGGGTTTGCGGCGAACTGGGGCCACTCGACATGCTGTTCAACGTCGCTGGGATCATCGAGGGCCACTTCCCGCTCCAAGACATGCCAATGGAGACCTTCGACCTTGTGTTCTCCGTGAACATGCGCGGCATGCTCGTGACGACCCAGGCGGTGGCCAGGTCGATGATCGCAGAGGGCCGCAAGGGTGTGATCACAAACGTCGGGTCCAACGCCGGCCTCAACGTCGGCGCAGACCGCTTTGCCTACGGCATCTCAAAGATGGGGGTGCACGCGCTCACCAGAGCTGCTGCGAAGGGCTTCGCGCCCTACGGCATCCGGGTCAACGCCGTCGCGCCAGGTCCCGTCTACACCCCGATGAGCCGCGCCGTGATGGACGACCCCGAGGGACGGGCTGCCTGGGAGGCACGCATTCCACTGCATCGCATCGCCGACACCAACGACGTCGTGGACGTGATGCTGTTCCTCGCCTCCGACCGGGCGAAGAACATGACAGGCGCCATCGTCTCCACCGACGGAGGATCTTCGGCTTAACGAGGCGTCACCCAACCTCGGGTCGGGGCCGAATGTCTGGCTACGAGATTTCCGGGCCGCGGGGAAAGACGCTCGGTCGATCGATCACGTACAGCCACGTGCCGTCGGGCTGACGCCGGGCAACCTCGACGGTTGCACCTTGGACCGAGGTCTCGTGGCCATCGCTATCGGTGGTCACCCGGTTCATGATGGCAGACGTGATGGCAATGTCGCCTGACCGCAGTACGGGCCTGTCCTTGCCGCCGCCGAAGGTCCTGCCGGTCGCCACCAGGTCCTCGAACAGCTTGCGGAGCGCATCGGTGCCGGCCGTGACTTCTCCGGGGGGGCTGGCTATGACGGCGTCGGGCTCGTAGAGAGCCAGAAGGCCCTCGGCATCTCCCTGGTTTGCCCGCTCCGTCCACATACGAGGGAGGTCCTCGGGTTCATGCGCCTTTTCGTCTGCCATCTCGGTCATCTCGCTTTCTCGAGCACACTTGCGCGCCAAGACTTCCAAACAGGTAGAAGTCCGCCGTGGCCGGCAAAGAATAGGCCCAAGGCGCGGTCGTCCGCGCTCGAGAGCTCGGGCTCACACTGGTCAACGCCCAAGGAGGGTCACCCCGAAGAGGCGCGTCAGGGCGGCCCCACTCGGCGAGATGGGTCGGACGCCCAGGTAGGGCGGCGCGTGGTGTGTCAGGTCGCCTCGGCCACGAGGTGCTCTGCCGGCTCGTTCAGGGGGACCTGGGATGGGCTCGTCCCGTTTTGGGCCGAGCTGGACGCTGGGCGGGCTGCGTGAGCCCTCGTCGACAAGGGCTTTTCCTTCATCAGCCATGCCACGGCGAAGGCGGCCACGAGCAGCGGGGTGAAGTACAAGAACACCGGCGGCAACGCGTTCGCGAAGGAGACCACGAAGTCATGCCGGATCGTCGGTGGCAAATGGTGCAGGGCGGCGGGCGTGAGCCCGCTGGCGTGGCTGAGCCCGCGGGACGCGAGACTGGGGGGTAGGTGCTTAGCGAGCTCCGAGGCCAGCCTCGTGCTGAACAAGGTTCCTGCGAGGGCCACTCCGACCGAGCCTCCGATCTGACGGAAGAAGTTGACCCCCGAGGTCCCCACGCCCAGATCCTCGAATTTCACCGAGTTCTGCACCGCGAGGGTGATTACGGGCAGGATCATGCCGAGCCCGAGGCCAAGCACCACCATGAAGACGCTCGAGGAGAACGAGGTCGTCGACGGACCCATGGTCGAAAGCAGGAACATTCCCAATGATGCGACGCCCGTGCCCATGATCGGGAAGATCTTGTAGCGCCCGGTCTTGCTCATGACCTGCCCAGTGGTGATGGACGCAGCCATGAGCCCGCCGACCAACGGCAGCAACAAGATTCCCGAGTTGGTGGCGCTAGCGCCGTCCACCAGCTGGAGGAAGGTCGGTAGATAGCTAACCGCGCCGATCATCGCGAAGCCGACTGCGAAGCCGAGGGCCGTGCAGACCACGAAGATCGGATTGGTGAAGAGGCGCAAGGGCATGACCGGCTCTCGAACGCGGCGCTCCTGGTGTATGAAGCCTGCGAGCAGCACCACGGCACCGGCGCCCAGCAGCGCTATCGGGGCCGACCCCCAGCCGTAGGTGGTCCCTCCCAGACTGGTGAGCAGCACCAGGCAGCAGACCCCTGCCGCGAGGAGCGCGGCGCCCCAGTAGTCGATCATCGTTTGGCGGTGGACTCGTGGCAGCTTGAGGCCGACCCCGATGACAGTCAGGGCTATGGCACCGAGCGGCATGTTTATATAGAAGATCCAGCGCCAGCTCGCATGCTGGGTCAGAAACCCCCCGAGCAGCGGACCCACGATGGTGGCAATGCCGAGCAGGGGCATCATGATGCTCATGTAGCGGCCCCGATCCCGGGCGCTCACGACCTCACCGATGATGGCCTGGGCGCCGATCATGATCCCGCCGGCGCCAAGGCCCTGGATCGCCCTGAAGATGATCAGCTCAAGCATGGTCTGAGACAAACCCGAGATGATCGAGCCGCAGAGGAACAGCAGGATCGAGAAGATCAGGACGTTCTTGCGCCCGAAGAGGTCGCCTATCTTCCCGTATATGGGGATGGTCACCGTCGACGCCAGCAGGTAGGCCGTGATGACCCAGGAGAGCTGGGTCAAGCCGTGGAGATCGCCCGCGATGGTGGGCAGAGCGGTGGCCACGACCGTCTGGTCGAGAGCCGACAGCAAGATGGCCAGAATGAGGCCCGAGAAGATGACGAGGATGCGTCGTCGTCCCAGGCCGACCTGTTCGGGCAGCACCACGTTGGGGTCAGAGACGGAGGATTCTGGCGAGGACAAGGGGTTCGCTCTCTTGGGACAGGGCGCCTTCGATCATAGGGGGACCGGCCGCACACCTCGGCGCCGGGGCCCGGGGTCCCCTAACGTCTCGATCGACCAAATCAGTGCAAAGGAGGGCGCGGTGGCGGTGCGCAGGGTGAACGTCGAGGGCATGGGACGCCTTCGCGCGTTCTGTCATGCAACGATCTGTGGGGATCAGGTGTTCGTCTCGGGGACCCTGGGGGTGAAGGACGGCGGCGTCGAGCTCGTGGCGGGTGGCGTGGGGCCCGAGACCAGCCAGGCCCTTTCCAACATCGAACGAATCCTGGCCGCATGCGGGTGCACGCTCAAAGACGTGGCCAAGGTCAACGTCTACATGTCGGACATGTCCGGCTTCGAGGAGATGAACAGGGCTTACCTCGACCTATTCGGTTCCGACCCTCCCGCGCGCATCACGGTCGGGATCTCGGCGCTCGCTCTCGGCGCCGCCGTAGAGATCGACTGCGTCGCGTTCTGCCAGGTGCAACGCTAAAAGCGATCGGCCCCTAAAGGTCCCGGGCGCGGTCCCGGAATCGCAGCGCCCCGACAGGCGTTGAACACACCGAGGGCTCTTCCCTAGCCCAAGAGGTGAGCAATGCCGGCAGTGACGGTCGAGAACTACGAGCTGCTGTCGCACCCCCAAGCCCCCTCTGGCGCGGCGTTGCGCGAGGTGCGCCGGCTGACCACTGCGCCGAGCGCCCTTGAGGGAGAGGGGTTTCCGGTGAAGCGAGCGTTCGCGGGCGTGCCCATCTCCGAGCTCGATCCCTTCGTGCACATGGACCAGATGGGAGAGGTCGACTACGGCCCCGGGGAGCCGAAGGGGACCCCGTGGCATCCGCACCGGGGTTTCGAGACCGTCACCTACATGATCGACGGGATCATGCAGCACCAGGACTCGATCGGCGGCGGCGGCGTGATCGCCGACGGTGCGACGCAGTGGATGACCGCCGGATCGGGCATCCTGCACATCGAGCGGCCCCCCGAGCACCTCGTCGTGAGCGGGGGGTTGTTCCACGGTGTTCAGCTCTGGGTGAACCTGCCGGCCTCCCAGAAGCTGATCGACCCCCGCTACCAGGACATAGAGCCCGGAGCGGTCGCCCTGCTCTCCTCAACAGACGGCGGGGCCCTGGTGAGGGTGATCGCGGGGGAGCTCGGGGAGCACCGCGGCCCGGGGATGACCAGGACGCCGATAACCCTGGTGCATGCCACCTTGGCCCCGGGCTCTCACCTGGTCATCCCGTGGCGCCCCGATTTCAACGCCCTTGTGTATGCCTTGGACGGTAGCGGAGCCCTGGGAGACGGCAGGACCGAGATCTCCAAGAGCCAGCTCGCCGTGCTGGGACCGGGAGGGGCGATCGCACTTTGGGGGCCCGAACCCAAAGGCCAGAGCGCTCTGGAGGTCCTGATCCTGGGCGGAAGGCCCATCGGCGAGCCGGTGGCAGCGTATGGCCCCTTCGTCATGAACACCCGCGCCGAGCTCGCACAGGCCTTCGACGACTTCCGTGCAGGGCGGCTGGGAACGATCCCGGCGGACCATCTGATCCGCTGAGCCCGGCCGATCCGCTGCGCGAGGCTGCGAGATCCGCCCCCGCGCGGCATGCTTGGTCATGGTGCCGACAGGTTTGAGCGCAGCAGTCGTAGTTGACGCGGTGAGAACGCCGTGTGGCGCCCGCAACGGATGCCTGTCCACGCTGCACGCGGTGGACCTCGCGCTGGCGCCGCTGATCGCATTGGTGGCCAGGACCGGAGTCGATCCGGTCCTCGTCGACGACGTGGTCCTGGGCTGCGCGACCCAGGTGGGCGAGCAGTCCCTCAACATCGCGCGCTGCGCGGTGCTCGGTGCCGGCTGGCCTGAGTCGATACCGGGCACCACCGTCGACCGGCAAGGTGGATCTGGTCTCCAGGCTCTCCACTTCGCGGCCCAGGGGGTGATGGCGGGTGGTTACGAGGTGGCCGTCGCGGGCGGAGTGGAGGCCATGAGCCGGGTGCCTTTGGGTTCGTCCTTCATGCGAGAGAGCGGGCTCCCCTTCGGCCCAAGGCTGAACGCCCGCTACGAGCGCTCCGGTGGCTTGGCCCCCAGGGCGGTCGCAGCTGAGAACGTGGCGGCTCGCTGGGGAATCGGCCGCGACGAGCTGGACCGCTTCGCCCTGAGGAGCCAGAGCCTGGCCGCCCGTGCGAGCACAACGGGGCGTTTCGCAGATGAGATGCTCGAGCTTGCGCTGGCGACGCGGGAAACCGGCGAGGCTCCGGGGCTGCGTAGCGTCGACGAGTGCATCTCCAAGGACGTCACCATGG
>JBOGFX010000153.1:0-3438 GCA_050743805.1 Acidimicrobiales bacterium
ACCAGTGGCCTACCTCACCAACGTGATTCAGGGTTTGGGCCCGGTGGTCTCGACTTCGGCGGAGGTGACGACGGGCAGGTTGAGGGGAGCGGTGGGGACCCCGATGGCGGTTCAGGCGTGGCTTCCCCGGTCCGGGCCTTAGAGCTCATCGAGTCGCCGTTGAGGTTGTCCCGTCCTCCGTGGAATTTGAAGGTGGTCCTCCGCTCCGGGTGCTGCCGTGAGGCAGGCTCGGGGTGCTCATACACCGAGCCGAAACGGAGGACCCACCAACTATGTCAGCATCACACAAGAAGCCAACCGCGCCCGCGGATCTGCGAGCAGTGCTCGGTCTCGGGCTGGGTGCAGGGCTGCCTGAGGCGCTCACCCGGCAGGTAGAAGGCGAACTGGAGGTCTTCGCCGCCCACATGCGCCACGGGCTGCTCGCTGCAGCCATCAACGTCGGTCTCGACGTGTTCTGCGAGCTGCTCGCCATCGAGGTCACCGAGGTAGCAGGGGCGAAGGGCCGTCATGATCCGACCCGCCGCGCGCTCCGACATGGCAGCGAGCGATCCAAGGTGCCTCTCGGCGGACGCATGGTTGCAGTCGACAAGCCACGGGTGAGGTCCACCGACGGGAGAGGCGAGATCTCTCTCCCGTCGTGGCAGGCTGTGGCGTCTCGTGAGCTGCTCGATCGCCACGCGCTCATCTCCATGCTCACCGGAGTGTCGACGAGGAGATACCACAGCGTGCTCGAGCCCGTCGGTCCGAAGATCGAGGGAGCGTCCTCCACCTCGAAGTCCGCGATCTCACGACGCTTCGTCGAGGCAACCCGGGCTCGTCTCTGCGAGTTCCGCTCCCGCCCCCTCGGGGAGCGTCGCTTCCTCGTCGTCTACATAGACGGGTTCAACTTCGCTGGTGAGACCTTGGTCGGGGCTCTGGGCGTCGACGAGACGGGCAACAAGGTGCCGCTCTCGGTCGTCCACGGCACCACGGAGAACAAGACCGTCTGCAAGAGGCTGTTGGACGACTTGGAAGACCGGGGCTTCGATCCGTCGAGCGGTGTGCTCTTCGTGATCGACGGAGGCAAGGCGATCTACCACGCACTGATGGACAAGTGGAGCGACCTGGTGCTCGTCCAGAGGTGTAGGGCCCACAAGCAGAGGAACATCATCGACCTGTTGCCAGATACCCACCACGCCTGGGTCATAAGAGAACTCCATCGTGCCTGGGCGATCGCCGAGGAAGGCGGGGCCGAGCGCTCACTGCACGCGCTCGCCGACAAGATCGAGCGCACCCACCCCGATGCCCCCGCCTCATTTCGCGAGGGGCTCTGCGACACGGTCACCATCAACCGCCTGGGCATCTCCGGCACGCTCGCGAGAACGTTGGCCACGACCAACACCATGGAGTCGACCGTCGACATCGTGAAGATGCACGCGATGAACGTGAAGCGCTGGATGCCAGGCGACATGAGGCTTCGGTGGGCAGCAGTGGCGATGCTCTGCGCCGAAGCCCAGTACCGGCGCGTGAAGGGCTACCGCCAACTCGACCACCTCACTGCTTCGATCACGGCCCAGATCGAACGGCGAACGGCAGAGCTCTCCCGAGCGAGCTGAACCCCGTGTGTAACGATGGCGTTGCGGTGACGTGCGCGTGGTGCGGGGCACCGATGGAAGCGACTGGGCGTAGGCGCTGGTGCTCTGATGCCTGCAAGTAGGCAGCGTGGATGGAGCGCCACTCGGCGCCAGCGGTTCCACCGCCTGGCCCGAATGGAGACGGTCTACGAGTGTCCGTCGTGTGAGGCCGGCTACCTCGGTTGCCAGAGGTGCGAAGTCTGCAACCTGTTCTGCCGCTCACTTGGCCCCGGAGCCGCCTGCCACGGCTGCGATGAGCCAGTGGCAATCTCAGACCTGCTCTCGCCGCGATGAACACCCAACATGTCGATGGCCATGGCCGTCACACCCGTCACCTATCATCACCAACGAGGCCCATCCGAAAATCCACGGCGAGTGGGACATCCTCGGCGACCAAGGGGCGCCATGACACCATTCTCCCGTCCCTGCTATGGCCGCGTTGCTCCGTCCTGGCTGGCAAGTGGCGCTTTCCTAGGGGTCAGGGGTAGGTGAACCGAAGCGGATGAGGTTGTGGTCGAGGTCGACATGCGCGGCCTCCCGCCGCCGGTATGGAGTGTCGTAGGGGTCGCTGGTGCCGGGGACGCCGGTCGCGCTCCACTGTCGTTCCAGTGCGTCGCAGTCGACGACGGTGAGGTCGGCGGCGGCGGCAGTCCGGGCCGGGTCGTGGTCTTCTTTCACGTAGAGGTGGATCTCCGCGTTCTCGAAACGGGCCCACCCCCACGACGCGCCGGCTGTGTAGTCCATGACCGTGAAGCCGAGCTGCCTGTAGTGGGCGAGCGCAGCGTGCAGGTCGCGGGTGGGGAAGCAGGGGGCGAAGCCGGCCGGCGCGTCCTCTTTTGCGGGCCGCAGGTGGAAAGCCACGGAAGCCGCCTGCTCATCGCCGTCTGGGGTGACTTGCTCCTGGGACCCGCCCCTCAAATCTGCGGCCGATTTGGCTCCGCGGGATTCGAGCCACGCGGCCAGGTCGTCGGCGTCGGCGTCTCGGGCCTGGTCGAGTGCCGTGTTGTCACCCCAGCCCAGCCAGTTGATGTCGGCGCCGTGGCCCAGGAGCAGCTCGGCGATGTCACGGTTACCGCTGCCGCAGGCGGCCCAGAACGCGGCAGTGACCCGTTCGACGTCAGGAGCCGGCTCTGCGCTTAGTTCGCCGCGGACGAGGTCGATGAAGCCGAGGGCGGCGGCTTGGAAGATGTTGGTGACCGCGCCGCGCTCGACCAGGCGCCGCCCCGCCTGTATCCCGCCGAAGACGGCCGCGTCGGCGACTGGTCCTAGGCCGTTGATGATGCAGCCGGGGACGTTGATGTCGGCGCCGGCGTCGAGGAGGGCGTCGACGAGCTCGACGTCGTCGTTGCTGGCCGCCCAGTGCAGCGGGGCCTCTGCGACTTTGGTGGGGTCGCCTGAGGCGTCGAGATCGGCGCCGGCTGCCTGCAGCACGGCGACGATGCCTTGCGGGTTGCGGCGATGACCGGGCCAGTCGGCGAAGAGATGCAGCAGGGTGCGGGAGGGGAAGGTGTCGCCCTGGGCGATGATTCGGACTCGAGCTAGTTCCGGACGCTTGTCGAGCAGCCGACGGAGTCGTTCGGCGTCACCGCGTTGCACCGCGGCCGTCAGCTCGACGGCGAGTGGCTCGTTCGAGCGCAGCGAGACCTCTTCGGGTGATTCATGCTCGTTCATCGGTGTCTCTCAGAAAGTTCGTCATAGCGCCGGTTTCGCCGTCGTGGCGCCGTGTTCGCCCAGCCACCTGACGAGTTGTCGATGTCGCTCGTCGAGGCTGCACGCGATGTCGAGCGGCGTCTGGCCGTCGCCGTAGTCGGGGATGGTGTAGATC
>JBOGFX010000154.1:0-11510 GCA_050743805.1 Acidimicrobiales bacterium
CAGGCGGTGTCGAGATAGATCGAGTCCAGCGTGCAACATGGTGGTGTGGCCTCCCTTGGTGATGGGGTTTCCGGTGACAACCACACGCTGTCACCGGGGGAGGCCCCTCTTCATGCCATTCGAATAGCTCATCCGCGATCCGCCCGCGGCAGAGAACAGGAGGGCGTCGGGATGGCTTCCAGCCGGCCCCAACGCCGCGATGTGGGCACGGAGCTCGCTCGCCAGGGTCTCGGGAAGCGAGAGCGTCCGGACCCCGGCCCGGGTCTTCGGTGGCCCCATCACGGAACGACCGTGGCCGTCCCGCACGACGGCCCCGGCGATGGTGACGGTGTGCCCGGGAAGGTCGACGGAACCCACCCGAATCCCGGCAACTTCCACCCACCGCAGACCGAGCATCGCCGCCAGCCACACCATCAGCTGAAACCGTTCGTCGATCTTCGAGGCGATGGCGGCGACCTGATCCTGGGTGAGGGCCCGAGGCGGACGACGGGTTCCCGTTGGAAGGTTGATCCCTCGACATGGAGAGCGGACCAGCAGGTCGGTGTTCACCGCGTAGGCGAACATCGCCCGAAGTGTCCCGTAGGTGCGTGCCACCGTCTTCGGCGCCATCAGGGAGCTCCAGCAGCTGACCAGCTGTTGGATGTCGGGTGGGCGGACACTTCCGATGCGGCACCCACCGATCGCCTCGAGGATGTGGCGATCGATCGCGGCCCGGTCCCGGGCGATCGTGCTCTCGCGCTTGGCGGGGTTGCTCGCCAACCAGAGCTGGGCCAACTGTGACACGGTGGTGGGTCCCCCGGCTGGGTCGACGAGAAGCCCCGAGTAGCGGCGCGCTTCTGCGTCGGCAGCCCAGGCCTCCGCGTCCTTGCGGCGCCGGAACGTCTTCATGAGCCCGCGCCCATCCATCCACACCCGGGCGTCGTAACGAACGTCGCCCCGCCTGGTCGTCCGCTTGACGATCTCCGCCATTCAGGGCTCCTCATTCACCGTTCCCGCTGCGGGACGCTACGCCGCGGATGTTCATGGACCGGCTGCGTCCCGATGCCCGGTTCGGGTCGACTGGTCAGGGAGTCCTGGAAGGATCGGAGGGCCTCCGTGCGGATCCGGGTAGCACCGCCGATCTTGACGGCGGCCTACAGGCCGTGATCCCCGCCGGCGACTCCCGGCCACCCGGCCTCACGGCGTACCCGTACGCACCAGGCCAGCCTTGCGGAAGGCTTTCCGTGTCTACCCTTATCCCGGGTTCAGCTCGGCGTGCCTTGTGTCCCGCCTGCTACCCGTTGCCACCTGGCGAAGTACGGCACACCGACAAATACCATCTGCCAGCGGGCTAAATCAGGGTCAGGGCGTAGCCGTAAAGGGTTGGCGCGAGATCCGCCTGATTTGCCCGCGACGAATTGCGGCCGTGTTCGGCTACGTCCATTGTGATCGACCCGGACACCTACTCAAGGACGTCGATCGCCTTCAGGAGGTCGTCCGCGAGGATCGCTACCTGGCGTGCAACAGTTTCCGGCTCGCCAACGCCCGCTTCGGCTCTTCCAGCCATTTCGGAACCAGTCGCGACCGGCCCATCGGAGAACAGCACGCGGAGTTGCGTCTTTGCCTCTTCCGCGACCTCTGAACACAGGTCTTCGTGTAGAAGTCCGTGGAACGTCGTTGCGAGCGCCTGGGTGTCGGTGTCGATCAGAAGCCGGTACACATCATGGGCATCTTTGTCGAGCAGCCGATCAGGTGAAGTGGCAGCCCGCTCGGCGAGCTTGTGGAGCTTCGCGATGAGGAGCGCTGCAGGTCCCGCAACTCTCGACTCGATCCGGCGCGTGTCGGAGGCATCGAGCGCTCGAATCTCCATGAGATCGTTGTCGACTATTGCCGCCTCGAGTCCTCGTGCCCTGCGCATCGAACGTCGATCGTGTGGGGGTATCCGTGCGCCACGGGCACTCTTCCCGCCTCCAGCCAGCTTTTCTGGGACCATGAGGTCGACGGGAATGCCTTCGGCATTCACCCACGCCCCGGGTTGTCCTGACTCCAGGTTGGGCAGGAACTTCGCATCCCTCATCGCCTTCTCGATAAGGGGGTCACTCCGGAGAAGCCGCGGGTCTAAGGCGAAGTCGCTGTCCTTGGTCGTCTCAGCGAGAGCGACGGGAGCGCTCGAAGTTCGCAGATAGATGGCCTGGGCACCGACCACCACGACCGCATCGAGATGGGCGTACAGTGCCTGGAGCGCGTCGAGCAAGGCCGAGCGCGATCGGACAAGGAGGTCGTTCTCAGTTTCGCCAGGACTGCTCATTCCGCATCATCCAATCGAGAAGCTCCTCTGCTTCGTTCGGGTTCCGGCCAGGCCCCGTCATGAGATCGACGGCCACTTGAGTAGGCGCCGCGACGAGCACGTCGTCCTTGTTGGCACGACGGCGATCGAAGACAATGTCGTACTCCGGCTCCCCAAGCACTACGTTTGCCCCGGCATCGGTGGCACGCAGGTCCCAGAGCGCGGCGGCCTCCTCGGCATCGGGCGTGTAAATCATCGCTAGGCGAGCAGGGGCGTAGGCGGCCCACTCTGCCGCAGCCAGAGTCCCCGTGACTGCGTATTCAAGCAGAGCATCGGTCTTCGCGATGCGCCTTAGCAGGTCGGACAATCCGCGTGGCGCGATCCAACGCGTCGTCCGGCTGTTGCGTGCAAAACCATAATCATCACTCCACCGCTTGAGGAGCCGAACCCAGTCAGGCACGACGCTTCGTCCATCGGTTGCACGGCTGGCCAAGTCCTCGCGTTCGAGGTAATCCAGGACCCGATAAGCGGTACCTGTCGATACCTTCGCGACATCGACTAGCTCGCGGACCCTCCAAGTGCCGCTGAAGTCCGCAAGCGTTCGTACGACCCTCGCGGCAGGGGCTCCTTTCAAGGTCCCTCGCGGCCGGCCGGGACCTCGCCATGGATCTCGGTCGGCCCCTCGGTCCGAGACGAAGAGGCCGGGGGACGAGACCTCGACACGTAGATTCCCCGTCGCGTCTACGTAGGAGAGCCCTTCCTCGATGAGTCTTGCCCGCACCGGTGGTGACAAGTAGCGGGCGGCCACCAAGCCCTGGGCGTTTGGCATGGCGCGGAGATAGCCCTCGAGTTGTCTACGGATCGACCCGACGTCTCGGGTCTCCACAACTCGTTTTGCCTCCACAACCAGCCTCGCAGACTTCCCGTCGGGCGCGACGAGATCAATCAGGCCGTCGATCCGCCGGTCCGGTTCCGCGGCAACCAGTCGGGCAGACCAGCCTGGCGGCATTCGCTCGCCGAGCATGGCCGTCCCGCGTCGGAGCACATCCGCTTCGCTTTCTGGAGCGTCCAAATCGGCCATGGCTTGCCTCCCTTCGGGTGTTCCGAATATGGTCATTTTCCGCTGGCAGCGAAATGGGTGATATATCGAACCGAGCCCAATGCCCGGCCTTTTAAGCCGGGCCTTCCTGTGTTCGGGAAACAGCCTACCTCCGCTGACAGCGGAGAGGGCGTATCCCCCACCAATTCAGGGGACCTACCCCGCGCTCACCGCCTCGACCTGGGCAAAGTCGTTGGTCCGGTCACCCCCTCGTTGGCGTGAACCAGGTGCCGGGATCGCACCCGGGTTGGATTCCGGATCCCGATCCCGAAGATCGGCGTCACCTGCGCTGCCTACGACCCCCTCGCAACAGCGTCAAAAACTCCACTTCATTGAGGAGCTCGAGGTCCCGGCCCGTCGCCCGAAGCTCGAGCGCCTTCTCGAGCTTCTGGCTGTACTGGTGGCCAGCGAGCAGCCGGTGGAACTCTCCACCCACCACGACGAAGTCTGCCTTCTTGCCCACCGAGGACATCGCCCGTCCGCCGACATCGACCACAGCTTGCTGGGCGTCGTGGCGCGTCATCGACATCATGCCGCCGGTGAAAACGAGGACGTGGTCGTAGAAGGGATGGTGGGGGTCGATTGTCACGCCCCCGCTCGGAATGCGAGGAATGCGGTGACCAGCGCCAGGCGCGGTCGAGCGTGTGTAGAGGCCGCCCTGCAGCGTGCCGGGGTAGAAACCCACCTTGGTGTAGATCTCAGGTACCGACCCGCACCCGAGTAACCGGGCCGCGGCTATGGCCACTCCGGCAGCAGCAAGAGCGTCGGACTCGGCGTCGTGGTGCGACGTGAGGACCACCCCGGCCGCAGCGGCGACGTCGGGCAGGCAGTAGGAGCCAAGGTCGGGCCACACCATGCGGGCCAGAGATCTAGTACAAGCGAAGTGCAGCTCGGGGCACAGCACTCCGGTATCGGCACACGTGTCCCGAATGACACCGATGTCGAAGGGCGTGTAATGGGCGAGGACAAGAGAGTTCGCGATGATGGCTTCAAGCCGCTGGAGTGCCACAGGCCAGGCCGGAGCGTGTTCACACATCGCCGGGGTTACCCCGTGCAGTGAAACGTTGAAGCCGGCAAAGCGCATCTCAGGAGGGTGGATCAAAAAGGAACCGCTCTCGTCAACGCTCAGTCCCGAGATGACGGCGTAGCCGGCCGAGCAGGGGCTACCCCGGCGTTCGTTGGCCGTCTCGAAGTCGATCACCACGGCGTCGGGCACCGCTACAGGATCGCAGCTGGCTCCAATGAGGTGGTGATACCTCTTCTGTTGAGGCGACCTTCGTAGCGGATCAATCGCTGGCCGACACGGGTCAGACACATTGGTCAGCTTGGACCCGGCGCGCGCCAATCGGAGTGCCCGCCATCGCGGGTCCGACGCTGTGTGCGCCTGGCTGTAGACGTCCGAACTGCCAGCGGTTCACTCCTCTGAGCTGGACTCTCTGCCCGTCGAAGTCCGACCGCGTCCGGGCTCCCCACCGGCAATCTGCCTTCGGGACGCAGAGATCGGCGGTTCAAATCCGCCCAGCCCGACTCCCCTTCTCCCTAGCCACGGCGCTCCCCGACCACCCTTCGGTGAGCCGATCGCGCGTCCATCGCGCGAGGTGAGGTCGATCACTTCGGCGGAGTGCCCGAGCCGGACCTGAGCGGTCTTGAGGTCGACTCGGCCGAGCACGAGGCTCGTGGCGGCGCCTGGTCGCCTGCTATGAGGCGAGCCCGACGGACTACGAGCTCGCCCGCCAACTCCACGCGATGTGGGTGCGCTGCGAGGCGCCCGCGGCTAGCAGTGGCGACCGATCATCGGACCACCCGATCCAACGCGACCACGGGGATCAGTCGCTCAGTCTTCTGTTGGTACTCGTCAAAGCGCGGAAAGAGCTCGGCTTGGCGCGAGTACACCCTGGCACGCTCAGGATCGCCGAGCACCCTAGCGGTGGCTTCGAAGACCTCATGTCCGGTCTCAACCGTGACGTGAGAGTCGGCAAGCAAGTTGTGGTACCAATCGGGATGCCTGGGGTCACCACCCTTGGATGCGAACACATAAACCGTGCCGTCTTCATGCAGGCACATGAGCGGGTTGATGCGCTCCTGAGCGGTCTTCGCCCCCTTGGTGTGTAGGAGCACCAACGGAGCCCCCTCGAAAAAGCCGCCCACCCTGCCCTCGTTGGAGCGGAACTCGGCAATGACCCCGGTGTTGAAATCCCTCATCTCGGACAACTCGGTCCTCCTCATGCTTTTGCGAGACGGTACACCAGAGCGCTCGACGCCCATCCGCGCGTCCGCCCTATGGTTCACATGAACAGGGCCCCGAACGGGCCCGACCTGCCGGCGAGGTTTCCATGGACCCTGCTTCTGCCCTGCGCGAGGTTGCCTTCAGTCTCGAGGCCGCAGGCGCCCCCACCTACAAGGTCCGGGCATTTCGCTTTGCTGCGGCGACGGCCGCAGCGATAGGGGACGAGGAGCTGGGTCGGCTGCACGAAGCAGGCCGGCTCCAAGACCTCGAAGGGATCGGGAAGGCCACAGCCGCAGTGATCTCCGATGCGCTGGCCGGCCTTTCTCCCGCCTACCTCGACCAGCTGCGCGAGGCTCACGAGCTGACACCTCGGTCCAAGGCTTCCCGCGACCTGCTCGCTTCCATCCGGGGGGACTGCCACTCCCATTCTGACTGGTCAGACGGCGGAAGTCCCCCCTTGGAGATGGCGGAAGCCGCTATCAAGCTGGGGCGCCAGTACCAGGCGCTGACGGACCACAGCCCGCGGCTCAAAATCGCAAACGGACTGACCCGCGGGAGGCTCGAGAGGCAGCTGGAGCTAGTCGCCTCGCTCAACCTTCGATTGGCACCCTTCAAGGTCTTGACCGGCATCGAGGTCGACATCCTCGAAGACGGCGGCCTCGACCAGGATGCCGACCTGCTGGCCGAGCTCGACGTAGTGGTTGCGAGCGTCCACTCGAAACTGAGCATGGAGCCGGCGAAGATGACGGCCAGGATGATCGCTGCGGTTCAAGATCCAAATGTCGACGTGCTCGGTCACTGCACGGGTCGGATCATCCAAGGGCGCGGGCGGTCCCAGTCCCGCTTCGACCCTGATGCGGTCTTCTCCGCCTGCGCCCGCTCGGCGACGGCGGTCGAGATCAACTCCCGTCCCGAGAGGAGCGATCCCCCGATGGGGTTGCTGCGGCTGGCGAAGTCCTTGGGATGCCGCTTCGCCATCGATTCCGACGCCCATGCCCCGGGGCAGCTCACCTGGCTGGTCCATGGCTGCGATCGGGCAGCTGAAGCAGGGGTGGTCGCCTCAGAGGTGGTGAACACCCTTGACGCCCAGGGTCTTTTGGCGTGGACCGCCCCGGGACGAGGGGAATGAGGTCACGTCGGGGAATCCCCGATCCGGCGCTCGAGTGAAGAGATAATTCGCGGCCGGCCGTGGAATATCTCGACCGGGGACGGGGTATCTGAAATGGACGTGCAACATTGATAGAGAGCCCATGAGCGCAGCCGGCCAGACCCGAACCGATCACCTGGTCCACTTTTACGACCGGGAGGAAGAGCTGGTCGCTTCGGTATCCAGATTTCTGGCCGAAGGCCTAGCCCAAGGTGACCCCGCAGTAATGGTCGGCGTCCCAGAGCACACAAAGCGAGTGGTGGACGCCCTCGGCAGCATGGGGATCGACACCACATCGGCAAGTCAGACCGGGGAGTTGACCCTGCTCGACGCGCACAAGATGCTCGAGTCCTTCATGGTCGAGGACCAAGTGGACCCGGCCCGGTTCGAGGAGACCCTGGACCTTCACCTTGGCCGATTCGAGAAGCTCGGCAAGTGGCCCCGCGTCTACGGTGAGATGGTCGCCGTGCTGTGGGACGCTGGCAGGGCCACCTCCGCTCTTGAGCTGGAGGCGCTTTGGAACAAGTTGGGGGCGGGAACCACTTTCGGTTTGCTCTGCGGCTACCCGTCCGCCTCGATCCCCCACGGTCGGCTGCGGGCCGAGGTGTGCAACCACCACTCGGCCTTGCTCGGGATCAACGGCTCGGACGGGGGAGCCGCAAGCAGCGTCTCGCACATGAAATCGATCTCGGCAACCAGCAAGGCACCGGCCTCAGCACGTGCCTTTGTCCTAGAGGTCCTGGATGGCTGGAGCTGGACGGGCGATCGGAACGCGGCGGCCCTCGTGACATCCGAGCTGACAACCAATGCGCTACTGCACGGACGTGCGCCGATCAATGTCACGGTCGCTGCTCGAGTCGACCGGGTCCAGATAGCGGTGCGGGACCGAGGGGTGCTGCCCCCGCGTCAAACCGAGCCGACGTCACTCCAGCAGAACGGACGGGGCCTGCGTCTCGTCGAGAAGATCTCGGTGCGCTGGGGTGCCGACGTCGAAGTAGATGGCAAGACGATCTGGGCAGATCTCATTCCCGGCGTAGATCCGAGGGCATAGGCGCTACGAGTCACAGGGGCCCCAAAGCTTGGTCCACCGCCGGCTTTCATGGCCGGCACCACGTCAGCTCACCGAGTTGTCAGGAGCCGGGGGAGCTCTCATGGCGGCGGCGGCCTCGGAGTCAGGGATCCTCAGAGCGAACCCGGCTCCAATGAGCGCTATCACCACGTTCGCCGTGAAAACCCACTGAAAGGCCGATATCGGAGGACGGTGGTGGAGCACGTTGCCACCCGCCTCGGCGAGCACGAAGCTGAGCAGGGCGACCCCGAGCGAGCTCAAGGATCGCAGTAGCGTGTTGAAGATCGCCGAGGCGTGACCGGTTCCCTCCGATGGGATCTTGGTGAACACCGCAGCCTGGTTCGGCAGGATGATGAACGAGACCGCGGCCCCGAGGAAGAAACAGAGCGCGCGAATCGTCCACAGGCTGGTGGTGGCCCCGGAGCGCGCGAGAAGCTCGGTCACAATGGCCAGACCGACAAAGCCACCCGTCATGAGGCGCCGAGGCCCGATCCGGGGGAAGAGTCTCGCCACCAGCTGAGAGGACAAGCCGATGGCGACAGCTTCGGGAAACGTGGAAAGCCCCGAGTTGAGAGGGGAGATCCCCCGGCCCTCTTGCAGGTAGAGCGCCGTGAAGAGCAAGCTCCCGAAGAAGGCGGTCGTCTGGAACCCGAGCACGGAGCAACAGCGTCGAAAAAGCTTGTCTCTCAGCAGGTGGAGATTGAGGATGGGAAACGGGCGTCTCAGCTCGATCGCGACAAAGCTGGTCAACAGCACCACCGAGACCAGGCCGGATCCGATGACCGGAGCCGAGCCCCACCCGAGCGTGGGGCCGGAACCAACGCTGTAGAGGAGCAGACCCAGCCCCAACCCTCCGCAAAGGGCCCCCTTGATGTCGAACCCCCCCGAGATCGGCTCTTTGTGCTCGCCCAGGAACAAAAGGCCGAAGATCACTGCGAAGGCGCCCACCGGCACATTTATCGTGAATATCCACCTCCACGATGCGTAGGTCACGAGCAGGCCGCCTATGACCGGGGCAGTGGCCGGCGCGAGCACCATGACCCTAGTTATCAGCCGGGCGATGTTCACACGTTCCTCAGGAGGGTACGCGCGATACAACATGGACATTCCGACGGGCACCATCATGCCTCCGCCCGCACCCTGCAGTACCCGCATCGCTACAAGCTCGCCCAGGCTCAACGAAGTCGCGCACAACAGTGAGGCGACCGCGAAGGCGCCGATGGCGATCAGGAACAGCCGCTTGGAACCGAAGCGGTCGCCGAGCCACCCCGACATCGGCACGAATACCGCGATCGCCATCAAGTACGCGGTTACCACCCACTGCACCGATGGGATCGTGGCGTGGAAGTCCTGGGCCATCCTGGGCAAGGCAACGTTCACGATCTGCGCGTCCATGACGTTCATGAACATCGCCACTGAATAGATGACAGCAGTGGCCCGACGATGTGGGATCAAATGGCGGATGCCCGAAGGAGCCGCGAAGCGCGCGCCGAAGCTCTTCTCCTCGATCGCGGCCACGTTCGAACTCTAACGGCGCGAACGCAGTGCTCCACTTGCCGGTGACAGGGTGCATGACCGACACGGGCTTCCTCGTTCACCGGCCCAGTCAAGGTGCTCGAGGACATCGTGGGGCCATACCCCATGAATGACGCGCGACGAGACGTCGCCCTCTTCCGCTACTCCCTTATCCGCGAGCCGGCCTACCCGGCGCTCACTACGCGCCAGCGCGGCGCGCTCGTGCGCGCGCTCGCAGCCGAAGACCAGCCCTCGGCACGAGCCGCGGTCAGGAGCAACGGACCGACTGAAGGCGTCAACAACCCCATCGCAGTGTTCGGGTTCCGCTCCTTCGACAACTACCGGATCCGCTCTCTCCTCTACGCCGACAAGCCCGACTGGAGCCTCCTCGCCACCGTCACTCCCTACTGAATTCCGAAGACCCAGCAAAGTCACCCAGCCGTTCTCCGAAGAGATGTGGTGTCTTCGACGGGGTGGAGAAACACCCACGCCACGACGTGAGTGCTTTCGCGCGATGCTTCTAGGCGGCAGGCTTGAACGTGGTGCCCGAGCCGTAGGTGATGTGGAGTAACTCGACGCGCTCATCCACCTTGGCCCGGTGCCAGGTACCTCGCGGGACGACAACCGTCCGTCCACGCTTCATTGCGACGACCCGGGTACCCGCGTCTTCTTCCAAGACGAACTCGCATGCCCCGGACTGACAGTGCACGATTTCGTCGCCGCTCGGGTGCATCTCCCAGTTCGGCCAGTCTTGGGTTACGACATAAGCTGAAACGAGCCAGCCGCCATCTGCTGATGCAAGCTCGGGGTCCTTGGCCGATAGTCGTCGCCAGAAGGCCTCGCCGCCTTCGAACTTCGTTGCCGAGTCGCCGGCGACCACGACATAGGTGTCGTTGAAGTTGAACGTGTCGCTCATGGGAGTGCTTCCTCCATGTCAATCGATGGGCTTGGGGTCCATTGCAGGTGGACGAGCTGCCAGGGCTCGCGCTCGTCGAACACGGCGGTGACGATGTTGGGACGCACCGCGTCATCGGCAGTCGTGGCCACCTCTGCTCGGAAAGTCAGGACGGTGCAGTTAGCACCTACCCGTTGGAGAATCGGCTCGGTAAGGATCCTGTGACATCGGTAGGGGGGATGGTTAGCCACCGATTGAAGACAGCCCTCCTTGTCAACGGGCGTGGCCAGGCCGGGAAAGACGAGGACGGCGTCCTCTCTCAAGTACCGTTCGAAGAAGTTCCGATCCCCGTCGCCTAATGCATCGAGGAACGCTCCTACTCTGATGAGCAGATCCTGGGTTCGAGAACGACTCGACGCCGCCGGTAGTTCGGCAGTCCAGGTGGTAGAGCGGATCCAGTCCGCCAGGTCGTCCAGAGCGCCGGGCACGAGCTGGTACGCGCGGCCCCGGCCGTCGTCCTCGACGTCGATCCGTTCGATGACCCTTGCCGAGCGGAGCAACTGGAGATGCCGGGTGAGCGCTGCCGAGGACATAGAAGTGAGCGTGGCCAGCTGGCTCGTGCGCTGCGGCCCACGCACCAGGGCGTTCAGGACCCGAACCCGGGTCGGGTCGGCCACCAGCCGGGCGATGTCAGCGGTATCCACGACCTCCAGGTTAGTCACGAATACATGAGTAGTCAACATCGCCATAAGTATGTCGCCATCTCGTGACTCACAGCGCAACGCTCAGCGCTAGCTGGTCAGGTCAGGCGCCCCCGCCGTCCGCGGTTACCTCGACTGGTCCTACCCGCGCGCTACGCTTCACCTGGAAAGTGCCTTTCCGTGTGAGTTTTGGCAGACGTTCCGCACTTCTCCGTGAGCTTTTCCTCCCCCACTTTCCCTGGTCATCGCCGTGTCGGGCTCGCCGCTCGGCGAGGGGAGATCTCCCCCGCAGCGCCAGAGATCTCCGCCATTTCGCAGACGATTTGCTCGCCGCGGCGGTTGTCGACCCACTCCGGTAGAGGGAACTTCCGCGTCGCTGAGACGTCGTGAAATCGTCTTGCCTGAGACGGCGCGGGAGAGTCGGGTCCGCGTAGCTCGGGCCTCAGGCCCCATGTGGACGAAGTCAAGGGGACCGACGCGCGTCCTTCAATGCCCGCCGCACCGTGCTCGGCGCCACCCCTAGCTCGTCGGCCACCCACTCGGTTGACCGGCACCCGGCGTAGTTCTTTTATTCACTTATCGTCGTCGTCG
>JBOGFX010000155.1:0-2297 GCA_050743805.1 Acidimicrobiales bacterium
GGCCAATACGGGTGAGATCGCCGAGCCCTGTGGGGTCCCACGATCCCGTTCGATGATGGTGCCGTCCTCTGTCTCGAGTGGAGCTTTGAGCCACCGCTCGATGTAGAGGAGGACCCAGCGCAGGTCCGTGTGCTTCGACACCGCTTTGAGCAAGAGATCGTGATCGATCGAGTCGAAGAACGAGCGGAGATCAAGGTCGATCGCCCAATCGAACTTCCAGCACCGTTTCCGGCACGCCTCCACCGCGTCGAGCGCCGAACGACCGGGCCGATAGCCATAGGAGTCGGGGTGGAACAACGGTTCCACGCTCGGCTCCAGGTAAGCCCGGACCACGGTTTGGGCAATTCTGTCCGACACGGTAGGGACCCCGAGGATTCTCGATCCCCCTGCTTTCTTCGGTATTTCAACCGCACGAACCGGCGGCGGGAAATAGGTCCCCGACGAGAGGCGATTCCAGACTTTGTAGAGATTCCCTTTCAGGTCCGCCTCAAAGTCTGTGATCGACTCGCCGTCGGCACCAGCCGCACCGGCGTTCGCCCTGACCCTCTCGTAGGCGTCCTTGACGACCCACTTGGAGATCACAAACGGTTTCTCCTTCGGCTTCGATCCGCCCGCCGGCTCCTCTCGCGCAATCGACGATTGACCAGCAGACGAATCCGGACGACCCGCCCCCTTCGCTCCCCCCGCATTACCGGGCTTCACCGCTACTACGGGGCGGTCCGCCCCTGCATCCCGCATCGCTACTCAGCCCCTCGTGGTTTCTGCCACTTGGGGTTCTCGTTCTCGCCAGCCGGGGGACCATCGGTCCAGTGAACGGCCGGTCGGTATCGGGACGCAGGTTCACACGTTCCGTGCCAAAGCCTGAACCGAGCTCGCGCCACCTTTAGGCCGGACACCGCCTGGGCAGTAAGCAGGTTGCCCCCAGACTTGTAACGGGGCAACGACTCGACCCCGCTTTTGATGTCACCGCTACGCTTTCGACCCGTCATCGAATGGTTCGCTTTCGCTCGCCTTCTCGGCTCATACCTGACGGGCTCAGGCCCGCCTTTTCCGCAACGCTCACCACCCCGGCTTTTGACCGACGCAGCTTGCGGTGGTTTGGCGCCTCCCCCTGCAGGGCGACACCGGAGGACCTGCCTCCATCTCTGGCACAGCACCGCTCGGTGAGTTCGACCTTCTACATCGATCCTCCTTGCGTTCGTGTCACACAGTCGTCTGCATATCGCACGAGGCGATAGTTGGGCAGACCTCGTCGTCGGCGCTTCATGCGCTCAGAGGTGGAGGCCATCTCGTTCTCCCAGGTCGCGACGAAGTGCTCGTCAAGAACCGAGAGGGCGATGTTGGCGAGCAGCGGGGACAAAATGCCCCCTTGGGGCGTGCCGGTGTCGGTGTCCCGCTCGATGCCGTCCTCGGAGAGGACGCCAGCTTTCAGGAATGCCTTCACCAGAGCGAGGACACGCTTGTCTCCGATCCGTTGTCGCACCCGGTCCATGAGGGCCGTGTGGTCGATCTCGTCGAAGCAGGCCGTGATGTCACCCTCGAGCACCCACTCATATCGGACGTTCGTCAGGTGATGGATCACGGTGATGGCGTCCTGGGCCCGGCGTCCGGGGCGGAAGCCGTGACTGCACGGCTTGAAGTCCGCCTCGAAAATCGGCTCCAACACCAACTTGAGGGCCGCTTGCACGACCCGGTCTCGGACGGTCGGGATGCCGAGGCGGCGGAGCTTCCCGCCGGTCTTTGGGATCATCCGTTCCCGCACCGGCAGCGGTTCGAATCGCCGGGTCCTGAGGTCATCGCTCAGTCCGGCGAGCAGTTCCGCTGCGCCAAAGACGATCGAGCGAGGTGCCACTCCATCGACTCCGGCCGACCTCGCCCCTCGATTGCTCCGCACCCGCTGCCAGGCGATCACCAAGACTGCGGGGTCGTAGACGAGGTTGTAGAGGTCATCGAACCGACGCTTTGAATCATCGGTTGCCCACTGGTGCAACTTGGTCTGGATCTTCAGTACTCGCTGCTCGGCCTCGTCGAGGTCGGGCCACGAATCGCCGATGTTCACCGGCGCTCTCCTGGCTTTCCAGTCCCGCTGTTGCGAGCTTGCTGCCTCCCTTCGCCATGTGGCCGGCTTTCCCGGCCTCGGACTACTACGGAGGCTCCGTCCCGTTCCCGAGCCATCAGCAGACGACGCGCCTGCCCGTCGCCGCCCTGGCTGGACGGCGGGAAGGGCGGCTCAAAAACGGTTCCCACGTTCACCACATACCGGTCGACAGGATCGACGCCCAGCTCTTCCCCTGCAG
>JBOGFX010000156.1:0-7234 GCA_050743805.1 Acidimicrobiales bacterium
GCTCGGGTCGCGTCGATCACCGATGATCAGGTGCCGTTCGTCCCCGGAGTAGGCTCGCCCAAGCTTGATGAAACTCTTGCGCTAACGGCAGAGGCAGATCGTCTGGGAGCTGACATCGTGCTCGTCATCACTCCCTACTACGCCCGCCCCACCCAGGATGGTCTCGTCTCGTGGTTCTCGACAGTGGCGAGAGAGTTCCCACACCTCCCACTGGTCATCTACAACGTACCGAGCCGCACTGCCGTCGATATTGAGCCTCAGACAGTTCTTCGCCTGCACCTCATGCACGACAACATCGTCGGCGTAAAGGAAACGACGCGGGACTTCGAGCACTTCTCGCGAGTTCTGCATCTTTGCGGTAGAGATTTCCTCGTCTGGTCGGGAATCGAGTTGCTATGTCTGCCTCTTCTTGCTCTTGGGGGAAGAGGATTCATCAGCGCGCTCTGCAACATCGCCCCGCGAGGCGTTGCAACGATGTTCGACCTCTGGGAAAAGGGAGATCTTGAAGGCGCTCGAGAGCTGCACTACGCCCTCCATCCACTGGCCGACCTGCTTTTCGTAGAGACCAACCCCGCCCCGGCCAAATGGGTCATGGCCGGTAGGGGCATCCTCGCGAGCGAGATGGTTCGACCCCCATTGATCACCCTCACCCAACCCGGACAGGACAAGGTCTCCAAGATCCTGGAGTCTTGCGCGGACGTGCTGGCAAAGGAGGTAACCGTTTCATGAGTGATGACCTCAGCGCTCCGGCGGGTCTCCCGAAACTCATAAGACATTTTATCGACGGGGAGTTCGTCGAAACCTCGACCGGCGCGACATTTGAAAGCCTCAATCCAGCAACCAACCGCCCATATGCCGAAGTCGCGCGAGGCGATGCACAGGATGTCAGCAAGGCAGTGGCCGCGGCGCGCCGGGCCTTCGAGGACGGACCGTGGCCCAGGCTCGCGAACCGCGCCCGCGCCAGATTGCTGAACAAGATTGCCGACGGCATCGAAGCAAGAGACGAGCAGATTGCACAGTGGGAAGCTTGGGACACTGGCCTCCCGATCTCTCAAGCAAGACAGCAGGCACACCGTGCCGCAGAGAACTTTCGCTTCTTCGCCGATGTCATAGTTGCCGGCCACGAAGAGGCGTTCTCGAACAGCGGCCAACTCGGTTACGTCCTTCGGAAGCCCATCGGAGTCGCAGGTCTTATAACCCCGTGGAACACTCCCTTCATGCTTGAGACCTGGAAGACCGCTCCGGCAATCGCGTCCGGATGCACCGCTGTGCTTAAGCCGGCCGAGTTCTCACCTCTGTCTTCCAACATCTTGATGGAGGTAATGGCGCAAGCAGATCTCCCACCGGGTGCCATCAACTGCGTTCAGGGCATCGGAGAGGAGGCTGGGGCAGCCTTGGTCGCGCACCCAGATGTGTCACTTGTCTCTTTCACGGGCGAGACCACAACCGGCAAGATGATTGGCGCGGTGGCAGCCCAACAACTCAAAGGCGTATCAATGGAGCTTGGTGGAAAGTCACCTTGCATCATCTTCGCTGACGCCGACATTGACCGCGCTGTCGATGGCGCCCTGTTCGGCGTCTTCTCATTGAACGGAGAACGCTGCACTGCTGGCTCCCGGGTCCTCATCGAGCAATCGATCTACGACGAGTTCGTCGAAGCGTACGCCGCCAGGGCCCGCCAAATCCGAGTCGGCCTGCCTACGGAGGAGACTACGGAGATCGGAGCCCTCATCCACCCTGAGCATTACGACAGAGTCATGAGCTACGTACGCGTCGGAATCGAGGAAGGAGCCAAGCTTCTAGCCGGCGGCAAACGGCCGGAACATCTGCCAAACGGCAACTTCTTGGAGGCCACAGTCTTTGCTGACGTGACCAAGTCCATGCGGATCTTTCAAGAAGAGATTTTTGGGCCTGTAGTTTGCCTGACTCCGTTCCGCGACGAAGCCGAAGCCATCGAGCTGGCGAACGCAACCAGCTACGGTCTTGCTGCTTACATCTGGACCAGTAACCTACGCCGGGCGCACAGGGTGGCAGCGCAAGTAGAGTCCGGAATGCTCTGGATCAACTCCCACAATGTACGTGATCTCCGTACACCGTTCGGTGGTGTCAAGTCAAGCGGCATCGGCCGCGAGGGCGGCCAACGCAGCATCGATTTTTACACTGAGCCGCATATCGTGCACGTCGCTCTCAGTGACGTCCAAGTAGCCAGGTTCGGGGCGTCCCTCCAATGAGCACGTTGACAGGAAGCTCAAACCCGACCGGCCTCTTCATCGGCGGCACCTGGCGAAGCGCCGAGGGCGACGCCACCATGGCAAGCGTCAACCCCGCGAATGGTGAGGAGTTCGCCCAGGTGTCGGTGGCTTCGGCCTCCGATGTGGATGCGGCCGTCGAAGCAGCACGAAAGGCAATGACCTCTCCGAGCTGGACGGAGATTCCAAAGCCAACACTCGGCAAGCTCCTTTGGCGGGTGGCCGACTTGATCGACGACAACGCGGACGAGCTAGCCCAACTGGAGACCCGAGATAACGGTCAGCCAATAGGCGTTTCACGGAATGCCAACGTCACAGCGACGTCCGAGCACTTTCGATATTTCGCCGGTTGGGCGACGAAGATCGAGGGAGCTACCGTCCCGGTCGGCAACCCCAGTGTCTTCCACTACACCCGTCGCGAACCAGTGGGCGTGTGCGCGCTTATCACACCCTGGAATTTCCCACTGATGATCGCCGCCTGGAAACTGGCTCCGGCACTGGCCTGCGGCAATGCGGTTGTGCTGAAGCCTGCAGAGCAAACGTCGCTGACGGCGGCTCGACTGGTAGAGCTCTGCGACGAGGCCGGTTTTCCCGCTGGGGTCATCAACCTGGTAACGGGTGGCCCCGAAATCGGGCGCGCCCTCGCTTCGCACCCAGGGGTCGACAAGGTCTCATTCACCGGTTCGACTGAGGTCGGAAGGGAAATCTTGCGGAACAGCGCGGACAATTTCACGCGCGTCACCTTGGAGTTGGGCGGCAAGACCCCGATGCTGATCGCGGGCGACGCGGATATGGATGCGGCCGTAATGGGCTGCGTTCAAGGTGCACTCTTCAATAGCGGACAGGTTTGTGCGGCTTACGCCCGCTTCTACGTCGACCGCAAGCGGGCCGAGGAGTTCACGGAAAAAGCAACCGCTGCTACCCAGGCCATGCGGCTCGGACCGGGGCTCGATCCTGAAACGCAGCTAGGCCCCTTGGTGAGCGAAGAGCATCTCGGATCTGTGGCCGCTCACGTGCAGAAGGCGCTCGGCGAAGGAGCGCAACTTGTCACCGGAGGCCGTCGAGCAGACGGTCCGGGGCTTGAACGTGGGTTCTTCTATGAGCCAACAGTGCTCACACATGTGACCGATGAGATGGCCATCGCCCGGGATGAGGTCTTTGGTCCGGTGATTCCAATCTTTGCCTACGACGACATCGACGAGGCCGTCGCCCGGGCAAATGCATCACCGTACGGGCTCGCAGCCTCGGTGTGGACGCGTGACTTGTCGCTGGCTCATACCCTCTCTGCGCGTTTACGCGCCGGCGCGATCTTCGTAAATGGCCTACACGTTCCTGATCCGGCCGCTCCTTGGGGTGGCTTCAAACAAAGCGGAATCGGCAGGGAGATGGGCTCCTACGCGCTCGACGCCTACACAGAGGTAAAGGGCGTCTTCATCAACCTCTGATCAGTGGGCCGGACGCTGCTTGACGAATGAAGCCCTGGTCACCAGCTCGCCGAACACCCGGGCCAACCGACGCTTTCGGAGCTGTCGGTTGGCCCACGGTGATCAGCTGATCTTCCGTGAAGATCAGGCGGGCTGCTGCTGCTTGTTCGCCCAGAACTCTAGTTGAATGTTGTCAGGATCACGGAACTGAAATGTCGCTCCGATCGAGACGTCCTTGATCTCGGAGCATTCGATGCCCTTTGACGTCAGGTGCTCTACCCAGGCCTCAAGGGCCTCCCGGTCGGCGACCATGAAGGCCAGATGGTCCAGACCTGTGCGAGTCTCGTCAAAGAGGCCGCTCTTGGCATTCTTGTGTTGCAGAAGGCCAAGGACGAGGTGCGTGGAACGTTGTGCAACCGTTATCGCCAATCGCTCGCCCATGTCCGCCCGAAATACCTCTTCGAGTCCGAGCACGTCCTGGTACCATTTGGCACTCGCGTCGGCGTCACGTACCGTTAGGTCTATGTGGCTCAGACCAGCCATTTCTACCATTTACCCTCCTTGTTCGTTGGTCCCTGTCTAATGAACTCAGGTCTTAGGAAACGGGACTCTACACCCCGAGAATCCGCTTGAGCCAGGTCGTTCGGGACTCAAGGGCCGCCTTCGAAACTGAGGCCTGTGGCACGAAGGTGTAAAACGCGTGGAAGCATCCGTCCCAAACGTGAAGCTCGGCCTGACCGCCGACAGACCAGATGCGACTCGCGTATTCAACGTCTTCGTCCCTGAAGACCTCCGCAGCACCCACCTCGATGAACGCGGGTGGAAGGTCAGAAAGGTCTTCCGCACGGGAGGGGGCTGCATAGACAGATACGCCGGGCTGTCCACACCGATCGCCGAGAAGAGCAGACCACGCAAAGCTATTGGTACCACCACTCCAGATGCCAAGACTTTCGTATTGGTGGGCAGAGACCGTCCCGTTACGATCATCGATCATCGGACATATGAGCATCTGGCCCGCGAGCTCCGGGCCCTTGCGATCTCGGGCCATCAAGGCCACGGCGGCCGATAGGCCACCACCCGCGCTCGCGCCTCTCACGATGATTCGTCCTGGATCGATCCCTAGCTCCTCGGCATGTTCGAACATCCATAGCAGGCCGGTGTAGCAATCTTCACTCGGCGCCGGGTCAGGATGCTCGGGGGCGAGCCTGTACTCCACGCTGACACCAACGGCTCCGTAGGTGGCAGCGTCGTGGACGAGGTCCGGGAACGCCATCCAACGACTTCCCATGATCATGCCGCCACCGTGGATCTCGTAGATACCAGGTGCTCCCGGCTCGGGGTTCTTTGGCCGAACCACCAGGAGCGTGATCTCCGGAGACCCAGCGGGACCCGCCACGACCCGTTGTTCGTGTACTACTGGGCGGTCTCCGATCACATCGGCAGGTTCGAACCCAGCTCCAAAGCGTTCGCGTGCCAAGAGGAGGCCTTCCAGAGTCATTGCCTCGCTCCGCGCGAAACCCTGCTCCCGCAGCCCGACAAGAGCCTCGTCTAGCTCCCGGTCGAAGGGAACGGGAAGAGCGGCGGTTGTCATGATTGCTCGTCCCAGCGATCCATGGGTCCCGACCAACAGGCATCCCCGCTCAAAGACCCAGCCCTCCATCGGTCGGGACGATCGCTCCCGTGATATTCCTTGCCTCGTCAGAGGCTAGGTAAAGGGCGAGAGGCACCATGTCATCGGTTTCGGCAATCCTGCCAAGAGGGATCCGGGATTCCCAGCCGGCGCGCTGTTGCGGATCGTCCATGCCCTCTTTCGTCATAGGGGTGTACACAGGGCCCGGCGCAATCGCATTCACGCGGATTTGGTGTTGAGCCAGCTCTCGGGCCGCTGCGGTTGTAAGGGCGTGCACGGCAGCCTTGGAGATGCCGTAGTGAGCCAGCGGTCCACCGGGTCGGAAGCCACCTACGGACCCGACGTTAACAAACGCTCCGCCCTTCTTCGCCTCTATCATCTGGGCCGAAGCTGCCTGCATGACGAGGAACATCCCTCGTAGGTTGACCGCCATGGTGTGGTCGAAGGCGTCTACGGGAATCGTCATCAATGGTGCGTAGCCCCCAACGATTCCAGCGACGTTGAAGGTCAGTTCGATCGGACCGAGCTCTCTCTTCGTTTGCGCCGTGGCACTTAGAACCGAATCATGCTGGGTGACGTCCATACCAAGTCCCAAGGCGCCGAGGGCCTTGGCAAGCTCCTTCGCAGCATCCGAATCGAGATCGGCGACCGCGACAAGTGCGCCCTCTTGAGCCAGCGCCTTGGAGATGGCACCTCCGATTCCCCCCGCCCCACCAGTAACGAACGCCACCTTGCCCTCAAACCGGCGTGCAGCCATAACTCACCATCTCCTCTCATGTCTCCACCGGGCGCACGGTCGCGACCGAACCAGAGCGTGGGCCAGCCGTGCGCCAGACCTCGGTGTCTGTATGTGCCCTGATCAGCCCGCGGCGACGCCCGACATCTCGGGAGACCTATCGTCGGCCTTGGTGTTCAGAGGGAAGTGACAAGCGACTTGGTGGTTCGGTGCGAGCATCCTCAGCTGCGGCTCCTCGACGGCACAGCGCTCCTGAGCCTTCGGACACCGGGTGCGGAAGCGACACCCGCTGGGAGGGTTCGTCGGTGAACCCATCTCTCCCAAGATCTTGCTCTGGGTGCTTACGCGCTCCGCGGTTGGATCTGGATTCGGCACCGAAGCAATCAGAGCATCCGTGTACGGGTGCAGGGGCATCCGATAGAGCTCCTCAGAGGGGCCAACCTCACATAGCTTTCCCAGGTACATGACGGCAACTCGGTCGCTAACCTGCTTCACGATCGCCAAGTCATGCGCTATGAACAGATAGGACAGTCCGAGCTCGTCGCGCAGTTTTTCGAAGAGCCTCAGGATCTGTGCCTGGATGAGGACGTCGAGCGACGAAACGGCTTCGTCGCAGATGATCAGCGATGGGGATAGTGCAAGGGCACGTGCGATCGCCACTCGCTGCGCCTGGCCGCCGGACAATCCACGTGGGCGCCGGCGCCCGTAGATCGTCGGGTTCAAACCCACCAGGTTAAGCACCTCGGCGACCCGACGCTTGCGGTCCGCAGGCGTCCCCACCTCGAAGCCCACCAAGGGCTCCTCGACGATGTCGCTCACCCTCCACTTCGGGTTCAAGGAGCTGTAGGGGTCCTGGAGCACCATTTGAAGACCACGCATGTGGGTGCGCAGCCCCCGTTTGGGCAGCTTGGTCAGATCGACACCCTTGAAGATCACCTCACCGGACTTCGGCTTGGGCGCAAGGATGATCGTCCGGGCCAGGGTCGATTTACCCGAGCCAGTCTCACCGACGATCCCAAGGGTCTCGCCGACGTTCATGTGCAGCGATACATCCGAGACAGCCTTGACCACCCCTCCCTTGACGCCGCTCGAGTGTCGGCGTTGGAACTCCTGGACGAGATGACGGACCTCAAGGAGGTTCGACTGGGCCGAGCTGCCATTCGTGGAGGTCTCGGTCTCCGGCATTGCTGTCACT
>JBOGFX010000157.1:0-5438 GCA_050743805.1 Acidimicrobiales bacterium
GTAGTAGGCGAACACGTAAAGATCCCAGTAACGACCCATGAAGCGTTCGTGGTTGCGGAGTCGCCCCTCCTCGACAAACCTGGCGCCTATCCCACTCTGGAAACTGTCGATGACAAATTCGGGAGACTCGGCGTAGATCTTCTCAAAGTCATAGCAACTGAAGAGATAGTCAAGTAGGAGTCGACCGCCTTCGAGTGCGTAACCCTTACCTGACGTCCGGGCCGAGGCTTGGAGGGCGATGTAGGCATGATTGTTGCGAAAGTCGGCGTTATAGCAGACTGCCAAGCCCAGCGCAGATCTATCGCTATTCGACTCCACGAGGTACTGTAGAAAGACCCCTTGACCGATGGTTCTTACGAAATCGTCGAATGATGGGAGGCCTCCGCGAAAGCGCCAGCGGTAGCCCTGTCCCGGCGACGTCGCCATAGCGTAGAGCCCTGGGTAGTCAGCAGGAACAACGGGCCGGAGGTGGACCCAGCGACCTACGAGCGACGGGACGCTTGGCGGCTCAGGCGCGGCCCAGTTGGCCATACCACCTAGGTCACCCTCCGCCATGTAGGCAAGACCACCTCTCCACGAGCGACTGCTAGTTAGCTAGCTCGGTCTGCCGAACCTCGACGCAGGCAGACTTCTGCCTTGGCGAACCCGTCACGGGCCGCCGCCAGCTGAGTCGTTACATGGGCGCTAGCCGCGCAACAAACCACGTGGCACAGCCCAAACCGTTTTGCAAACGCCCAAAAAGCCACCCACCCGGACTTTGCAGCGTGCACGACCTCTGAAGTGGTTGGTCCCGCCTGGCTTAGCCGCCTCCACTTGTACCCGACATTTAGCTCTGGTGCAGTGCACCTCGTGCTCAGCCCGCAAAGACTACTTCCCGCTCTTCCAGCTGGGAGGAAAACCGCTGTCGGAACTGAAAGAGAATGGTCGCTACAAACAGGGCTGGCCGTATGGACCAAAAGCACCTAACCTTCACCCCTGGCCTAAGGGCGGCAGAAGAAGAGACACCAGGAACGACCCAGAGGCCGAAAAAACGGCGTAGGCATCGCCAACCCGGGTAGGTAACGTCGTCGCACTAGCGATGGCTGACGCGGGCATCGCCGGTCCAGGAAGCTCACTCAGCGGAACAGGAACATGAGTGTACGCAACGAGCCAAACAGGAGTCGAAACGTACTCGGGTGTTACCGCCCCAGTGGATTTGCCCACGCTGCCTTGACCCAGGTTGGTGTAAGACGCTTCCGAGATTGTAGGGGCGCCCCAACCGTTGGCCTTTGCCAAATCAAGGAGGGGCCCAGCGGTTCCCGTGAAGTGGTCCATCACGCCCGCGGCGGTCATAGAACTGCCGCCGGGCGTCATTGCCATAGCTCCAAAGTTTGCAGGCGGGGGGGTGAATCGGATCCGATTATTGTCATACAACAGGACAGCGTTCAATGCTCCCGCTGAAATGAAATTGGGCGTTGGAGGGGTCGACGTGTTGTTGCTATTACTCGCGCTAGCATTCCCACCGACCAGGCCGGTCCCGAACATCGTACCGACTATGAGAGCCAAGAGTCCAAAGGCTGAGGATATAAAGAAAGCCCCGCGGTGCCCTCGTATGTGCCTCATGGCTCCCCCTTCTGGAGTCGGCTACGGGTTGTAGGAGTAGATCGAGAAGTCCGTCGCATCCGGGTCCGGAGAGTATGAGTAAGGTGCGCGCAAGAACCACTGGCTGGGATTGTTGTTCCCTGGAACCATCGAACTGTAGTTCCCATAACTCCACGTTCCGTTGATTTCAAACTCCGGCGACTTGAAATCCACAGGACCGGAAGGTACCCCGGGTATGTCGCTCTGCAGGTGATTGGTCTCGCCGTACGCCTCGGCCTGCCATGGTGCCGCCCAGTAATCGTTATCGTTCGTGACGAGCAGCGCATTCACCGAAGATTCGCTGTTGTTACTCCATCCGGACTCCATCCCGCCATTAGGGTCAGGCCAGGTCCAGAACTTGTATGGCCCTCCGACAGTACTTGGGGCGTAAGACGCTTGATAGAAGGCCGTCTGTGGAAGGCTCGTGCCGTTGGTGTCGGCCTCGGCGAAGACCCAGTTGCCAGAGACAGGCTGGCCAGCCCTGTACATGAAGCCAGATTGCGAGTATCCGGTCGGATAGCCTGCTCCTGCAATCATTGTCCATGCGGCGTAATAGTCGCCGTTTTCCACTGGCCGACAGAGGCTCGAGTTTTGAGAGTTGATGAAATCCCAAAACCCCTCGGCTCCACCCGTATAGGTGTAACCGTCTGTATAAGAGAAGGATGGCGCCGCGCAGGTGCCTGCAGCGCTTGCTTGGTCGCTGACTGCGCCCAGCAGTCCAATGGCGGTTCCGGCACCACCAGTGAACATCAGCAAAGGACACGTTACTAACCCTGACAGAGCAGAACGGGTCGCTTTGCGGGACCGCTGACGCATGTCCGATGACCTCCGCACCGCGTAGTACACCGACGCGGTACATGGTACATCCGCGCAAACCGGAGGCCAAGGGCGGCGTGCCTCACATACTTTGAGCGCGCGAAACCAGAAGGCTTGCCCGATGTGGAAAGCAAGATCGACATGGCCGCGAGGCGTCAGGTAACCAACAAGCGGCGATCCCAGTGCCGCAGGGCATCGAAGGAGGACAAGGGCGAGATCGTCGACGCCACGACTGGGATGGGGCGTTCGACGGCACCTCGGATGCTGAGGGGCCCTGTGCTGGTCGACCCAGCCCATCGAGTGGACAGGCGAAGGCTTCGCCCACTCGGCTACAGCTCGGACTCGAGGGCGCTTCTCGACCACATGGGGGCGCTCATGGGCATGCCCTGCGGCAAGTACCTGGTCGTGATGTGCGAGGTGTGGGCGGCGACCTCGACCGTCCCTTCGCGACCGAGAAGGGACTGGCAGAACTGAGAGCCATGAGCCCGGCTACCGTCGACCGCTACTTGAAGAAGCCCAGGGAGCACATGCGACTGAAGGGCATATCGGCTACCAAGCCGTCTCGGCTCCTGCGAATCTCGATCGCGATACGCGCCTGCGCGGACGAGGCTCCGAGGCAACCCGGGGTGATCGAGGCCGACACCGTCGCACACTGCGGTCCGACCCTGGTCGGTGAGTTCGTCAGAACCCTCACGATGACCGACATGGTGACCGGGTGGACCGAGAACGTCTCGATCAGGAACAACGCCTCCAAGTGAATCGTGACCGGCGTCGGAGCGCTCTGTGAGCGGTTTCCCTTCGCCATAACGGTGGCCGACTCGGACTGCGGCTCGGAGTTCATCAACCACGAGGTCGCCCGGTGGCTCCAGCGTCGCGACATCGAACAGACCCGCTCACGGCCGTACCAGAAGAACGACCAGGCACACATCGAGTCCAAGAACGACCACGTCGTGCGCAAGCACGCCTTGTACTGGCGCTACGACACCGCCCAAGAGCTAGAGCTTCTCAACTCGATGTGGCGGCTCGTATCCTTGCGGCTCAACTTCTTCACTCCGACCAAGAAGCCCGTCGGCTACACGACGACCCGCGATGGTCGAAAGAAGCGCATCTACGACACACCGGCGACCCCGTGGCAGCGCGTGAAACGAGCAGGTGTGCTCGACGACGACAAGCTCGCGGCCACCGCCGCCCGGGTGTAGGGGATCAACCCGGCCGATCTCACCCGTCAGATCAACGCCATCCAGATCCAGCTCGTCGAACTGGCCAAGGACAAGACCGAGGCAATCTCCGCCTCGCGCCGGGTCGATCTGGAAGCATTGGAACCGTCAATCAACCGGTTGGCCAACGTGGTGCAGCGCAAGCCTTCACGCGCTCACAACGCGTGAGGTACCAGCAAACACCTCGCGCTCACTTGTAGGTGGGGCGCCTCGGGGTACCGCGTTGAGTTGCCGGAGGTCTGCGAGAAGAAAGGAACGGGGCGAAGCTCTCTTCGCGCGCGCTCGTCGGCTGGGGTGGAACCCCGCTAGTGCTAGTTCCCTCGCCAGTTGCGGAGTGCCGAGTTGCCCTTGAGGCATGCGTTGACCAGAGGACCCGGATACTCGTCGGGTTCCTCCTGGCGTATAAAGCTTCCGGATTCCCCAGTATTCCACTCCGCTGAGCGGGAAAGGCCTAAGAAATCGGCGAGCCTCAGCAGCGAAACGGCGGGCTCACTGACCAGGGCGTCGTAGTCGAGATGGAGGATCCGATCACTTGGAATACGGCACGTTGCTTGTGCTGCGCGGGCCACCATCCCACTCCATAGCCGACCGAACATCTCGGGCATCGCGTCGAGCCAATCGAGGCGATGCACTGCTAGTGACCTGAGTCAGAAGTGATTCGCTGACAGTACGCAGCGAGGGTCTCCAGGATCTCGTCGGCGCTCTTGTGCCAAAACGGCGTCGGACCTTCGATCCAGTTGCCAATCGCTGACTCGAGCTCCTTGGTCGACCGGTGCGTCCCACGCCGGAGCCACTTGTTGGTGAGCTCGGCGAACCAGCGCTCCACCAGATTGAGCCACGAGCTGTAGGTGGGGGTGAAGTGCAGGTGGAACCGCGGGTGACGGACCAACCACCGGCGGATGCTGGGCGTCTTGGGGGTCGAGGAGTTGTCGGCGACGAGGTGCACCTCGAGATCTTCTGGAACCGACCGATTGATGAGGTTCAAGAAGCGCTGGAGCTCCTGGGCGCGGTGGCGCTCGGTCATGTCGGCGATCACCATTCCTGATGCCACGTCGAGCGCCGCGTAGAGGTTCGTCGTGCCGTGACGGATGTAGTCATGGGTGCGCCGCTCGGGGAGACCCGGCCGCAGTGCCAAGACCGGGGCCGTGCGGTCCAAGGCTTGGATCTGGGACTTCTCGTCGACGCACAGCACGAGTGCCCCTTCGGGGGGGTTCACGTAGAGGCCGGCCACGTCACGCACCTTCTCGATGAACTGGGGGTCGGGGCTGAGCTTGAAGGTGTCGACCAGGTGGGGTTTGAGGCCGAAGGCCCGCCAGATGCGACTGATGGCGGACTGGCTCATGCCGGTCACCTGCGCCATCGACCTGGTCGACCAATGGGTGGCGTCTTTGGGCGTCTCTTCGAGCGTCTTTACGATCACCGCTTCGACCGCATCGTCGCCGATCGTGCGAGCGGCGCCCGGGCGGGGTTCGTCGTGGAGCCCCTCGAGACGATCGATGAGGAACCGACGTCGCCACTTGCCCACCGTGTGGGGGTTCAAGCCCAGCCGATCGGCCACGTCTTTCACGTGACCGCCTTCGGCACAGGCCAACACGACCCGGCAGCGCAATGCCAACGCCTGTGCACTCGTGGGTCGCCGGGCCCAGCGTTCGAGCGTCGATGGCGTCCCATCGATTGGTGTAACTAGCGGGTAGGTCCACCACTCGTTAGGGCCACCGTGTGACCCTCGGTGAGTTCAAGCACGAATTCACAAGGAGGGACCACACGATGGCCACCGATGATGAT
>JBOGFX010000158.1:0-5905 GCA_050743805.1 Acidimicrobiales bacterium
AACCCGTCGTCTCGATGCTGTGCGACCAAAGAGGCGGGAGGAACCGCTCACCTGGTCGCCGAAAGGGAGGGCACCAAGGGGAAGAACCCCCAAGGCGCAGAGTACCGATGCGAGGCACGGGGGCGGACT
Source organism: Acidimicrobiales bacterium (assembly GCA_050743805.1). Lineage (GTDB taxonomy): Bacteria > Actinomycetota > Acidimicrobiia > Acidimicrobiales > RAAP-2 > Palsa-461. The sequence goes on from JBOGFX010000158.1 coordinate 130, forward strand.
GTCCCGTAGTAGCGAGGAGGCCCGGTAATGCGGGCGGAGCGAAGGGGACAGCTCATCCGGGTTCGGGAAGCGGTCAACCACGATCTCGTGGGAGGAGCCGGTGAGCGAACCGAAGCTGGCACAGGCAAAGCCGTTCGACATCTCGAAGAGGGTCGTCTGGGATGCCTACGAGCAGGTCAAGGCCAACAAAGGGGCCGCCGGCGTCGACGGGCAGTCGATCGCGGAGTTCGAAGAGGACCTGAAAGGGAACCTCTACAAGCTCTGGAATCGCCTCTCGTCAGGGAGCTATTTCCCACCGGCGGTCCGTGCGGTGGAGATACCGAAGAAAGCGGGTGGCACGCGGACGCTTGGCGTGCCAACAGTGTCGGACAGAATTGCTCAAACGGTCGTCCGGGCCTACCTGGAGCCGGAGGTGGAGCCCATCTTCCATCCCGACTCCTATGGCTACCGACCGGGGCGCTCTGCCCACGACGCACTGGCAGCGTGCCGGGAGCGGTGCTGGAAGTTCGCCTGGGTGATCGACCTCGATCTCCGGGCATTCTTCGATACCATTCCGCACGACCTCCTGCTCAAAGCGGTGTCGAAGCACACGGACGAGCGGTTCGTCATCCTCTACGTCAAGCGGTGGCTCGTCGCCCCGTTGGAACGGGAGGACGGCACGCTGGTGGAACGAGGTCGAGGAACCCCGCAGGGATCCGCGATCTCGCCGTTGTTGGCGAACCTCTTCCTCCACTACGCGTTCGACACTTGGATGGCCCGGAACTTCCCAGGCCGTCCGTTCGAGCGCTACGCGGACGACGGGGTTATTCACTGTGCAACCAAGGCGCAAGCCGAGCAGGTTCTCTCGGCGCTCGCCGAACGGATAGCGGAGGTCGGTCTGGAGCTTCATCCGGACAAGACACGCATCGCGTACTGCAAGGATGCGAACCGCACCGGCTCATCTGAGCACGAGCAGTTCACGTTCCTCGGCTACACGTTTCGTCCACGGCTGGCGAAGAACCGGCGAGGACAGTATTTCGTCGCGTTCCTGCCGGCGGTGAGCAACGACGCCGGCAAGGCGATCCGTCAGGAGATCCGCAGCTGGCGCATCAACGTGCACAGTGACAAGTCTCTCGCAGACATCGCATCGTTCGTAAATCCGATCGTGCGGGGGTGGTGCAGTTACTAGAAAGCGCCGGGATAAACCGGCATGGAGTCGGGAATGAGAGAGTCCTACATCGAAGGAGTAGCGACCCACGGTGGCCCCGAGCTATGCGTTGGCGACCCGAGAGGGCGCAGCGAAGCGTTAGTAGGGGCACGTGCAGGCCGGGGCATTGAGCCACGAAATGATCTCTTCCGGGGTGCCCACGTTCTTAGTATTGCGGAAGGCAACATCGCAGGCGGCGTTAAGCGCGAGCCGCAGGCGGACCCCGCGTGGTCGAAGATCCATGGCATGTACGGAAACTCCATGCGCGAGAACCGGGAGAGCCCGTGCCCGCCCACCTTGCTGATCACGAGGCGGGCCGCTCAGGGAACGCTTAGGCGGCACGCCTGAGATGCACGAGCATGGGCAGTCGGATGGGCGAATAGTACTGACGAAGCGGCCGAACAATGCCGGGGAACCGGCGGCGGAGGTCGCGGAGGGAAGGCGCCCAGCCAAAGGGAACACGGACGGCACGACACGCCCCGGACTCAGCGCCGGTCAAGGCGTGCCAAGCGGGCTGGACCGTGTGCGCGAAGCAGCGCGAAGGGATAGAGATGCGCGGTTCACGGCGCTGTTGCACCACGTCACCTTGGAGCGTCTCCACTCCGCTTACCGGGCTCTCCGCCCGCAGGCGGCGGCGGGGATCGACGGGGTCACGTGGGCGTCCTACGGGCAGAACTTGGAGGTCAACCTCCGTGACCTGCACGCACGGGTGCATTGTGGCAGCTACCGGGCGAAGCCGTCTCGCAGGGTGTACATCCCGAAGGCAGACGGGCGGTTGCGGCCGCTCGGCATCGCGTCGCTGGATGACAAGGTCGTTCAGCGCGCTGTCGTCGAGGTGCTCAACGCTATCTACGAGGAGGACTTCCTTGGATTTTCCTACGGGTTCCGGCCGGGGCGAAGTCCCCACGACGCGCTCGACGCGTTGGCGGTCGGCATCTACAAGAAGAAAGTGAACTGGATAATCGACGCGGACATCCGCGACTTCTTCTCCAAGCTCGATCAGGCCTGGCTGATGAAGTTCCTCGAACATCGGATAGCGGACAGGCGTGTGTTGCGTCTGATCCACAAGTGGTTGGCAGCAGGGGTCATCGAGGACGGGAGCTGGTCGGAGACGCCCGAGGGCACACCGCAGGGGGGCAGTGCATCGCCCCTACTCGCGAACGTGTACCTGCACTACGTCTTGGACCGGTGGGCTCGGCAGTGGAGGAGACGCCACGCGCGCGGTGACATGATCATTGTGCGCTGGGCGGACGACTTCGTGGCCGGGTTCCAACATCGTGGTGACGCCAAACAGTTCCTATCCGACCTTCGCGAGCGGTTCGCGAAGTTCGCCTTGGAGCTGCATCCCGACAAGACGCGCCTCATCGAGTTCGGCCGATACGCGGTCGGGAATCGGAAGGAGCGGGGGCTCGGGAAGCCGGAGACGTTCTCGTTCTTGGGCTTCACGCACATCTGCGGGAAAGGCCGGAGCGGGCAGTTCTGGCTCAAGCGCATCACGATCAAGAAACGGATGCGGGCGAAGCTGAAGGAGGTCTACGACCAACTGAAGCGGAACCGGCACCGGCCCATACCTGAACAAGGACGATGGCTGGCGAGCGTACTGCGAGGACACCTCGCGTACTACGCAGTGCCAGGCAACGTCCCGGCGGTCGCCGCCTTCCGGTTCCAGCTGATCCGACGCTGGCTCAAGGCGCTGCGGCGCCGCAGCCAACGTCACCGGTTGAACTGGGAGCGCATGCTCCGCCTCGCTCAGCGATGGCTTCCACCAGCCCGAGTCCTGCATCCCTACCCGGAGGCACGCTTTGCCGCTTGTACCTGAGGCAGGAGCCCAGTGCGGGAATGCCGCACGCTGGGATCTGCGCGGGGGGCCGCCCGCAAGGGCGGTCCCTACCGCAACCCGCTTCGGGAACTCGACCCGTCGCTTCGCCGCCCTCGACGAGTACGTCGTCGAGCGGATGGCGTTGCTGCTCTCCAAACGGCACGGTCGCAGAGGCCGGGGCCACGGGCTCAAGCTGATCATCGGCTCTGGGAACCGCCTCGGGCTCGAACGGCTGACCGGGACCATCGACTTCGGAAGGCCGGCGCATGCCCCCGGTGAAGGACGTCGGGAAGCCGGATGAGGGAGAGTGCGCCGAGGAGGGCCCATGACTCATTGGTGAAAGTCCAATCCGGGCAATTGCCTGTTCAGCCCGGTAGCGAGGGGCGCGGGGCAAGGGAGCAACCTCTTGTCTCGAAGCCGCCCGACGAAGGTCCCTTGGGGACCGACGCAAACCTGCAGGCCGCAACGCAAGTGAACCCACACGTAGCGTCGTCACATCGGAACCCTCGGAGACGAGGGCACCGGGAGCGCCGAGCCGCTTCTCTTCCGGCGAAGGCTGACGCGGTGGTCGTGATCACCAGCAGGCAGGCGACCACCGGCTCCCCGGCGTATCAGGGGTGGCATGCAGGGACAGCCATGGGAGGTAACTCGGGAGACCCCCGTGTCTCCCGACCCGACCCTCGGTCGGGTAACCCCACCTATAAGGCCAAGCCGAAGTGGTGGGGGATGGGCACGGGGGAGTCGGAGGGGATCGTAGGAGCGTCGATGGACGAGACAACACAACTCGCCCGGAGCAAAGGGTCCCTACTTCAGCGGTGCTTGTCGGTGCAGGAGAAGGCCGACGCCAGTCCTCGAAAGGGGTAAGCGGTGTCCTACGAAACGGTCCGAGAACTGCAGCGCAAGCTTTACCGTGCAGCCAAGGCAGATGGAAGTCGCAAGTTCCATTCTCTTCACGACAAGCTCTACAGGACCGACGTGCTCGAGCATGCCTGGGAGCTGGTGAAGCGGAACCAGGGAACCTACGGCGTGGATGGCCAATCGATTGTATGGATCGAGGCAGTGATCGGGGTCGAGGAGTTCCTGGCCGAGATCGGCACCGAACTGAAGGAGGGGACCTACCGGCCGAAGCCGGTGCGACGGGTCCTCATCCCGAAGCCTGGGAAGCCGAACAAGACCAGACCGCTTTCGATCCCGACCGTGAAGGACAGGGTGTGCCAGGCCGCAGCCCGACTCGTCATCGAGCCGATCTTCGAGGCCCAGTTCCTGCCCAACTCCTTCGGGTTCCGACCGAAGCGCTCCACCAAGAACGCCTCATTGGCGATCATGCGGTGGTTGAACTTCGGCTGCGTCTCCGTAGTTGACGCAGACATTTCGGACTGCTTCGGGTCGATCGACACCGAGAGGCTTGTAGAACTCGTCGCCAAACGCATCTCTGACGGCTACGTGCTCGCTCTCATAACGGCGTGGCTACGGGCCGGGGTGATGCAAGGAGACGAGTTCTTCAAAAGCGCCTTCGGGGTTCCCCAGGGCGGCCCGATCTCGCCCCTGCTCAGCAACATCTACCTCCACGAGCTCGACCGCACCTGGATCGAGCGGGGGTACGAGTGCAGGAGCGGGCTTGACGCCAAGCTGATCCGCTACGCAGACGACATTCTCATCGTCTCATCGAAGCCGGTGGGAGACCGGCTGCGAGCCAACCTCGCCGGGATCTTGGGCGAGATGGGCCTCACCTTGTCGGAGGAGAAGACTCGGGTGACCACCGCCGCCGAGGGGTTCGATTTCTTGGGGTTCCGGTTCTGCCGGAGATACTCCAAGGCGCACGGGAAGGACGTGACCCACTTCTTCCCGACCCCAAAGGCGGAGAAGCGAGCCCGGGAGCGGGTGCGGAAGGTGCTCAGGACCGGCCAGGCAAAGGGCATGTCCCTTGCCGACATGGTGGAGGACATCAACTACGGATTGCGAGGGTGGACGGCGTACTACGCCCACACCCACGCTTCCCGGTCGTTCGGTGAGCTTCAGGTCTACGCAAACAACCGCCTCCGCAGGCACCTGCGACGCCGGAGACAGCGGAGCGGTCTGGGTCGCTACAAGAGGATGCCCGACCGGTTCCTCTACGAGAAGCTGGGCCTCGCTTTCATCAGGCGGGGTCGCATCCGCTACGTCGTGTCGTAATGCTGTCGGTGAACGCTGTCGGTGAGCCGCTTGCGGGAAAACCGCACGAGTGGTTCGACGGGGGGGAGCTGGAAAAGGAGCGAGCCCGAATGTTGACTGAACCGGTGGCTTGCGGAGTTGTCCGTGAGTCTGAGAAACCCCCGGCGCATTCGGATCACTGGCCACCTCGCCAGCTCTCTACCCTACACCTCATGTCCGGATTGATGGGGGGGAGCTGGAGACGGGGCAGCCCAGCGGGCCACCTGCGGGTCCCAGGCCGGTGTGCTGAGAAACGCCACCGCAATGGCCTGGTCGGGACCCAGCTCGCCGGTCACCTGCTACCGCGCCAGCTCCCTACCCGACTCCGACAGGGCAACTCGTCGGCCAAGTTCGGTGCGATCGACAGCTATGTCCATGAACGCCTGGCCAGGCTGGCCAGCAGGAAACATGGTCTCCATGGCACCAACTGGCTGGACCGATTTACTTGGTCTTGGTCGGCCAGCCTTGGGGTTTACCGGCTCACCGGGACGGTGCGCTACCCGGCGGTGAATGCCTATCGGTGAACGATGTCGGAGAGCCGGATGCGGTGAGAGCCGCACGTCCGGTTCGGCGGGTTATGT
>JBOGFX010000159.1:0-22536 GCA_050743805.1 Acidimicrobiales bacterium
GATGTCCCCTGCCCCCAAGACGAGGCACAGGTCCCCCTCAATCAGCTCTTGGGACACCGCGGCCAAAAGCAGCTCCCTCGTCGCCAGGTACCTGACCCGAGGTGCCCCGGGCGCCCGCGCGAGCGCGTCGGACACCATCTCACCGGTGACCCCTTCGATTCGAGCCTCGCCCGCGCCGTAGACGTCGGTCACAAAGACGACGTCCGCGCCGTCGAAGGCATGAGCGAAGGATGCGGCCAGAGACTTGGTGCGGGTGTAGCGATGGGGCTGGAATATCGCGACCACCCTCGTCGCCGGGGAGAGCCTGGCCGTCGAGATGGCCGCGCGCACCTCACCGGGAAGGTGCGCGTAGTCGATCACGAAGCTCACCCCCGCCGCTTCCCCCCTCCTCTCGAAGCGCCTCGGCACCCCGACGAAGCGCGCGAGGCCGGCCTCGATGCCAGAGGCCTCGACACAGAGCGCGTCCGCGGTTGCCGCGGCCACCGCAGCGTTCATCGCGTTGAAGCGCCCGGGGACCGACAGCGCAACGTCGATGGGGCCACCGGTGGGGCGCGCCAGGCAGAAGCGTGTCGATGCGCTCGATAGCTCCAGGTCTTGCAGCCGGTAGTCGGCCCCGGGGTCCTCCCCCACCAGCAGGGCCCCGGCCCCCGAGGCGAGCCTCAGGCAGCTCTCTCCGGCCATGGCCACGAGTCGCGGGCCCGTCGTCGCCTCCGCCAGCCTCACGAACGCGGCGTGCAACGTCGCGGGGTCCCCGTAGTGGTCCAGGTGGTCCGCCTCGACGCTGGTGACCGCCAGCGCGTAGGGCTCCAGAAACTCGAAGCTCCCGTAGCTCTCGTCGGCCTCGATGACCATGTGGGGTCCCTGTCCCAGGTGGCCCCCGGTTTTGTGGCCGCGGACCGCAGCGCCCAACAAAAACGAGGGATCGAGGCCGGCGGTGTTGAGGATCTCGACCACCATGGTGCTCGTGGTCGTCTTGCCGTGGGTCCCGGCGACGGCGACCGCGCTGCGCGCCCTGGACACGCTGGCGAGCATCTGTGCGCGGCCGAGCACGGTCGCCCCCCGCCTCCTCGCCTCTTCAAGCTCGACGTTGTCCGAAGGCACGGCCGGTGAGGCGACCACCACGTCGGCCGCCGAGACGTTCGTGGCGACGTGGCCGTACGCGACCGGGACCCCCAGGGCCCCGAGGGCAGCCGTCACCGCGCTCTGTGCGAGGTCGCTGCCGCTCACGCTGTGGCCCATCTGGGTGAGCAGGGCCGCAAGCCCGCTCATGCCAGCCCCGCCGACGCCGACTATGTGCACACGGCGCGGCACCCCCAAGGGATCGAAAACCAGGTCAGCGGGCACAGGCCCTGACCACCTCGGCCACAGCCTGGGCCGCGTCGCTCCTCCCCATCGACTTGCAGGCCCGCGCCATGGCCTCCAGGCGACCTTGTGAGCCGAGCAGATCGTCGAGAACCCCCGACAGCCCCGCGGCGTCCAGGCTCCCATCTTGGATCACGAGTGCCCCGCCCCCCTGCGATAGCGCCGCGGCGTTCTTGCTCTGGTGGTCGCCCGGAGAGTTGGGCAGGGGAACGAGAACGGCGGGCACGCCGAAGAGGGCCAGCTCGGCGATGCTCAACGCCCCCGCCCGGCACACCACGACGTCCGCGGCCCGGTAGAGCGAGGCCATGTCGGACTGGAACCCGATCAAGCGGTAGCACAGGGTCGCCCCTGAGCCCTCGTGCCCCGCCTGGAATGCCGCCGCGGACACCGAGGCGAAGTTCCTCGTCCCGCAAACATGAACCACTGTCCTGTCCGCCCGGTCCGCCCAGAGGCTCGAGAGCCCGAGGGCGACATCGTTCAGGTGGCCCGCACCTAGTGATCCGCCGAAGATCGCCACGGTCTTGCGCTCGGGGGGAAGCGCCAGGGAGGCCAGCGCCTCGTCACGTTGCAAAGACGTGCCCGCCACCACCTCGGCACGCAGCGGGGCGCCGGTGACCACCGCCTTGGGGAGCCTCGTGCCCTCGAAGGCCACCGCGCTGCCCGCCGCGAAGCGCGAGAGCAGCCGCTGGGCCGCACCGGGCACGGCGTCGACGCTGACCAGTACCAAAGGGACGCGCAGCGCCGCCGCCGCTATGCCGGCAGGAACGCTCGCGTAACCGCCGACCGAGACGACCACCCAAGGGCGCGCCACGAGGAACCGCCCTGTCGCCCTGATGGTGGCGAGGGCCAGGCCTGCGATGGCGGCCACGTTCGACCACATCGCTGCGGGCGTCATCGCCCGCACGATCCCACGGCCGCCCATCAGACGGAGCCTGAAGCCCGAGCCCGCCACCAGGGCCGTCTCCAGGCCCCGTGCCGAGCCGAACAGCTCGATCTCGTGCTGGGAGCCCACGCCCTTGGACAGCGCGCCTGCCACCGCGAGGGAGACGAAGATGTGCCCGGCGGTCCCACCGCCCGCGACCACGCAGCGGCGGGCGGTCACCCCCTCGTCCTTGCGACCACGCGCTCGGCGGGACGCGCCCTTGTGCCGGGGAGCTGCCCCGGCCGATGGTTGCCCTGTCTGGCGATGTTGACCAAGATCCCGGTCCCCACCATGGTGATCACAAGGGAGGAACCGCCGAAGGACACGAACGGCAGCGGGATGCCGGTCACCGGCAACAGGCCCAAGACCGCGCCGATGTTGATGAAGGTCTCCGCCGCGAGCCAGGCGACCAGGCCGATGGCGACCAGAGAGCCGAAGCGGTCCGGGGCCCTCTCGGCCACGCCGATCGCGACCCAGCACAGCGCCGCCAAAAGGACGAGGACCGCGATGGTGCCGAGCAGGCCGAGCTCCTCTCCGATCACAGAGAAGATGAAGTCGGTCTGCGCGTTGGGCAGTGACCCCCATTTGCCCCGCCCGTTGCCCAGGCCCAACCCGATCAGGTGCCCGGTGCCGAGGCCGATGAGCGACTGGGTGACCTGGTAGCCCGAGCCCGCAGCATGGGCGCCGGGGTCCAAGAACGAGAGCATCCTGGTGCGCCTGTAGGGGTCGGCCACCCCCACGATCACCGCAAGCGCGCCCAGCGCGCACAAGACCTTGAGCAGGGGGCGCATGGAGACCCCCGAGGCGAACAGCAACGAGACTGCGATCACCCCGATGACCAGTGCCGTCCCCATGTCCGGCTGTAGCAGCACAAGACCGCAGGATGCCGCGGTGACGAGCAGGAGAGGCCCGATGATGGTCCGATCGCTGCCCCCCTTTTCCTGGCGGCGCACGATCAGCTCCGCGCCGAAGGCGACGACCGCGAGCTTCATCAGCTCCGAAGGCTGCACGCGGAACTGCGAGAAGCCGATCCAGCGGCTGGAACCCCCCGCGGTCACACCGATACCGGGCACGAGCACCAGCGCCAACAGGGCGAAGGTCCCGAGAAGGAGCGGGACCCGCAGCTCCGCCAGCCTGTGATAGTCGATCCTGGCTGCAAAGACGAAGGCCAGTGCGGCCAGCCCCATCCACATCGCCTCGCGGATCAAGATCGCCCACGGGCTGCCGTAGTTCTCTATCGAGATCACCTCGGAGGCGGACCCGACCATCACCACCCCGGCCACGCACAAAAGACAGACCAGGGCGACCAGGACCGACGGTCTGGCTGCGCGCCGTCGCACCGCTGCGGGCCTGGAGCCCTGAGCGCGGCCGAGCTGAAGGGAGACCGAGCTCATGGGGTGTGCGCCGACATGGCGAGGAACTCGCCGTAGAAGATCCCGAGGCCCAGGGCGGCGAACAGGCCCGCCAGCATCCAGAACCGTACGATGACCGTCGTCTCTGGCCATCCCAGGAGCTCGCAGTGATGGTGGATGGGAGCCATCCGAAGCACGCGCCGGCCGAACACCCGAAAGCTCACGACCTGGGTGATGACCGACAGGGACTCGATCACGAACAGCCCCCCGATGACCGGGAGCAACAGATCGAGGTTCAACAGCAGGCACGTCGCGGCCAGGCCCGCCCCGATGCCGAGCGATCCGGTGTCGCCCATGATGATTCGGGCCGGGGCGGCGTTCCACCAAAGAAAGCCGAGACATCCGCCAGCCAGCGCGACCGAGGAGAGCGCCAGATCGAGCGCCCCCGCCGGAAGGATGCCGAAGATCGACAGGTGGCGGAAGATCCAGTAGCCGATGATCGCGAGCACCGCGAACCCGAAGGTCGACGAGCCCGCGGCGAGGCCGTCCAGGCCGTCGGCAAAGTTCACCGAGTTGCTCGTGGCCACCAGAACCAGCGTCGCGAGAACCACCCATCCGGCCTCCCCCAGGGCGAGCCCGGGGTTCTGGGCTCGGGTGAAGGAGAGCACCGTGGGCACATGGGCCCAGTGCACCGCCAGCTCGGAGAAGATCACCCCGGCGATGACCTGGGCCAGAAGCTTGCCCTTGATGGCCAGCCCAAGGCTGCGCCGCCGGCTCACCTTGATCCAGTCGTCGACGAAACCGATCGCGGCGAACATGAATACGGCGATGATCACCAGTTCCCCGGTGCGCGCGAACTTCACGCTCGGGCCAAAGTGCGCGATGAAGTAGCCGAAGATCACCGACACCACCACGCCCACGCCACCCATGGTCGGGGTCCCCGCCTTGGCCTGGTGGGTGAGGGGTCCGTCCTCTCTTATGTGCTGGCCGATGTGGCGACGCCGCTGCCACTCGATCAAAAGCGGCGTCACAAAGATGGCGGCCAACAGAGCGGCCCCGCCCGCCGCCATCATCGCAAGCACGCGAGAACCTCCTGGGCCACAACCCGGTCGTCGAAGGGGACGCTTCCCGAGGCGAGCTCCTGGTACCTCTCGTGCCCCTTTCCGGTGATGATGACGACGTCTCCGGGCTCGCCGCTCTCCAAGGCGAGCGTGATGGCGCCGCGGCGGTCCGGTTCGACCATGACCGTGGCACGGGGGTTGCCCGAGGCTTCCACGCCGCTTGTGATCTCTTCGATGATCCGCATCGGGTCTTCGTCCCTCGGGTTGTCCGAGGTCACCACGACCACGTCCGCGAGGGCGGCTGCGATCGCCCCCATCGCGGGCCGCTTGGCCGCGTCCCGGCGCCCGCCGCAGCCGAAGACCAGGATCGTCTTGGAGCCGGGGCGCTTGAGCTGAGCGACCTCGTGAAGGACCCCCTCGAGGCCCGCAGGGGTGTGCGCATAGTCGACGATCACCGTGCAGCGCGCGTCTTCACCTTCGATTGCGACCGGCTCCATGCGTCCGGGGACCGAGGACGCATGCGAGAGCCCGGCTGCGACGTCTTCGGGCTCTATGCCCAGCGCCACCGCTGCCTCAGCCGCCACCAACGCGTTGTCGACGTTGAAGCGTCCCGACAGCCCGACCTCCACCGGCTGGCCGCGCCAGACGAACCTGCTCCAGCCGATGCCCGTGTCTACGGCGGCCGCATCGAAACGGCGGACCTCGACCACCGGAATGCGCGCCCTCTCGATGATCCTCGCGCCCGCGGGGTCATCGGCAAAGACCACGGCGCGCTCGGCATGCGCCGGGGTGAACAGCGAAGCCTTCGCTTGGAAGTAGTCCTCCATGGTCTTGTGAAAATCGAGGTGGTCATGCGAGAGGTTCGTGAAGACGGCCACGTCGAAGCGGATCCCCTCCACCCGGTGCTGGGCCAGGGCGTGGCTGGACACCTCCATCGCCACGGCATGGGAGACCCCCTCTGAGGCTCCGAGGTCGCGCTCGTGGGCCAGCAGGCCCTGAAGCTCGGGGGCTTCGGGCGTGGTCCGCTCACCCGAGAGGGTCCCGATCACGAGTGTCGGCACGCCTTTGTGGCCCAGCACGGCCGAGAGGAGGTGGGCGACGGTCGTCTTGCCGTTGGTCCCGGTCACCCCTGCCATGAGAAGCGCTCGAGAGGGATGCCCGTAGAACGCGCAGGAGAGCGCAGCCATTGCCACCCTGCTTTGGCCCGGCGCCACCCGGACCACCGCTACGTCTTGGCTCCCGCCCACGTCGACCGACCGCTCGCAGACGAGCGCCGCGCACCCTTTGGCGAGGGCCTCTGCGACATGGTCGTGTCCATCCGTGCTCGCTCCTGGGACGCAGAAGAACAGCGCGCCGGGCTCGACGCGGCGACTGTCGTGCTCGACCGAGGTCACCTCTACCTGGGCGCCCCCCGACACGTGGAGCACGTCGATCTCGTCGATCAGCCGGAGCAGGTTCACAGTGCCAAGACCAGGTGTGGCGCGGCTCCCACGCTCGTCGACCAAGAACCCCGGTCGGTCGATGGTAGCCGCCATGGGTTCAGGTGACATCCTGGGCCTGGTCGGCCGCAGTCGGTGGCGATTGGGGCTGGCTGGAGGCCCCGGGCGTGGCGGGGACCCCGTAGCGGTGGAGGGCGTAGCCCATGATCTGGGCGAACACCGGCGCGGCCACCGTTCCCCCGTAGATCGGCTCGGGGTGGTTGAGGACGACTATCGCGCTCAGGACCGGGTTGTCCGCGGGGGCAGACCCTACGAAGGTGGCCATGTAGGCGCCCGGGATGTAGGCGTCGGCGCCCGGGGCCGGGATCTGAGCGGTGCCGGTCTTGCCCATGACGCTGTAGCCGGGTATCGCGGCGCCAACCCCGGTCCCGCTCAACACGACCTGTTCGAGCATCTGTGTGAGCTCTTGATCGACGGAGGACGAGAGCACCCGGTGGGTGGCAGACGCCTTGGAGGGAACCGTCTTGCCGTCTCTGTCGATCGTCGAGGCGACCAGCCTCGGCTCGACGAACACCCCGCCGTTCGCGACGGTGTTGTAGGCGTCCAAGACCTGTAGCGGGGTCACCGCGTCGACCTGGCCTATGGGCAGGGACACGATGTTGGTGGGCTCCCACTGCGACGGCCCCGCCAGTATCCCCGGGTTCTGACCGGGGAACTCCAGAGAGGTCGCGGTCCCGAACCCCAAGGCCTGAACCTGGGCCAGCAGACGGTTCTCCCCGAGGGCGTGTGCGATCTCACCGGTCCCGATGTTGGAGGATTGCGCCAGGATCTGCGTGGCGTTGAGCGTCTCGGTGGGGTGCAGCTCCGCGTCGTGGAACGTCGAGCCGTCCAGCTGGATCGAGTCGGGGACCGTGAAGCTCGTGTCGGGTCCGATGACCCCGTCGGCCAACGCCGCGGAGAACGTGACGAGCTTGAAGACCGAGCCCGGCTCGTAGGCCTGGGTCACGGCCAGGTTGCTGGGTGACTCGCTCACCGCAGCGCCCACTCCCGGAACTGCTCCCAACCCCGCCGAGCCGGCTACCACGTTCGCCATGGCCAGGACGTCACCGGTCTTTACGTCCATGACCACCGCCGTGCCACTGGTCGCATGGCTGGCGGCGACCTCGTCTCCCAAGAGCGACTCGGCCATGTACTGCAGTGGTTGATCGATCGTGAGCTCGATCGACTCACCGTCCTCGCCGGCAGAACGCGTCAAGGCCGCCCCCTGGGGAAGGTCGACACCTGCGGGGGACTCAAGGAGAGTCTGCTTTCCCGCCTTTCCCGACAGGAGCCCGTTGTGCTGGTACTCGATCCCGAAAGCACCGGCACCGCTCGCATGCAGCTCGCCGAGCAGCGGCAGCGCCAGCGGACCGTCGGGATCCACCCGTCTCGAGGAGTCGAGCAGGGTGATCCCCGGCAGGTCGTCGGCGGCGAGCTTTTGGCCCAGGGTGGCCGACAGGTTGGAGGCGAGCCGGACATAGCCTGAGCGCTCTTTTAGCTGGGCCGCGAGGGTGGCTGGAGAGCTCTTGAGGATCGGCGCCAGGACCGCCGCCTCTGAGGCGGGGTGTCTTATTTGAAAGTCGTCGGCCACCACCGTCTTGGTAGGGACAGACATCGCCAGGACCTCCCCGTTGCGGTCGTAGATGGCGCCCCTCAGGCCCGGGTCTGCAACTGTCACGGTTAGCTCGGAGGCCCCGAGCGCCTTGTACTTGGGTGACTCCAGAACCTGCACCGCGACCAGACGGGCCGAGACGGCGAGCACCGCCAGGACGAGCATGACCTTGAAGAGGACCACTCGGCGACGAAATGGAGCTCGAAAGGACCTTGGCCTGTCGCCCGGGCGCGCCGAGCGACGCCCCGATTCACGGGCGGGTTTTGCGAGGCGACCGGACGAGCTCATCGACCTCCGGACACCCTCTTAGAGGCGCCGGAAGCCGCAGAGCGCGGGAGCGTCGTGGTGGTGGTGGCCGCGCCCCCGATGGGCGAGTCCAAGGGCACCGCCGGAAGCTGGGTGACGCTCGGGGGCGTTACGAGCCCGAGCGCCTTGGCCTTGGAGATGATCGCCGCCGGATCCTCGCCCTTGGCCACCTCGGCGAGCAGCTGGCGGTGGATAGCCTGCTCGGTTGCGCTCTGAGCTTCGATCGTGGTGAGCCTCACTTGACCCTGAGCCAGCATGGAATGGCCGATGACCACGGCCAGGAGCGCGCTCAGGACGATGAGACCTGCTGCGATCTCGACGACACGGCTCTTGGTCCGTCGGCGCTCGCGGACGACCCTGAGGTCGGCTCGCCGCGGGGCGCTGCCGGTGGCGGGCCGCGAACCGCCCACGGGCCGTGCGCGCATCGCAGTGCGGGCGGGGCTCACGAAGCGCCCTCGGTTCGATCCACCCGCTCGACGGCCCACAGCCGCGCGCTGGTCGAACGGGGGTTGGCGAGCTTCTCGGCTTCGTCGGGTCCCCTCGAGCCCCGGAACACCCACGAGAAGCGTGTCGCCCTGCCGCAGCCGCACTCGACGCCTTGAGGGCAAACACATCCGGACGAGACGGCCTGGGAGAAGATCTCCTTGACCAATCTCGCCTCCCCGGAGTGGTAGGCGATCACGAGACAACGCCCGTTGTGCCCCAGGCGCCCAAGGGCCGCGGGGAGACCGGCCCCCAGCTCTTCGGGCTCGGCGTTCACCGCGATCCGAAGAGCCTGGAACACCCGCGCAGCGGGATTCCCCCGCCGGGGACGGGAACCTCCGAGCGCAGAATCGACGACCTGAACCAGGTCAGTCGTCGTCTCGAGGGGCCGTGAGCGGACGATCGCGTCGACGATCCGACGTGCAGAAGGACCCTCGCCGCTAGCCCGTAGCCACGCGATCAGCTCCTCGCGATCGCCTTCGTTGACGAGCTGGGCCGCTGTGAGTGGCTCCCCCTGATCCATCCTCATGTCCAGGGGACCGGTGCGGCTGTAGGAGAAGCCGCGCTCGGCCGAATCGAGTTGCGCAGAGCTCACGCCCAGATCGAAGAGCGCTCCAGACAAGGTGCCGTCGCCGCTTGGCTCTGCCGGCCACCCGGCCGAGACCACTTGATCGAGGATCGAGGCGAGCTCCATAAAGCGACCCTGCCTCAGCAAGACGCGGTGGGCGAACCTGGCGAGCCGCGGCGCTGCGATCCTGAGAGCCGCCGCATCCCGATCGATGCCGAGCACGGACAAGGCGTCGTATGCGCTGAGAAGCGCCTCGGCGTGGCCTCCGCTTCCAACCGTTGCGTCTAGCACCACGCCGGCAGGAGCTCCGGCGAAGAGCGCGACCACCTGGTCGGCCATGACCGGCACGTGGAACGGGACCCGGTCCATCCGCAGCCCCCCGACAGGCGAGGTGCGATTTGGGGAACTCCCTTGGCGACCAACGGGGAAGAGGGCGGAGGAGGAGTCTTCCACGTGCTTGCCGGAGGGCTGCGCATGTACCGGGATGGGCCAAAGAGCGAAGTTACGGTCTTCCCGCAAAGCTCGATGACCAGTGTCGGCCTTTGTTGTCTCGTTCGCTCTGTCTGGTCTCTTACCTCCTGTGGTTGCCTTGTTCGACTTGCCAATGAAACTTGAGCCGTACGCGAGGTGCCGTTCCCCGCGCACTTCGCTGGGCTCGCCTAGCCCCCGCTCCCCTCCAGCAACAGCTGCTCGGACGGTTGCACGCGCTCCTCCCAGATCTCCGGAGCCCACAGCTCGATGCGGTCGATGGCACCGATCACAAAGACGCCTGACTCGAGACGGGCGTACCCGCGCAGCCTGGCCGGGATCGCCATCCGGCCTTGCTTGTCGACGACCACCTGCTCGGCGCTCGACGCCCACAACCTGGCCAGGTTTCGCTCCGCCTGGCCCTCCGAGGCCCGCTCTTGACGGGCAGCCATCTGACGCTCGAACTCCCCCAAGGTCCACAGGGCGAGACATCCTTCGGTGTTGGGTGCCAGATAGCCACCGCGCACCACGAACTCGTCGCGGAACTTCGCAGGCAGGATGACCCTGCCCTTGACGTCCAGCGAGTGCTCGTACCTGCCGACGAACCCTGACACGAGATTCGGCTCCCACCAACCATTCCTTGGATCGCTCTTTCGCTCCCTGTTACTCCACTTCGCTCCACTCTATGCCCGAACCCTCCCTCAGGTCAACTAGGGGTGGTGTTGGTGCGACGGCCACTCCCCTTTGAGGCCTCCGGGTCCTCATCGGTCTTCGACGGGCGCCAGGGCACCTGTGGCGGAGGTGCTGGGCGATCGGCTGGCGGACCTCGCGACCGCCACCACGCTCAGCCGAGGGAGACCTCGATGTCCCAGGGCTCGGGTCCTGGGAGCTGTGCGATCAGAAGATCGACGGCCCGCGCACGGGGGTCGAGACCGAGGTCGCCCAGGGTGACAGTCGAGGCCTCAAGCTGATCTATGGCGTCGTGGGAGCCGGCCGATGCGGCCAACAGGGCGGTCGTCGCCTCCCAATCGACCCGATCGTAGGCAAACGCGTGCGTCAGGGAGCCTTGCTTGGCCCTCCACTGGGACACGCCAACCAGCTTTCGCCTGCCGACCACCACCTCGCCCACGTCCACACCGGCAAAACAGATGAGCGACGACCACGGGGTCGACTCGGGACGCCCGACCCACACCGACAATGCGGCACCCGTCCCTGCGTCGGCGAGCGCTCGGAGCCACCATTGGCCGGTCCAAAGCCTCGAGCGAGAGACGTCGTCGTCCCACAATGGGTCGCCGCGAGGGATCCACGTGTCGATCCACACGGTCGCGCCTGGCACCACCAGCACCGCACCCCCGCCGCTGCGACGGCGCTTCAAAGCGACCCCGCGACTCTCGAGTGCCCGAGGATCGATCACGCCCGCGTCCTGAGTGCTACCCAAGACCAACGTTGGCTGCTCGGCCGTGCGGACGAAGGCTGTCCGTCGAGACCGTCCTCTCAGGCTCGCGGGATCGAACAGCTCTCCGTCGCTCACCTCACAGACCTGTAGATCAGGAGGCGGGGACCAGGTATGGCGCCCAGATCGGGTCCAACTCCGAGAGATGACGGAGCCTCCAGAGGTGGCCCTCGGGCGCCCTGGGCTGGAAGGTGAGCGTCCACCCCAGCTCATCGAGCAGTTGATCTCCCTTCGCGAGGTTGTCCTGCTGGCAGGAGGCGACGACATTCGCCCATTCATGACGACCACCGCGGCTCTTGGGGACCACGTGATCGACGGTGTCGGCAGGGGCGGAGCAGTAGGCGCATCGACCGCCGTCCCGCCTGAGCACGGCCCGACGGGTGAGCGGCGGGGTCCTCGCCCATCGCGGGATCTTGACCATGTGGAACAAACGGACAATCGCCGGCACCTCTACAACGAGTCGGGCCGAGCGCATCACCGGCGCTTCTGGACGAAATGCGACCGCCTCGGCGCGACCAGCCAACATCAAGACGACCGCCCTGCGATCCGAGACGAGGGCAAGGGGCTCATAGGTCGCGTTGAGCAGGAGGACACGACCGATCACGCCGCGCAACGCTACCGGCGGGGCGGCTTGACCCGCTGACACCAACGCAGGTAGTCGATGACGTCCTGAGTGGTCGGCCGTCCCGACCAGTCGTCGCCGTACGCGGTCTGCATGCGAAAGCGCCAGTAGGAGGGGTCGGGCAACGGCAGGAACGGAGGGCGGCGCCACCAGCCCGGTGCCGCGAGTCGACGGATGGTCCCGAGCGCCGTCGTCCAAAGCGTCGGACGTGAAAGCGTGGCGCGCAAAAAGGTCCGGGCCGCGCGTCTGGGCACGCTGCGATCGCTCACAACCTCTGCACCTCGTGCTCGGACGACGCCTGCCAACCCAGAGCCGCCGCCCCGAGCAAGGGGCCCGTTGGCCCGAGGCCCACCGGATCGATGCGCACCTCCGCCGAGAAGTCGAGACGGGCTCGCAGCGCCGCTTCTGCACGAGCTGCCGAGAAGAAGGGGCCACCGAACCCCAGGGCCACCGAACCGCCGACCACCACGAGGTCGAGGTCGAGCAAATTCGCCGACGTGGCCACCGCTCGGCCGACCAAGGTCCCCGTGCGTTCCACGAGCTCAATGGGAGCCTGACTGGCGGGGGCTCCCAAGATGTCGGCGAGCGCGCTTCCCGACGCCTCGGCCTCGAGGCAGCCTCGACCCCCGCAGGCACATGCCCGGCCCTGCGGCTCGACGACGACGTGACCGACGTGGCCCGCGTTGCCGAGCCTGCCGTCGAGCAGCCTGCCGTTGAGCACGATCCCGCCCCCGATCCCCGTCGACACCACCATCGCCATGAAGTTCGAACGGTCCTTCGCCGCGCCCATCCAATGCTCGCCGAGGGCGAGGACCTTGGCGTCGTTGTCGATGACCGTGGGCAGGCCGGTCAGATTGGTGATCCGCTCCTTCAAGGGGAAACCTCGCCACGCTGGGATGTTGAGTGGCGAGACAGCCTCACCGCCGGATCGCATCGGACCCCCGCATCCGACCCCGACCACCACGAGGTCGCCGTTCCCCTTGGTCTCAAGCGAGCTCATGAGGCCACCCAAAACGCCCCAGATGGCTTCGGGGTCGAGCGAATGCGGGGTAAAGGCCCTTTCACGGGCTATCACGGAGCCTTGGTCGTCGACCAGGCCGGCTTCGATCTTCGTCCCGCCGACGTCGACCGCTAGGCACAAAGGCCTTTGCACCAAGGTGGTCAGCGGTTGCGGTGGAAGCGGGCCCGAAGCCAGCTGCGAGCGTTGTCCATGGCGCCCTCGACACCTGGTTGCTCGTCGGGCCGGCCCCCACTCTTCTGCAGGGTCCGGGTCAGGTCGTACCACCCCGCCTTGCCCATCCTGCGCAGGTTTCGCTCGAAGAAGACCGCGCAAATGAACATGATGGCGACCCCGAGGAAGCCGATGGCCACCGACCGTGGGTAGAAGACGACGAGGACGGCTATACCACCCAGGAAGCCAAGTCCCGCCCACTTGCAGTGTCGCCCGGCGTGTTTGTACACGGTCTCGGAAGCGACCTTGTGGACGAACCCAGGGTCCTGACGGACGAGGGACTCTTCGAGCTGCGCCAGGATGCGCTGTTCATGGTCCGAAAGCGGCACCGGCTCAGCTCTCGTCCAAGGCCGGTCTGGCCAATCCGGCCGCCCACTGTCCCGGTGCATCAGTGCACGACGTCACCGAAGCGGATTCTACGGCGCAGACGTGCCCCTTGGCGCAGCGCGGCGCGGATCGAGGTGGCCGGCTACTCACTCGGACGGCGCCGCCGGTGCCCCGCCAAAAGCCCGATCCCCACACCGAGCCCGGCCGCCACCACCAGGGCCACGATGAGAGGAGTCCGTACGTCCGATACCCAGAAGCGAACGGTCACCTCCTCGGTGTTGGCCACCACGAGCCAGATTCCGAGGGCCAGCACCACAGCGCCGGACACGAGCTTCAGCTTTCGCCGCTTGTTGTCCGGGGCCCCTGTGGGCTGACTATCGGCGAACTCCTCTGCCACGCTCATGACCCCCTACGTTCGGTCCCGTCCTGAAGACGGTACCGCTACCTGATCCTCGTTCGACTCCCGGGGTCCTGACGAGCGCCCCATGGTCGAGGGCCACCAGTTGAGCCTGCCGATCAGGGTCACGGTGGCAGGCACGAGAACCGTACGAACCACGAAGGTGTCGAGAAGGATCCCGACCGCCAGACCGAACCCGACCGACTCTATGGAACTGCCCCCAGGCTGGCGTGCCGACACGACGGCGAAGACGGCAAAGGTCCCGGCAAGCACGAGGCCGGCCGAGGTCACGGTGGAGCCTGTCGCGCCCACGGCCCGGATCACCGCCCTGTGGATGGGCAACGTACGTGCCTCCTCTCGGATCCTCGACATGACCAGGATGTTGTAGTCCTCACCCAAGGCGAGCAGGAAGATGAACATAAGGAACGGGAGGATGAAGGTGAGCCCTCCCTGGCCCAATAGATAGATGAAGACGATGACCGAGAGGCCCAGCGAGGCCAGATAGGAGACGACCACGCTCGCCAGCAGGTACAGGGGTGCGACCAACGAGCGAAGGACGAGACCCAAGATGATCCCGATCACCACGACAGCCAGCGGGACGATGTGCTTGAGGTCGTTGTTCGAGATGGTGCTCACGTCGTAGAGCGCTGGAGCCTCCCCCGCCACTCCGCTGTTGACCGCCCCAACGGCGTGGGTGACCGAGGCGAAGGAGCGGCGGACGGACGGTACCGCGTTGATCGCGGCCGTCGTGGAGGGATCGCCCGCCTTGAGTCCCACCTCCCACTGAACGGTCGTCCCGCTGACGCTTATGTACCTTTGAGTTGCCCGGTAGGCGTCGTAGATGGCGGTTCGTACCGAGAGCGTCGCCGGCTCCACGGGTGCGAGCCCCGCGGGAGGACCCAGCTCCGCATGTAGGTCGAAGAGCTGCGTAGGGCTGAGGGTTGTCCCCGTCGGATCCAGAGGTCCTGAGATCTGGGTGAACTCACCACTCGCTCGTAGCAGCGGGTCCGCCCGCTCAACAGGGCCGGCGTCGTTCCACACCGATCTCGCCAGCACCATGATCAGGTTGGTCGGGTTCGAGCTTGCATTGGGGAAGTGCTCTTGAACGGCCTTGTTTCCCACCGAAGCGCTGGTTCCAGGCGGCGCGTTCAACGCACCACCGAAGCCCCCCGGCTTGTAACCGATCACCGCGACCGCGAGAGCCCCGAACACCACTAGGCCAACGCTCAGAGACACTGCGGGCCGGTTCACCAAGCGCCCGGCGATGATCCCCCAGGTCCCCTCTCTCTCTCGATGAACAAGCCGTGACGGCCAGAAGGTCGCCTTGCCCGCGATGGCGAGCAGAGCGGGCAGAAGCGTGAGACCCGCCAAGAGCATCACCGCGATGCCGATCGCCAGCGGGCCCCCGAGATCGTTGTAGAGCCCGAAGCTCGCCAGGGACAGACTGAGCAACGCCAGGATCACCGTGGAAGCCGACCCGGTGATCGACTCACCCACCCGGGCAAGCGCAATTTCAACGGCTTCATGGGCCGAGCGACCGCCCTCCATCTCCTCGCGGACCCTGAAGACCAGAAAGAGCCCGTAGTCGGTGCCGGCCCCGAGGATCAGGACGATCAGCAGGAGTTGAGTGATCGACGAGATCTTGAGCCCCACGGAACCCAAGCCACCGATCAGGGACTGGGCCAGCACGAGAACGACCGCGGCCGGCAAAAGCGTGAGGATCGGAGCGAGCAGGCATCGGAAGATCAACAGGAGCAGGACGATTATGAGCAGCAGCGACAACGACTGGGTTTGCTTGCCCTGCTTCTGCGCCTGCGCCTGGTTGGCCACCTGAGTCGCGACCGATCCGGCGAGGTGGAGCTCGAGGCCTGATGGCAAGGTGCTCTTGTCGAGAACACCTTGCATCCGGTCGATCAAGGTCTTGTCGTCGGGGATGTCGTTGACCGAGTTCGTCGACAGGACGATCAGCTGCGCCGCTTTGCCGTCTTTGGAGACTCCCCCGAACTGGACCCGGTCGACGGTGGGCACGTGCCGCAAAGAATTGGTCAGATCCTGCAACGCACCCTGATCCTGGGCGCCCAACGAACCTGCGCTCGACACGGCGACCACCTGTACGAGCGACTGGTCAACGGGACCGCTCAATGGTTCGGCGAGATCGGCCGCGTGCACGCTCGGAGCGCTCGACGGCAAGAACGAACTGTTGTTGTTGTTGACCTGAGACGCGAGGCTCGGAAGACTCTTCACGGATATCACCGTGCCGACCAACCACACGATGACGATCACCCACCTGTACCGGACGACGCATCGTCCGAGACCATGAAAGAGCCTGTCAATCATGCTGCGTGGGTCTCCTCGGCCAGGACTCTCGGCGTCATCTCAGTGCGTGCGAGCCCGCCAAAGAACTACGGAGGCCCCAACGCAAAGCTCCAAAGATAGGTGCTGAGAGAGTGCCCATTGCGCCACCTTCACATCGTGGCCTGCCGACGGACAAAGCGCCCACCTTCGGGCGTCCTCGCAACGAACCGACATCGCATCGCGCTCACGGCCACATCAACGGCACCGATCGGCACGTTGGGGGAGCAAGGGTCCGAGTACGAGCGAGCTTTCGTTCGGCCGGGTCTGCTCAGCATGACAACGGCATCACGGGGTCTCACCCCCCTCCCTAGCTACACCGCCGTCCCCGCTCTCGTACTCGCGCTAGGAAACCGGCCGTGACCGGACTTGCCTATGCCTGCCGTTCCTTCGATGAGCGAGATCCCGGCGGTTCGGGAAAAGGCCTTCGACGCCACGACACGCGACCTCCATCTCGCGGGTACCTCCGAAGGACCGCCCACCTTGGGAGCCCACAGCGAAGGCCCCAGCCCCGGCCGAGCACCAAAGGTCCCAACGATGTCCGGAGCGACGGCTCACCCGCGCCGGGGCCCGGTCACGCCCGTGGCACGCTCGGGGTTTGGGGAAGGTCCAAGCCGATGGGACAGCTGACTCCGGTACCGGCCAGTCCGCAGTACCCGTTCGGGTTGGCCGCTAGGTACTGCTGGTGGTAGTCCTCCGCGTAGTAGAAGGGCCCCGCGGGAGCAATCTCTGTCGTCACTTCACCGAAGCGAGCCCCAAGCAACCGCTGACCAAAGGCGTTCCTTATGGTGTGCGCCGCATTCCCCTGCTCCGGCGACCGGAAGTAGATCGCTGAGCGATACTGGGTCCCGACATCGTTGCCCTGGCGCATACCCTGAGTCGGATCATGGCTCTCGAAGAAGTGAGCGACCAAGCCTGCATACGAGGTCTTGGCCGGATCGAAGACGACGAGCACCGACTCGGCATGACCGGTCCGGCCGGTGCAGACCTCTTCGTAGGTGGGGTTCGGTGTGAACCCGCCTGCGTAGCCAGCCGCCGTCGTGTAGACGCCTCCCAGCTCCCAGAAGGACCGCTCCGCACCCCAGAAACAACCCATCGCGAACGCGGCGGCTTCTAGGCCGTCAGGGAACGGCGGGGCCATCGGCGTGCCAAGAACCCGATGCGTGCCCGGTTCGCTGATGGGTCCGGATCGTCCAGGGAGCGCCTCGGACCCGGTGACCATCTGATCTCTGTACGTGCTCCAAAGCCTCATCTCGGCCATCTCCTCCCGTGGAGAGCATGGATCGGTTGCAGTGGGCCCGTTGTCGGCTGGCCGAGATCCATGGTCTCAATCTGACCGTAGCGGGTACAGGTACGGCTGGACCCATGTGTGACCCGCGGATGCTCCCCGCCGCATACCTGAAATCTCCCGGCGCTACGGTGAGAGCGAGCGCGGGTCTGGGCCTGCGTGGGTACGAAGATCGGTGGGTGGGAGGTGCACGTGATGGCTGAGATCGATGTTGAGGCCCGTTCGTCCGATCTGGCGGCACGCTTCGACGACGTCCGCCGGTACACGGAGCATCTGGCGTCTCCCCTCTCCCCCGAAGACCAGATGGTTCAGTCCATGCCCGACGTGAGCCCCACGAAATGGCACCGTGGCCATACGACTTGGTTCTTCGAGACATTCATCCTGGCTCAGCAAGACCCGTACTCGGTGTTTCATCCCGCCTTCGGCTACATCTTCAACTCCTACTACGAAGCGGTGGGATCGCGGCAGCCCCGCGACCGCAGGGGAGTCATCTCGAGGCCTGGGACCGGAGAGGTTGCCGACTACAGGGACCACGTAGACAAAGCGATGGCGGAGGTGCTCACGACCACGCCATCGGAGCGCACCCTCGAGTTGACCGAGCTCGGGATCAACCACGAGCAGCAACACCAAGAGCTCCTACTCATGGACATCAAGCACGTCCTGTCATGCAATCCGTTACAACCGTCCTACAGGGCCGCCGACGACCGGCCCAGGCCTGTGCCGGCTCCTGAGGAATGGTTAGAGAGCCCAGGTGTGACAACTTCGATCGGTCACGGCCTCGAGGGCTTCGGGTTCGACAACGAGTTCCCCAGGCATGACGCGTTGCTCACGCCCTTCGCTCTTTGCGATCGCCTCGTCAGTTGCGGCGACTGGACCGCGTTCATCGATGACGGGGGCTATCGGCGACCCGAGCTTTGGCTCTCCGACGGCTGGGCAACGGCGACCGCGCTGGGATGGGATTCGCCTCTCTACTGGACAAGGGACGCCCAGAGCTGGCAGGTCTTTACGCTTTGTGGACCGCAACCCCTCGATCCCTCCCAACCCGTCTGCCATGTGAGCTACTACGAAGCCGACGCATTCGCGCGCTGGCAAGATGCCCGCCTGCCCACCGAAGCCGAGTGGGAGGTGGTGGCCAGCGCGACGAGCCCAAGGGCTCCCGGGCCACATCTACATCCGAGGAGCGCCGAGAACCCGATGGACGACCTTTTCGGTGAGGTGTGGCAGTGGACCCAAAGTGCGTACGGCCCCTATCCGGGCTTCAGACCCGCTCCCGGGGCCGTCGGCGAGTACAACGGCAAGTTCATGGTGAACCAGCAGGTGCTCAGGGGCTCTGCCTGCATCACACCTCCGGGGCACAGCCGCGCCACATACCGGAACTTCTTCCACCCAGGGTCACGATGGGCATTCAGCGGCCTGCGATTGGCCAAAGACATATAGAGGTACCAAGTGAACGACCAGGGCAGGCATTCCTCTCAGAAGACGGGGTCGGTGGGCGTCGACGTTTTCCTCACCGACGAGCAGCTCCATGAGGCCCTCGAAGACGACGTCCGCACCGGCCTTACGGGCACCCCCAAGTCAATCCCTCCCCTTTGGTTCTATGACGAGGTCGGCAGCAAGCTCTTCGACGAGATCACCAAATTGGAGGAGTACTACCCGACACGTGCCGAGCGGGCGATCCTCGCGGACAATGCGACCGAGATCGCGGAGCTTGCCGACGCGGACACCTTGGTGGAGCTCGGGTCGGGGTCCTGCGAGAAGACCAGGCTGCTCCTCGATGCAATGGTCCCCCGCGGGCTGCGGGGCTATGTGCCTTTCGACGTGAGCGAAGGCTTTATGCGACACGCCGCCGAGGGAATCCTGCACGAATACCCGGGGCTCCAGATCGACGCAGTCGTAGGCGACTTTCGTCGTCATCTCGACAAGATCCCGACGTCGGGGGGTCGACTCGTCGCTTTTCTCGGAGGGACGATCGGCAATCTCGTGCCAGCTGAGCGTCGACGCTTCCTCTTCGACCTCAACTGCATGATGGGCGAGCGGGAGCACCTTCTCTTGGGCGTAGACCTTCTGAAGGACCCCAAGACCCTGGTAACGGCCTACAACGACCAAAGCGGGGTGACTGCGGCCTTCAATCGCAACGTGCTCAGTGTCATAAACCACGAGCTGGACGCCGATTTCGTTCCCG
This sequence comes from Acidimicrobiales bacterium, assembly GCA_050743805.1. Lineage (GTDB taxonomy): Bacteria > Actinomycetota > Acidimicrobiia > Acidimicrobiales > RAAP-2 > Palsa-461. Next base: position 19,465 of record JBOGFX010000159.1, read on the forward strand.
AGCGGTTCGACCACATCGCGCTTTGGAACGACGATGAGCAATGGATCGAGATGCGGTTGCGCTCCAAGCGCCAGCAGTCCGTCTGCCTCTCCAAGCTCGGCATCGCAGTTCACTTCGATGAGGGCGAGGATCTGCTCACCGAGATCAGCGCCAAGTTTGCTCCGAGCCAGGTCGAGAACGAGCTGCTCGCGGCCGATTTCGTGACGGACGCTACGTGGGGTGCCGACGATGGTCAGTTCCTGGTCGCTCTGGCTCATCCCTACTGCTAGGCCATTCTCGGATCGAGCCCGTCGGGGCTGCTCCACGACCTGAGCTTTCTCTAGGGGCGTTGGCTCCTCGTATGATTGGATGCAAGCGAGGTTGCGCTCTCAGGCGCTGCCATCTAGGAGGGATTTCAATGGCGATCGGCGAGAAGGTTCTTCACTTCCAAGCAAAGGGCTGCGATCTGAGTGGGCTGGAGCAGAAGATCGAGGACTACCTCAAATCGGATGGCTTCAAGGTTCAGTCATCCAACCCGAGCAATCAAGGTGTCGTTCTCCAAGCGCGTAAGGGGGGATTCCTCCGGGGAATCGTGGACGCCGACAGAGCCATGTCCATCATGATCTCGGGCGATCCCAACGACTTCACCGTTCGCATCGGCATCGGCAAATGGCTGGAGCATCTCGGGGTGGCGGCGATCGAGACTCTCTTGATCTCCGACCTCTTTCTCGTCATCGACGTGGGCGAGACGGCATGGAACTTCGAGATCGAGTCCAAGATCGCCAAGCAGATCGAGTCCTTCGTGGGCTAGCCGCGTTGATGGTGGCGGCGAGGTGCCGGTCGGCCACTGAAACCTTGCCGAGCGCAGGGATCATCTAGCTGTCCAAACGCGCAGCCCGCCCGACAAAGAGATCGTCCCGGGCTGGTGAGCCGTGGTTCCCGTCTGCGGCCACGCCATCGGGTCGGACCCGACCTTGCGACCGACGGTGGCCGGTTATGACTTCGGCAAGGCGATGCCGGCCTCCGGTGAGTGAACCCTGAAGGTGAAGCTCTCCTCCAAATAGAGCCTGACCGTCCCCGAGTCATGGCTCTCGTAGCCGATCGAGACGTCCTGGCCGGACTCCAAGACGAAGTCCCCTCCCCTTTGGCTGAGGGCCACTGCGCCACTCACACCGGGAGCCCAGACGATCCGTCCGCCCAGGATGTGCCGCAGGTGGTCGAACACGAGGATCCCACCGTGCTCGGTGGTCTCGACGACCGACGTGTACTGCTCGGGTCCCAAGGCGAGGCCGTAGGGGCCCTCGACGCCGCCACTGCGGAGTGCCTCCACGGCTCTCGCGACCTGACGCGGCATCTGCGCCGGCTCGTCACCCAAGCCGATGGGATCGTGAGGCGACATCGTCGCGATGCCCACGATCCCGGCGGCCTCCCAGCCGTGGAACACCGCGGCGTTCTCGGCTCTCGCCAATGCCCTGGCCGCCCGGCCGAGATCCGAGAGGTCCGGGTCGGAGGCCCCGCGGTCGGTCCTCGTGAGCTCTTCTCGTGCGACCTCGAAATTGCTTCGCAACTCGACCAGGGGCAGAACGCGCCGCGAGTGCGCGCTCAACCTCGCCCCCTCTTGTCGCTCGATCCCATCGAGCGACAAGAAGCCCGAGGCCGAATGCTCCCAGCCGAAGGGGCCCGAGAAGTCCACCAACTTCCGTGCGCCCAGACACGTGGTCAGCTGGCGACGAGCTTCTTCGTCGACTTGCTGCCAGGCCCGCTCGGAGACCGGCGCGCTCTCTCGCAGCAGATGGTTCATAGCTGTCTCTCCCCAAGCCCGCCTATGCCAAGGGAACCCGTGACCCGAGGGGGCACCGCGGTGCCGGGTTCGGACGTCTCTTCGATCGCGAGTATGGACCCGTCTGTGAACAGGTAGCGCCGCAGGTTCATATCCAGCACGGGGTCACGACGGCGGATCCACTCGAGCACCATCGCCGCGTGCTCCTTCTCCTCGTCACGGTTGTGGGCGAGGATCGCGGCGAGCTCTGCGTCCTGAGCCGCCTCGACGCGCTGGTCATACCAGTCGATCGCCTCGAGCTCCTCGCCCAGGGAGACGATCGCTCTGTGCCGGTCGATCGTCTGGGTAGACAACAGTTCCTGAGCCTCGTGGAGACCCGCGCTCTGCACCATAGGGTTCCTCTCTCTATTGGCGTTCTCTGTACTCGCGTTCTCTGTGTTCCTGCTCTGTGGTTCCCTTTCCCAAAGGTTCTCCTTGGCCTGTGCAGAGGCCACCGTGGCAGGCCCGCTTCTCGCTTCGCTGGCTCTCGGCGCGCGCCCTACCAGGTCTCCTCCCCGCGGGTTTGGGTACCCTGCGGACGGTGAACGCGAACATCAACCGACCTCTGGGCCGCCCGTGATCGACATAACGGCGATCGTCGCCTCGATGGACCGCCTCCAGCGCAGGGTCCGCCCCCTTGCCTTTGGCTTCGGAGTGATCAAGAAATACGGAGACGACCGCGGGGGGCAGCTTGCCGCGCTGCTCGCCTATTACGGGTTCTTGTCGTTCTTCCCGCTCATCCTGCTTCTCGTCACCATCCTGGGCCTCGTTGTCGGGTCCAGCTCCAGCCTCAGCAACGACGTCAAGAGCTCGGCGCTCTCCCAGTTCCCGGTGGTGGGAGCAGATCTCGGCAAGAGCATCACCGCCCTGCATCGAAACGGCGTCGTCGGCATCGTGGTGGGCTTCTTGGGCCTGGTGTGGGGATCTCAGGGTGCCAGCCAGATCGGCCAGTTCGCGATGGCACAGATCTGGAACGTGCCCGGGGTCGCCCGGCCCAACTTCTGGACCCGCCTCGCTCGCACGTACATCCTCATCGGGACCCTGGGCATCCTCGTCCTCGTCGGCGCCGGCCTGGCCGCGGTGGCCAGCTGGGGACAGCACTCACCGCTGTTGCGCGCCGGCGGCGAGATCTGAACCACCCTGGGTTCGATGGAGACTCGATTTATTGGATTCCAACCAATGACTGGTCGGTCTGCTGGGCAGCGTAGAACGCGTCCTCGAACTCTGCCGGCGGGATGTCTCCGCAATAACCGTGTAGGCGCTCTTCGTTGAAC
>JBOGFX010000160.1:0-4146 GCA_050743805.1 Acidimicrobiales bacterium
CAACTAGAGTCTTATCCTCTAGTTGATATCGAGAGTTTGGGCGATCTGTCTCCGCATGATGTGACGAGGCTCGGGTCCACAGGGAGCGACACAGGCCGCCCCTCGTCACGCCGCTTGCTCAGCAAGAGCGGCCTGCGGTGGGCATGCAAGAGGCCGGCAAATTTCCTGAGCAGACCATCCAGCTTCACGCCGACCGATCCAAGACCTTTTGACAGGTAAGCCTCGAGATGTGCAGCGATGCCACCGTGCTGACGGCCAACTCAGGCGCCGATCAGTTCGTCAGGACGCTAGGAGCGGACGGAGCACCTCGGCGGTATAGCTTCCTTGTGTCTTGGCTACCTGCTCGGGGGTCCCCTCGGCTACCACCCTGCCGCCGAGATCGCCGCCCTCAGGGCCTAGGTCGATTATCCAGTCGGAGGTCTTGACCACATCCAGGTTGTGCTCGATCACAACCACCGTGTTCCCCTGGTCGACAAGCCGCTCGAGAACGTGAAGGAGCCTGCGCGTATCTTCAAAATGGAGCCCGGTCGTCGGCTCGTCCAGGATGTACAGCGTGTGGCCGGTTGGACGCCGCGAGAGCTCGCTCGCCAGTTTGACCCTCTGAGCTTCTCCCCCGGAAAGCGTTGGAGCGCTTTGTCCCAGTCGGATGTAACCGAGGCCTACATCAACGAGCGTCTGCATGTGCCGCACAATGGGCGGCTGGTTTGCGAAGAAGCCGAGAGCTTCTTCGCAAGACATGTCTAGAACATCAGCGATGTTCTTGCCTCGGAACAGCACCTCCAGGGTGTCTCGGTTGTATCGAGCTCCCTGACAGATCTCACAAGGCACGTACACGTCCGGCAAGAAGTGCATCTCGATCTTGATCGTCCCGTCACCAGCGCAAGCCTCACAACGACCTCCCCGCACATTGAACGAAAACCGGCCGGGCAGATACCCACGTACCCGTGCCTCGGGTGTCTGGCTGAAAAGACGGCGGACGTGATCGAACACACCTGTGTACGTAGCAGGGTTGGATCTGGGCGTTCGGCCAATCGGTGCCTGATCCACGTCAACGACCTTGTCCACGGATTTGATCCCGACAACGGCCTGATGACGTCCTGGATTGGCCTTCGCTCGATGGAGTTGGTGAGCCAGAGCCTTCAACAGGATGTCGTTGACAAGCGTCGACTTTCCCGACCCGGAGACCCCGGTCACAGCGATCATGCAGCCAAGCGGGAACCGGACATCGATACCCGCCAGGTTGTGCTCACGAGCTCCCTTGACAATTACTGCACCGCCAGTGCCAGGCCGTCGCCGGTCGGGAACAGGGATGCTCCTGCGACCGGACAGGTAGCTACCTGTTATCGAGGCCCGGTTCGCGATCAAGCCCCTGCTTCCTGTCACCGGGCCAGCGTGGACGATCTGGCCGCCGTGCTCACCCGCACCTGGACCGATATCAACTACGAAGTCGGCGCTACGAATGGTCTCCTCGTCATGCTCGACCACGATGACCGTGTTACCGAGATCTCGAAGCCGGACCAAGGTTCCAATGAGGCGTTGATTATCCCGTTGATGAAGACCGATCGATGGCTCGTCGAGCACGTAGAGGACGCCAACGAGCCCGCTCCCGATCTGACTTGCCAAACGGATCCGCTGCGCTTCGCCTCCGGAAAGTGTCCCTGCGGAGCGGGCCAAAGACAGGTACTCGAGACCGACGTCGAGCAGGAATTGCATCCGCTCGCGAATCTCTTTGAGCACCCGGTCCGCGATGAGGTGATCACGCTCGCTCAACTCCAGATGGGCAACCTCTGCAAGGGCAGCACTGATCGAGAGGGAGCACAGCTCGTAGATGTTCTTTTCGCCGACGCGCACGGCAAGTGACTCTGGCCTGAGGCGCGAGCCTACGCAGGCAGGGCAATCCACCTCGCGCATGTACTGCTCCACCTGTTCTCGTGAGTAGTCCGATTCCGCGTCGGAGTGTCGGCGGCTCAACCAAGGCACCACTCCATCGAAAGCGGCCGCGTAGGAACGGCGCCGGCCGAAGCGGTTCTTGTAGGCGACCTGAACCTGCTTGCCTTGCGACCCGTAAAGGACCAGCTTCCGATCCTTCGCTCGAAGACGCTTCCAAGGAGTGCTCACCGAGAAGCTGCCCATTTCCGCCAGTCCGTTGAGCAGTCCCGAGAAGTACTGGCTTCTTGCGCTTGCCCAGGGAGCGATCGCTCCCTCGGTTATCGCAAGATCGGGGTCAGGGACGACCAAGTCCGGATCGACCTCGTAGCGCGTTCCCAGCCCGGCACAGGTGGCGCAGGCTCCGTAGGGCGAGTTGAACGAGAAGTTCCTCGGGGCAGGCTCCTCGAAGCTCAGGCCGCAGTGACTGCACGCCAGGTGCTGGCTGAAAGTGATGGCCTCCGAACTGGGGGCACCGTCGCCGCCGCCAGCTGCATCGGACGCGGCAGCATCTTGGTACACGAGCATCTCGGCGATGCCACCGGTGAGCTCGAGTGCCGCCTCGATCGACTCGGTGAGGCGAGCTCTCATGCCCTCTCTTCTGACCAGGCGGTCCACGACCACCTCGATCGTGTGCTGCTCATAGCGAGCAAGCGCCACATCGGCTCGACTGGCGAGCTCAACGGGAACGCCGTCGACTCTGACCCTTGCGAAGCCTTGACGCGCGAGGTCTTCCAGCAGGGAGCTGTACTCCCCCTTTCGGCCCCTCACGATCGGCGCAAGGACCTCAAATCGCGTGCCTTCGGCTAGCTCGAGCACGCGGTCCACGATCTGCTGAGGAGTCTGACGGGCGACCGGGCGACCGCAGTTGGGACAATGAGGCTTGCCAATGCGGGCGTATAGAAGCCTCAGGTAATCGTAGACCTCGGTGATCGTGCCAACGGTTGAACGGGGGTTCCTCGACGCTGACTTCTGATCGATGGAGATCGCCGGGGAGAGGCCCTCGATGAAGTCGACGTCCGGCTTGTCCATCTGGCCCAAGAACTGCCTGGCGTATGCCGAGAGTGACTCGACGTAGCGTCGCTGGCCCTCCGCGTAGATGGTGTCGAAGGCAAGGGATGACTTCCCGGACCCCGACAGCCCGGTGAAGACGATCAACCTGTCTCTTGGCAGCTCCACAGAGACATCCTGCAGATTGTGCTCGCGCGCCCCGCGGATCACCAAATTGCCGGACACAGGGGGAGGATACCGGAGGTCGACCCGCCGCCGGCCGGTCAACGCGCAGCTGTGGAGCGGAGCTCGGACAACTCGTCACGCAGGAGCGCGGCCTCCTCGAACCGGAGCTCGGCGGCCGCGCGCCTCATCTCTGCCTCAACCTCCTCCATGAGCCTTCGGAGCTCGGGGGACCCAACGGCGCCCACGGGTGGCTGGTCCCCTAGTCCAGCTCGGGCCCGCAGGGCTCGAGCGCCCTGCCGTGATCGCACCTCGGCGCGACTTCGTTTGGCCCGCATGGACCCCTCCGAGCTGCCCCGAAGCCGCTCCAAGATGTCGGTCACCGCCTTGCGAATGCTCTGCGGGTCGATGTGGTTCTCCTGGTTGTAGGCGATCTGGCGCTCGCGACGTCGTTGAGTGACCGACACCGCCTCGCGCATCGATTCGGTGATCGTGTCGGCATAGAGCACAACGGAACCTTCTACGTTGCGTGCTGCCCGACCCATCGTCTGAATGAGCGAGGAAGTCGAACGCAGAAAGCCCTCCTTGTCAGCGTCGAGAATTGCTACGAGGGAGACTTCAGGCAGATCGAGCCCTTCGCGCAGCAGATTGATTCCCACCAGCACGTCGATGTCCCCCAACCTAAGGCTACGGAGGATCTCGATCCGCGTGATGGTGTCGATGTCCGAGTGGAGGTATTGCACCGCCACTCCGGCATCCGCCAGATAGTCGGTCAAGTCCTCCGCCATCTTCTTGGTGAGCGTCGTGACCAACACGCGCCCTCCGCTCGACACCGCATCGTGGATTCGCGTGAGAAGGTCATCGATTTGACCTTTTGTTGGCTGCAGCACCACGACGGGGTCAACCAGCCCAGTGGGTCGGATCACCTGCTCGACGACCTGGCTCGAGACCTGCAGCTCGTAGGACCCCGGTGTGGCCGACACGAATATCACTTGTCCGGTCCGAGCGCCGAACTCGTCGAAACGCAACGGCCGATTGTCTACCGCC
>JBOGFX010000161.1:0-10333 GCA_050743805.1 Acidimicrobiales bacterium
CTTCGATGACCTCCAACCCCTTGTTCATGAGGGTCGAAGAGTCGACGGTGATCTTGGGCCCCATGCTCCAGGTCGGATGGGCCAAGGCGTCGGCGACGCTCACCCGGGCGAGCTCGTCGGGGCCGAGACCCCTGAACGGACCCCCCGAGGCGGTGATCACGAGACGCCCGACCGCCTCGGGGGAGGCCACGGTGCCCAGACACTGGTGAACAGCGCAATGCTCGGAGTCGACCGGGACGATCCGCGCCCCCGGGGTCGCCCGGGCGCGCTTGACGACCGGGGCCCCTGCCACCAGCGACTCCTTGTTCGCGAGGGCCAGCCTGCTGCCCGCCTCGAGTGCGGCCACCGTCACGGGGAGCCCGGCGAAGCCGACCACGGCGTTCAGCACCACCTCTGCGGATGACGCTGCCTCCAGGGTGCCCGAAGCTCCGCATGACACCGCGGTGCCGGCAGGCACAAGCTCTTTGAGCTCGCCGACCAGGCGCTCGTCTTCTATAACCACCAGCTTGGGATGCAGTCGCCTGGCCTGAGCCGCCAGCAGCTCGAGAGAGCGGTTGGCGCCGAGCGCCACCACCTCGAAGCGTTCGGGGTTGGCCGCGAGCACGTCGACGGCCTGGGTCCCAACCGACCCCGTGGAGCCGACCAGGCTGACGGTGGTCATCGTCACAGACCCCATCTTCCCCCGAAGATGGCCGTCAAAAGGGGTCCCCGGCCACCACGGGGCACCTCATCGCAGATGAAAGGCGATCACCAGGTAGTAGGTCGCTGGGAGAACGAACAAGAGCCCGTCGATGCGGTCAAGGAGGCCGCCGTGCCCCGGCAGCAGCCGCCCCATGTCCTTGCGCCCCAAGTGGCGCTTGACCGCTGACTCGAAAAGATCTCCCAGGCTGCAGACGATCGATACCACGAGGCCGAGGAGGGCAGCTTTGCCGACGGTCCAGGGATGCACCAGGTGCACGATCGCAGCCGAGACGACCACGGCGGTGAGGATCCCCCCGGCGAAACCCTCCCAGGTCTTGTTGGGGCTCAACGACGACATCGGGTGGCGCCCTATCCAGGCCCCGAAACCGAGGGCGCCCACATCGGAGGCCACCCCCGCGATGAGCCCACCCAGCAGATATGCGATGCCGTGGCGACCGGAGAACTGCCCCGGGGAGACCAACAGTGCTCCGAACGACCCGAAGATGGCGATCCAGCCGAACACGAACACAGTGGTGCCGATGGAGTGCACGGTGTCGGTGTTCTCGACCCTCGCCAGATGCCAGACGAAGCACGCCCCGATGAGAAGCACCGTCACGAGCGGCAGGGCCACCGTGCCCCGGTTGTAGGTGGCAATCAGCAGGGAGGCGGTGGCGACGAGCCCGAGGAGCGTCACCGGGTGGTAGCCGCCCTGGCGGAAGGCCGCGTAGGCCTCCATCGCTGCGACGGTGACCACGATGGTCAGGACGGTGACCGTGGCGATGGGACCGATCTTGAAGACGATCAGGGCGATGGCGCCGAGCACCACGCCAGAAATGAGCGCGGCGGCGACGTTGCGACCCGGTGTCTGAGCGGTTGCCGGCTCTCCGGGGAACAGGGTGCTGTCCTCGGAGCTCGGGCGGCGTGTGACGCGTGGGCGAGGCGGTGCGGAGGGTGCTGCGCGCTTCGCCAGCCGCGAGCGCCTCTGACCAAGGGGCTCTTGTGAGCGGGCGGGTTCGTCGAGGTCTTGGATCTGGACAGCAGGCCCCTGGTCAGCCAGTGGGTGGTCTTCCAGCTCCGGCTGGTGATCCGTGCTCTCGGAGGGATCGGTGACCGGGATGACCTCTGTGATGGGCGCCTCGTCGGTGATCGGGCTTCCGGCGCCGTTGGAGGCGAGATCATCCCAGGGCTCGAGGCGGTCCCAGGCGGGCTCCTCGTCGAAGATCGACGCGCCTGGGTCGTCTTCGCCCGGGAGATCGAAGACCCATGGTTGGCGGTCGGAGGTCTCGCCCGAGAGAGCCCCGTCTTCGACCTTGTCACCGGCGAGCATCGAAGGCTCAAAACCCTCGTCGGTGTCGTCCCAGTCGTTGCCCTCCTCCCTCCAGGTCGGGCCCGGGACCGACGAGTAGGGATCGTCGACGTCGCGAGCGGAGCTCAAGATCGCAGGAACCTCTCCCGTCGGGGGCTCCGTCCAATGCGGCAAGGGAGGTGTAACGAACGCGTCCACAGGCTCGTCGCCCGCCGCCTCCCGCTCGCCTCGGGCAGCGGCCAGCCCCGCCGGCTCCGCGCCGATGATCCGCACCCTCCCGCTGCCGTGCCCCGTGTGCTCGACGGCCTCGTTCTCGTTCTCGCGTGCCATGTGTCAGACCTCCAGGAGCTGCTGTTCCTTGCGGTTGAGCAGCTCGTCGATCGCGCCAACCTCGCCGTGGGTCAGCTTCTCAAGATCCTTCTCGGCCCGCTCCAGCTCGTCGGCGGTCATGGAACCGTCCTTCTCCAGGCCCTCGAGATCGTGGCGAGCGGAGCGACGAAGGTTGCGAACCGCGACACGGCCCTCCTCGGCCCTGTGCCGCACCAGCCTGACCAGCTCCTTGCGTCGCTCGGCGGTGAGAGGTGGGAATGCGAGCCTGATCACGTTCCCGTCGTTGGCGGGGTTGATACCCAGCTCCGAGGCGCTGATCGCCTTCTCGATGGACCCGAGCGAGCTCTTGTCGAAGGGAGAGACCACGAGCAGCATGGCGTCTGGGACGCTGAAGTTCGCGAGCTGCCGCAGCGGAGTCTTGGAGCCGTAGTAGTCCACCATCAAGGTCTCGACGAGGGCGGGGTTGGCCCTGCCCGTTCGCACCGAGTCGAACTCGGACCGCACGTGGTCGACCGCCTTGGTCATCTTGTCTTTGACCTCCTCGATGACGACCTGGGCGAGCTCGTCGGTCACCGGACCAGCGTACCGATCTTGCCGCCGCTGAGCGCCCGGCGGAGGTTCCCCTGCGGCATCAGGTCAAAGACCCGGATCGGCAGCCCGTTGTCCTTGCAGAAGGTGATCGCGGTCAGATCCATCACTCTCAGATCCTTGGAGATCACCTCCATGAAGGAGATCTCCTCGAACTTGGTCGCCTTGGGGTCGGTTCGCGGGTCGGCACTGTAGACCCCGTCGACGCCCCCATGGGTGCCCTTGTAGAGAATGTCGGCTTCGATCTCCGCAGCGCGCAGAGCAGCAGAGGTGTCGGTCGTGAAATAGGGGTTTCCCATGCCCGCCGCGAGAAGCACCACACGGCTCTTCTCCAAATGTCGTATCGCTCGCCTGCGGATGTAGGGCTCCGCGACCTCTGCCATGGATATCGCCGTCAACACTCTTGTGTCTTGGCCGTGCTGCTCCAAGGCATCCTGGAGGGCGAGCGCGTTGACAACCGTTGCGAGCATCCCCATCGTGTCCGAGGTGGCTCTGTCCATCCCGGCGCCCGCGCCAACGGTCCCCCTCCAAATGTTGCCCCCACCGACGACCACCGCGAGCTCGATGTCGAGCTCCGCGCGTGCTTGGGCTATCTCACTGGCGAACCGATCTGCGACGGCGGCGTCTATGGACTCCTCCGACTTGGCCGAAGAGAGCGCCTCACCGGACATCTTGAGCACTACGCGCTTGTGCTCGCCCATCAGTGCTTCCTCAATCCAAGGGCCTAGTGCCCGACGACCACCTGGGCGAAGGCAACGACCTCGGCATCGCCGAGCATCCTCGCGACGCTCGTCTTCTCGTCGTGCGCGCTCGGCTGTTCTAGCAGAACACGCTGCTTGAACCACCCGTTGAGCCGGCCTTCGACGATCTTGGCGATGGCTGCTTCGGGCTTGCCCTCGTTTCGCGTGAGGCTCTCCAGGCTTTGACGCTCTGCGTCGACCTCCTCTTTTGGAACGTCCTCGCGCCTCACATAGGTGGGGCGCGCGAAGGCCGCCGTCAAGACAACCTCGTGGGCGATATCTGGCGTCCCGCCGCTGAGCACCACTGCGACGGCGTTGACTCCCCTCCCCGCCTGCTGATGCAGATAGGTGTCGAGGACCTGGCCCTCTTTTGCCTCGAGACGATGCACCCGGCCGACCGCGATGTTCTCTTTCAAGGTGGTGGTCAGACGTTCGAGCGCTACTTGTGCCTGGGACACCGCTTCGTCGCCTCGCTGGACGACGCCCTCGGCTATGTCGGTGGCCACGTCGATGAACTCGAGTGACTTCGCGACGAAATCGGTCTCGCAACAGAGCTCGACGATCGCGGCCACCCCGTCGCCTTTGGCAACGGCAATCGCGCCCTCGGAAGCCTCACGGCTTTCCCGCTTCGAGCTCTCTGCCAATCCGTGCTCGCGCAACCATCGGGCGCCAGCATCCATGTCGCCCTCGCTGGCTTCCAAGGCTCTCTTCGCGTCCAACATTCCCGCGCCTGTCAGTTGACGGAGGCTCTGAACGTCACGGGCGGAGATGCCTGGCATCTACGCCTCCACCTCGCCACTGGTGCGTTCGTGCACGACGGCCTCTTCAGGACGGGCCTGCGAAGCGTCCGCAGCTTGGGAGAGCTCCTCGGTGCCCGCCGAAGCATCTTGGTGAACCTGGCGCTGCTCACCGGGCCCAGCCGAGTCGCTCTGCTCCGAGGGGCGCTCTGTGACCGTGTCCTGGCGAAGGGGTCCGGGCGCGGGCGATCCGCTGGGCTGGGCGTCGGGCCCAGTGACCGAGGCTCTGCGCGCCTGCGGGCGGTTTGCGGACATCCAGCGACCCTCGCGCACGGCCTCTGCAAGGACCCGGCACATCAACGCGCCAGATCTGATGGCGTCGTCGTTCCCCGGAATGACGTAGGTGATGACGTCGGGATCACAGTTGGTGTCGACCACCGCCACCACCGGCATCTTCAGCTTGTTCGCCTCTGTGACGGCGATGTGCTCTTTCTTCGTGTCTATGACGAAGATGGCATCGGGCAAACGGTCGAGACCCCTGATACCTCCGAGGTTGCGTTCCAGCTTCTCGAGCTCTCGGACGTGCCGGAGGGCCTCACGCTTGGGCATGCCGTCGAAATCACCCGCCTTGCGCATCGCCTCCAACTCGGACATGCGCTTCACCCTCGAGCTCACCGTCGTGAAGTTGGTGAGCATGCCGCCCAACCACCTCTGGTTCACATAGGGCATCCCGCAGGCCTCTGCGAACTGGGCCACAGGTCCCTGGGTCTGCTTCTTGGTCCCCACGAAGAGGATCTGACCTCCGGACGCGACCAGGTCGCGCACGAAGCCATAAGCGACCTCCACCCCTGCAAGTGTCTTGTTCAGATCTATGAGGTAGATCCCGTTGCGCTCACCTAAGATGTAGCGGCGCATCTTTGGGTTCCAACGGCGGGTCTGGTGCCCGAAGTGAACTCCTGCGTCCAGCATCTGGCGCATGGTCACGACCGCCATGTTCTAATCCTCCCATCGGTTGGTCCTCCCCGGGCGCAACACCTCCAGAGAGGCGACCGTGGAACGCGCTCGGGTGCGTGGTCGAAAAGGGGCTGCTCTCTTTGAGAGCGCAAGGATCCTAGCCTGATGCGTCCCCTGGGGCCAACGGATCGGTCGCCTCAGGCTCGAGGATGGGTTTCTCGGTAAACGCTGAGCAGGCGTTCCTTGCTCACGTGCGTGTAGATCTGAGTGGTCTGGAGGCTCGCGTGGCCCAGCAGCTCCTGGACCACCCGCAGGTCCGCACCCCCGTCGAGCAGGTGCGTCGCAAAGCTGTGGCGCAGGGCGTGGGGATGCGTCGGCACCGGCGAACGGCGGTCGAGGATCCGCCGGACGTCGCGAGGTCCGAGCGTGCGACCCAAGGTGTTCAAGAAGACCGAGTCCTCAGGGCTGTCCACGGTGGCGATCACCGGGCGCCCCTCTTTCAGCCAGCGCCCCAGGAGCCAGGTCGCACGATCGTGGACGGGGACCACGCGCTCCTTGTCTCCCTTGCCCACCACCCAGATCGTCCTGGACACGAGGTCGACCCCGTCGCGACGAAGACCGCAGAGCTCGGAGACCCGCAGCCCGGCTGCGTACAGAAGTTCGAGGACCGCGTCGTCGCGAAGAGCCAGCGACTGGCCGCGGAGCTCTTTGCTTTGGGGCCCTCGGGGAGCGAGGAGCGCATCCAACTCGCCGTGGGAAAGGACCCTTGGGAGCCGCCCGGCTGCCCTCGGGGCGTACAAAGAGCGTGCCGGGTCGCAAGCAACCGTCCCCCGGCGCTCGCACCAGGCAAAATACGAGCGTATGGCGGCCGCCTTGCGGGCCACGGACGCCTTCGCGAAGCCGCAGGTCCCCAGGTAGGCGAGATATCTCCGCAACAGGATCCGGCTCACTGAACCCGGTCCATCGACACCGCCGCGGGCAGCCCAGGTGGCGAAGCCCGCCAGATCGCTCGAATAGGCGCGCCGGGTTGCAAGAGAGCGCTCCAGCGACTGGACGAAGGGGTCGAGCTCCCACATCCCGTCCTCGTTCGCCTCCGGTTGGGCGGCCGGCACTCGCGTCGTCACCCTCAGCACGCTAGGTCCGGGCTGACGGCGCTGCGCGGGACCCTTGGCGGCAACCTCGCAACACCTGGGCCGCGATCGTCTGGGTCTGTGCGACCTACCCCCGCGCAGGAGGCAAGTCTGTGCGTCGCCCTGGCAACCGCAAGCGCCCCTTGATGAGGGCCACGGTGACGACAAGTCCCGCAAGGCTCAAAGCGATGATCGAGCGGGCGGCGGGCGAACGTCGCACCTCAGACACCAGGGCCCGTGCGGACCGCAAGGCGCCGGCGGCCCGCTGCGTCGTACCACGAGAAACCGCCCTGCCGGCATGGCTCACAACCTTTCTGGCCGACAGCTCGGCGAGGAGCGTTTCGAGGTCGCTCGACAGCTCGCCGAACGCTTCTTCGACCTTGACCCTCAAGGTGTCAGGTTGCTCCATGGCACCCCCGCGGTCGCGGTCGTCCGCCAAGCCTGCATCGTCGCGGCACCCCCGCCGACACCTCCTCGCACCGACAACCACGCTCACAACGGCGCACCGCCTCCAGGCGGCCATCAACCGTTCGCTCGATGCTCTTGGGGAACGAACCGTTGACCGCCCAGGGACGAGACCGAACCGAGATGAGCGCAACCGAGCCTCTGGCGCTTTGAGCCACGGTTGTCTCCTACCCATGCCCGACGGTCTCCAAGCAGGCCAGGAGCACACACCGACCCCCCAGCCCGGGATCGGGGAAGGGGCCGGCACGAGATTCGAGCCTCCGCCAACCGCGCGAGGCTCGAGAGGCCTCGGATGCTTGCGACCCAGACCTCGACGAGCGGGCAAGCGGAGGCCGACGTGGCCAAGCCTGTGAGCCGCCGGTCACGACACTCCACGCCTCTCGGGTGCCAGATCCACGTCCACCCGCACGCTTCCTAGCAACGCGCCCGGGCGGTCACCGCCTTGCCCGCAACACGCCAGCATGCAGGAAGGGGTCTTCGCCCGCAGCCCGGGGAGCGCTTCTCCAGAGGCGACCGGCGATCCGTGCCAAGAGGGCGCGGGCGGCAGGGTTGCTGGCTCGACCGAGGCGTGGACCTCTGAGCTGGGTTCCTATGGCATGATCGGTACACCTCTCAGGGGGCGAGCGCCCGAGTCCGGGCGTCCAGGGACGAAGCGCATAGAGCAACAGCACGGAACGACTGCACAGAAGAAGCAGGCCGATGAGCAACCGGATCCTGGTAGTGGAGGACGACGAGCGGATCCGCTCATCGATGCGCCTCGCCTTGGAGGAGGAGGGCTACGACGTCGACGACGTCGCCTCGGGGGAGGAGGCGCTCGACCACTTCGCCGCCCAGGGCCCCGATGTCGCGCTCATCGACCTCATGCTGCCCGGCATGGACGGTTTCGAGTGCTGCCGTGCCATGCGGCGCCAGAGTGCTGTCCCCATAATCATCGTCACCGCGCGGACCGACACGCACGACGTTGTCGCTGGTCTCGAGGCTGGAGCTGACGACTACGTGACCAAGCCCTTCGTTGCCAAGGAGCTCGGCGCCCGCATCAGGGCTCTGCTGCGCCGGGCTCGGCCCGCCGAGGAGGAGCCAAGGGTGCTCGCGTTCGGCGAGCTCGAGCTCATCCCCGAACAGGGAGCCCTTCGACGCAAAGACGGCGAGGACATCCACTGCACGAGGACCGAATTCCGGTTGCTCTGCGAGCTTGCGACAAACCCCAACAAGGTCCTGACCCGCGAGCAGCTCTTGGACCGCGTCTGGGGCTACGACTTCTTCGGGGACGGTCGTTTGGTCGACGTCCACATCCGACGCCTCAGGACCAAGGTCGAGCCGGACCCAGCTCTTCCCCGACACATCCTCACCGTCCGCGGCATGGGTTACAAGCTGGTCCCTTGAGGTGAGCGGCATTTCGGCCGCGCTCGCCGCCCCACAGTGGCTTCGCAAGACGCGTCGAGCCGCCAAAGCCCCCGCCGAGCTGTGGGGGCGGCTCGGACTGCGCGCGCGGGTGACGGGGCTCTTCGCTGCGGGCGCACTCCTCCTGTCGGTGCTCATGGGTGGCCTGGCGTACTTCACCACCTCGCACTTCTTGCTCAGCGACCGCCTCAACTCCGCGGTCAAGGACGCCACCCTGGGCGCCGGGGCTCTCGAGACCGCGTTGCGCGCCCCCTCACCCAATCCGTTCCAGATCCTCGACGGGCTGGACGCGACCTACGGGGCCACCTATTCGGCCCTCGTGTTGGACGGGAGCCCCTTCTACTCGAGCTTCGCCATCACGATCGACGAGGTCCCCGGGGGACTCAGAACCCTCGTTGCGTCCGGCACCCCGGGCACCCAGACCTTCGTGTTGCACGACGACCCGCAGATGGTCGTCGGCATCCCGCTGCGCTCGGTCGACGCCAGCTACTTCGCCATCTTCGACGTGAAGGACCTCGACCACACGCTTCACATCCTCGCGCTCGCCCTGGCTCTGGGCGGCCTCGTGACCACGCTCCTCGGGGGAGTCGTGGGGCGCCTTGCGAGCGCCCGGACCCTTCGCCCTCTGAGCGCGGTGTCCCGAGCCGCAGTGGCGATCGCGGGAGGCGACTTGGACACGAGGCTCAAGGCGAGCAGCGAGGACCCCGACCTGGCAGGCCTCACTCAATCCTTCAATGCGATGGTCGACCGTCTCCAAGAGAGGATCGAGCGCGACGCGCGCTTCGCATCAGATGTGAGCCACGAGCTCCGATCGCCCTTGACGACCCTTGCGAACACCCTGAACGTCTTGGAGGCGCACGCGGGCGAGCTGTCAGATCGCGCGCAGCGTGCCCTCGAGCTCTTGGGAGCCGACCTCCGGCGCTTCGAGAGGATGGTCGCCGAGCTGCTCGAGATGTCCAGGTCCGACGTCGGGTCAACAGACGCCTCCCTCGAGCTGGTGGATGCCGGCGAGCTTGTGCGCCGGGCGGTCACCTCCAGCTCCTCCGCGCTCTTGCACCTGAACGCCCCGCCGGTGTGGATCGATCCGCTCCTCGACGAGGTGGTGCTCAACGTGGACAAGCGCAGATTTGAGCGCATCATGGCAAATCTCCTGGAGAACGCGGCCAACTACGGGGGCGGGGCGACCTGCGTGAGTGCGGAGCCCGGGCGCGACCCCTCCGGGCACTCCACCGTGCTGATCGCCGTCGAGGACTCGGGCCCCGGAGTCCCGCCATCGGAGAGGCGAAGGATCTTCGAGCGTTTCTACCGTGGCCAGGAGGCCGGTCGCAGGGGGGCGAGCACCGGGACCGGTCTGGGCCTCGCCCTGGTTGCCGAGCACGTGAAGGTGTTGGGAGGACGGGTCGGCATCGAGGACGCGCCCGGAGGCGGGGCCCGCTTCACCGTGGAGCTGCCAGCCCAGGATGGTTGGGAGCCCGGATGAGTGGGCCCAAGAGGTTCGCCGCCGGGACACTCGCGGTCCTTGCGGGCCTCGTCTTTTGCGCGTGCGGCGTGCCGATCTCGGGCTCCCCGCAGGCTCTGGGCAACGATGTCGTGCCCCGCCCACCCACCGTCGGTTCGACGCTCCCCCCACAGTCCGACGACCTCTCGCTGACCATCGTGCTTCTGAAAGGCGACGTGCCCACTCCGGTCAACCGTTTCACGCCTGCGCACCTGGACCGTCTCGACACGGTCCTGAACGACCTGCTGGCCGGGCCCGCCCCCTCCGAGCAGCTCCGCGGCTACACGACCGCGCTCGCGGGCACTCAGCTGATCAGCGTCACTCCGAACCCCTTCGTCAACACCAACCAGGCAATCCCGGGCTCGGTAACGGTGAACCTCTCGCCGGACTTCCTCGCGATCAGCGGGATCGACCAGGTGCTCGCCGTCACTCAGGTTGTCTTCACGGTGGCCTGCAACTTGCCCGCTGCCACCAAGGTCGCCTTCCAAGTCGCGGGCCTGACC
>JBOGFX010000162.1:0-4978 GCA_050743805.1 Acidimicrobiales bacterium
GACGTAGGGATGACGGCAAGCGCGAAGATCCAACGAAGTCGACTTGCCGACATTGCCCGGGAGATTCTTGTTTCCGAAGCTTCTGAGGGCGAACACAGATGACCGTCTCTTTAGAAACGTCGGTGACTCAACTGCTGGACATAGAGCTCCCAGTCATTCAAGCAGGTATGTCTTGGGTTTCATCCTGTTCCGAACTTCCGCTGGCGGTCAGCAACGCCGGCGGTCTCGGTGTCATCGCCGCAGGACCCATGACCGAGAGCGATCTGCGTCAAGTGTTACAGAAGGTCCGCGCCAACACGGACAGGCCTTACGCAGTCAATCTGCCGTTGAATCGTCGTGGCGTCGGCGAGATCATGCAGGTGCTCCTGGGCAATCCGCCTCCCGTCATGGTCGGTTCCCAAGGGGCCCCGGCAAAGTACGTTCGACAGTTCCAGGATCTTGGGACCCGTTGTCTGCACGTGATCGCCAGCGTTGAGCATGCAAAAAAAGCAGTGGATGCGGGCGCTGACGCGCTGATAGTTACCGGCGCTGCCGCGGGCGGCCATCCTCCCTCATCGATGGTCTCCACGCTCGTCTTATTGCGTGCTGTTTGCAGTGGGTTTCCAATGACGCCGGTAATTGGTTCTGGAGGTTTTGCGGACGGCGCAGGGCTGGCAGCTGCGCTGGCCTTGGGAGCCGGTGCCGCGCAATTCGGGACTCGGTTCATCGCGAGCACCGAGGCCAACGTGCACCACGCGTACCGACGTGCTGTTCTCGACGCGTCGGTGGTGGACACCGTTGTGATCGGAAGAGACCTTGGGGTCATCAGGGTCCTTGCAAATGAGTTCACCGGACGCATGGACCGACTCGAAGCCGACGGGGCTTCAATCGAAGTACGTAGAGCGGAGTTCATTTCGTCGACCTTGAAGATGGCCGCTCTGGACGGAGACGTCGCGAATGGACGGGTGGAGGCGGGCCAAGCGGCTGGCCTGATCGCAAAGGTGCAACCGGCCGGTCAGATCGTTACGAGCATCGTCGAAGAGTGTGTCGAGGTGATAGCCAGGCTAGCTGGCTGTCTTGACGTGCCGGGACGGTTGGCGCACGTCAGTCTCGATCAAGTTGGCAAGCAGCCCAATGGGTGAGTGCGGCGATGAGTCGAGCCAGAGCTCGCGCCTGCCTCGTTGTCACCCGACGACCGACTATGGAGATCGCCAGGGCTTCACTCTCACGGGTGGGGGCGGCCTGCGAAAGCGCGGTACGAAGGCCACGGTGGGCCTTGCCCATGGCGTCTCACGGAGGTTCGGACGGCCGGCGTGACCATAATTGAGTTGCCGGAAGCCTCCAAAGCTGCTCGCGCGTGGCCGGACTGGGCGTTCAATCGTCCTAACTCGCATCGGAGGCCGATTGTTACAGTTGATGGACAACTCGCAACCAATGTGTGAATATTGAGAGTTGCGGGGCGCCGCCGTGGTGCCTTGGGGAGGGGAAGTCGAGATGGTCGGTTGGCTCAAACGCTGCGGTCTGTTCGGGGCTGTGGTGGCGCTTGTAGTCGGCCTGGGACCGGCCTTGGCCGGAGCGGTGGCGAGCACCGTGAGCATCCCGGGCGTCAAGGCGATCCCTATCGCCGCCAAGCCTAAGCACGGCGGGTCGATGACGGTTCTGTTGGGCTCGGGTTTGGCCGGAAGCTGGACAAACCTCAACTCGGTCGGCAATCCGGAGATCTTCAACGGCGGCTTCTACGACGCCATCTACGGCACTCTCTTTGGACAGCTCTACAACGGCAAGATCGTTCCTCAGCTGGCAACGGGATACAAGTACAGCGATGGCGGGCGCACGTTCACGATCACCTTGCGCAAGGGGGTCACGTTCAGCGACGGAACTCCGTTCAACTCGGCTGCGGTGCTCGAGAACTGGAAGCTCGACATCACCCCGGGTTCGGTTGACGCAGCCAGTTACCCGATCGCATCCATGAGCGCACCCGGCCCCTACACCCTCGTGATGAACCTCACGCACCCGGACGGAGCGATCCTCGACGCGTTTCCCGACTCGAGTCCCAACTGGATCGCGTCTCCCACGCACCTCGCTTCGCTCAAGTCTCCGACAGCCACCGACCTGCTCCCGGTGGGCGCTGGCCCCTTCAAGGTGGTCTCCGACACTCCTAACGTCCAGGTCACCATGGCCCGCAATCCCTCCTACTGGGACCAGCCATACCCGTACCTGAACAAGATCGTCTTCAAGTCCGTCGCGAACGACTCGAGCGCCCTGGCTGCGATCCAGACCGGTGAGGCCCAGGTCTATGGCGGCTACGGCGAGTACCAGAACGTGAGGAGCATCGTCAACAGCGTCGACGTGTACGGCGGGGCCAGGGTCGGAACCAACGCGGAAGACCTCCAGTTCAACATGCAGGCGGCTCCGTTCAACAACATCGCGGCTCGTGAGGCCATTGCGTACGCCACGAACCCCGAGGCCATCAACAAGGCCCTCTATGCCAGCACCGCGACTCTGACAGAGTCTCCCCTGGGCCCGGGCAGCCCATTCTGGGAGCAGAAGGTCCCTGGATATCGCGCCTACAACCTGAAGAAGGCGAAGGCGCTGGTAAAACAGCTCGGCGGCAGCCTGAACGTGACGCTGCTGTCATTGAACGACCTGGTCACTCAGGAAACCGATGAAGCGCTGCAGTCGCAGTGGGCGCAAGCGGGCATCCACACGACCATCGAGGCCAAAGACCAGGGCACCTACATCCAGAACGTGCTCGGCGGCAAGTGGCAGACCGAGATTGCGGACCCCGGCTCCTACGACCCAGCAGTCGGGTTCGGCATGGCCTTCGACTTCGGATCCAAGGGCATCCTCAGCGGCGTGAGGGACGCGCATCTTGACGCCCTGATCGAGCAGGCGTCGGAGCCATTGGACCAGAAGACCCGGATCGCGGATTATGACGCGATCTACAAATACATAAGCGACAACGAGTACGGGGTCATGCTCTACATTCCTACCGGGTTCACGCTCACCGCGAAGAATGTGACGTTCTCGACCCAAAAGCTCGGTTTGTTCGCGCCGCCTCTGCAGTCCTACTACGAGACGTTGGCCTACACGAACTCCAAGACGTAAGGGGCGACGAGGAGTGCTCTAAAGAGCCCGGGCCGTTCGCTTTGTGGCGAATGGTCCGGGCTCTGGACCTTCTGACGCCGTTGCGCGTTCGTTATCGCTGCCATGAACGGTGCGCTCCGGTCAGGCGCAGGTGCCCATTTCAAGTTCACGAGCTTCATGATCAGACGGCCGGACAGGACCAACAGAGCGCCTCCGCCGAGATCCCGGCGCGGAGCGCGGGGCCTCACCTGCGCAGGTCTTTGGCGGTTGTCTCGGGACAGAGGACCACGTCAAAGGCCAGGCTCACCCAGGGCTGGGCCAGCTGTGAGCCATCAGGTGCCACCGACGGTGGGTGCTCGACCACCTCGGTGATCAAACTTTCCTTCACCCCGAACACAGCGTCTGAGTAGAGGTGATCGTCTCCGGCGAGGAAGATATGGGTCACGAGGGAGCGGTAGCCCGGCGCCTGCGCCCGTATGTGGATGTGAGCCGGCCGCATTGGGCTGCGTCCGGCGGCCCGCAGCAGATCGCCGACGGGGCCGTCGCAGGGTATCGGGTACGGCGCCGGGCGCACTGACCAGAAGCGGTACTCGCCACCGGGCCCCGACCGCATCGAGCCCCTGGCCGCCGTCTTGCCGCCCTCGTATTGCACGTCGTAGAAGCCGTTCTCGTCGGCCTCCCAGATCTCGAGTATGGCTCCCGCGATGGGCGAACCGTCAGTCGAAAGTACGCGGCCACCTACCCAGCAGGGGGTGCCCTCGGCCCCGGCCGCCAGGTCATCTCCAAGGGAGATCTCCGGCGAGTCTGGGAGGTAGAAGGGCCCCAGCACGGTCGCTTCGGTCGCCCTCGAGTCCTTCGGTGCGTTGATCGCCACGGTCAGAGATGACAGGCCGAGGACGTCGGACGCCAGGATGAATTCCTGACGCTGAGCGGTCGTCATCTGGCCCGCCCGGGTCAAGAATGCGATGGCGGCCTCCCATTCGCCCGTCGTCAATCGCACCTCCCGTTCGAAAGCGTGCAGGTGGGTGACGAGTGCTTTGATCACCTCTTTGAAGCGCGGCGACGGTACGTTGTCAAAAGAGTGGAGCACCTGGCTGGTGATCAGCTCTTCGCTGCTGGGTAGCTCGGGAGCAACGTTGGCACCACTCATATCGGGCTCCTTGTCTGTTCTGTTCTCTCTGTTCTGTTCTCTCTGTTCTGCATCTGCTGTTCTCTTCAGCATCTGTCCAGCTCGGTCTTGCGCAAGGTGGCGTCGTCTGAACCGATCATCTACAGGACGCGGGAGCCGTACATCTCGCCAAGTGGATCAGCGATGAGCTCTAGGCGGGCTCCGTCGGGGTCTTCAAAGTAGATGGACACTTCGCTCTCCAGAACGTAGGGGACACCACCTCGGTCGAGGTTGTCGCGCAGCCGTGCCCAGCATGATGGTTCGACGGAGATCGCCAGATGGTGCAGCCCCCCTAGCACTTCGCGGTAGGCGCCGAGATCTAGACCTGGAAAGTCGAAGAAGGCTATGAGGTTGCCGTTGCCAACGTCGAAGAAGAAATGGGTGGACCCCTTGTAGTCGCGGTTCTCGATGACCTCGGTAAGGGGGAACTCGAGGAGGTCCTGGTAGAAGGCGATGGTTCGCTCGACATCTGAAGAGAGGAGTGCGACATGGTGTATCCCTCTGGCGGCGCTCTGGGGGCGCTGTTCGACGGGCAGCAACGTCCGGGCCCTGGTTGCTTCGCGTTTGGCTTCGATCGCCATTGGGTCGATGCTCATCGGTGAGCCTCCTTTCAGCCCGTAGCCTGCACCGCGGGTTCGATCCCCCCCGGGAGCTGCCCTGTGATGTCGCGAGACATCGCGGACACATGAACCCGCGGAAGACTAGCGCTGCGGTCTTCCGCGGGCTTGATAGATCCGGCTCGGA
>JBOGFX010000163.1:0-5737 GCA_050743805.1 Acidimicrobiales bacterium
GCTCAGGGCTCCAGCCGGTCTCGAGCAAGGAGGCAACGGCGACGAACACGGCCCGGGGGTCCTCTTGGCAGAGACCTTCGACAATGGCCCCCATGTCCGGACGGACTCCCTCAGAGGAACCCGAAGAGGCCATCTGGTCCAAGACCGACAGGGCGTCCCTGGCCGAGCCCTTGCCCCGGCGCACCGCCAGGGCGACCGCCTCGTCGTCGAGGTCGAGGTCCGCACGGTCGCGCACCGACGCCAACAGCTCGGTCAGCTCACCCGAGCCGAAGAGCCGGAACTCGAAGTGTTGGGTCCGGCTCCGCACCGTGGGAGGCACCTTCTGGGGATCGGTGGTCGCAAGCACGAAGACAACGTGAGGCGGGGGTTCCTCTAACGTCTTCAACAGAGCGTTGGCTGCCGCCACCGACAGCATGTGGACCTCGTCGACTATGTAGAGCTTCCAGCGCCCCGGGGTGGCGAGGGCCGCGTGGGAAACGAGGTCGCGCATCGCCTCGACGCCGTTGTTGGAGGCGGCATCGAGCTCTCTGACATCGAGCGACGAACCGTTTGCGATCGCCGAGCACGACTCACAGGCCCCGCAGGGCTCCGCGTCGCTGCGTCGGGTGCAGTTGAGCGCTTTGGCCAGGACCCGCGCCGCGGAGGTCTTTCCAGTTCCCCGAGGCCCGCTGAACAGGTACGCGTGTGCGACCCTGCCCTCCGCGACCGCCCCGCGTAGAGCCTGGACAACGTGGGGCTGGCCCCGGATCTCAGCGAGCTTCTGGGGACGGAACCGGCGGTAGAGAGCCACGAAGGTGTCTCCTTCGGGTTCCCTCATCGCGGCGCTAGGTTCCTGGGACATCTGATGTGGAGCCTAACGGTCGGCGGGAACGCCCCTTTGGGCCTCAACGCCCGAGGGGACCGGCCTCCGAGACCTCATAGCGCGCTATTTCTGCGCTCTTGGGCTGGATGTCCGAAGGAGGGCCGCCTCTGGTGGCCATCGCCTCCAGGTGAGCAGACAGGTCCTCTTGGGACTCCCAACGCTCGAAGAGGATCACGCGCCCAGGTTCAATCGGATCGGCGCAGAACACGTAGGCGTGACATCCCTTTTCGGCACGTGAGTGGTTCATGAGGTCGTGACGTTGCTCAATGAACGCCTCACGCTCCTCGGGCTCTACCTCGAACCGACCAGCGACAATCAGCATTCGTCTCCAATCTTGCACGGGCGCTCCGTGCGACGGCCAGGTTGACTACGGCACACGACCTGACCCGCTGAGAGCTGCTGCCTTCCGGCCCTGACTCGGTTCACGGGCGGCCGTTGCGCAGGACCCGGTCGCCGCACGCAGCGCCATGCTCGAAGATGGGGAGGATAGCTGCCCGCCGGGCCTCACGTGGCGGGGGAGCCGAACCAGGGCAATCCGAGCAGCCGGTCCGGTTAGCCTCGGCGGTCGTAGTGCACGGAGGAGTGCGAGAGCGGCCGAATCGGCACGACTGGAAATCGTGTGTGGGGAGACCCACCGTGGGTTCAAATCCCACCTCCTCCGCCAGCTGGTCTTGATCCGGACGGCTCGCCCGACAGGCGCTGTCTCGCAGCCAGCTTGCCTCGCTCGAGCGCCTCGGTCGGTGCGGTGCTGCTCGCCCGAGGCATGATGTCGGCTCGATGTCGGACAAGAAGGGATCGCTGACGGGGAGCGCCTTGGACCCGCTCGGAGAAGATGCTCGCAACGCCATGCGAGCTGCCTTGAGCGAGGCCCGCCGAGCGCCCGCGCACGCAGACACACCCGTCGGAGCCGTTGCCTTGCTCGGGGGAAAGGTCCTCGCCGCTCGACACAACGAGCGTGAGCTCCGCCAGGACCCGACCGCGCACGCCGAGGTCCTGGCCTTGACCGATGCAGCGAGGCTCGTTGGCCGTTGGCGGCTCGAACAGGTGACTCTGGTGGTGACCCTCGAACCGTGCGCGATGTGCGCGGGTGCAATGGTCAACTCCAGGCTCGATCGGCTCATCTTCGGCGCGTGGGACCCAAAAGCCGGTGCTGCGGGCTCCCTGTACAACCTGCTGACCGACCCCAGACTGAACCACGAGGTCCACACCACTGGTGGCGTGCTCGCAGACGAGTGCGGAGAGCTCATTTCGAGCTTCTTCAGGAACCTGCGAAGCCCCCCTGACAACGACAGTGCGCCGACAACTGCGGACGATTAGGTTCCTCTCAGCAGAGGGGGCCACGTCCTTCGCGGCGCGTCAGGTGCGTGGGCTCCTTTTGGCTTCGACCGTGCGGGGCCAAGATCAGGAGGTACGCCGATGAGCGACGTGGACAAGAACAAGCGGTTGGTCACGGAGTTCTACGAGACGGCGTTCGTCCAACAACGACAGGTTGAGGCTGCCGATCGCTACTTCGGCGATCGCTACATCCAGCACAATCCCTTCGTCTCAGACGGAGCGGACGGGTTCAAACGGTTCTTCACCGAGACCATGCCCTCGAGCCCCGACGTGAAGTACAAGATCCTTCGGGTGATCGCAGGCGATGATCTCGTCGCCGTTCACGCGACGATCAACCGTGGCGAGGGACCGGGGACGGTCCTCGTAGACATGTTCCGGGTTGAGAACGACAAGATCGTCGAGCACTGGGACGTGTACATGCCGATACCCGACCCCGCCGCCATTCCTCACAACAACGGCATCTTCTAGCTCACGCCGCCAGGGAGACGGGGGGCACCTCGGTTATGAGGGTTCTTGGGGACCACGAGTCGGCACGCATGAAGCCGGACGCCGCGATTGCGGCACTCCGTCGGGCGATCGAGAGCAACGACGACGGTCACCTCGTCGGTACGCCCCGCGTCAGTGCCGCCCTCGATCAGTTTGGATACGTGTTCACGGCCGGCGGGGTGCGAGGGGGCGCTACAGGATTTCGCGCGTACCGTTCCGACCCGGGGTCCGATCGACTCGCTGAAGGTCGAATGCGCTCTTCGCACAGCGGCGAACAGTTCGTGGCAGTGTGGGGGGACGACGGCACCATCCGCGGGATCGTGACCGGTGGAGTGCTCGCAGCCCTCAGGACCGGCGCCCTTGGCGGGTTGGCAGTTGATGCTCTGGCGCCGCGCAGTGCGGCCGTCCTCGGCCTCGTAGGGTCAGGGACACAGGCTTGGGCTCAGCTGTGGGCCATCGCCGGGGTACGTGACCTACACGAGGTTCGAGTATTCAGCTCGCAACCAGCGCACCGTGAGGCATTCGCCAACCGGGCTGTTTCGGAGCTGGCTTTGTCCGCGAGGGCAAGTGGCAGCGCAGAAGAGGCGGTGAGCGGGGCGCACATCGTGGTACTTGCCACCAACTCGAGCCGGCCGGTGATCGAAGAAGGTTGGGTCTCCCCGGGTGCTCACGTCAACACGATCGGGCCGAAGTGGAGCACCGCCCACGAGACCCCGCTCGGCTTGGTCGAACGCGCGGCGCTCTTCGTCTCGGACTCTCCTGAGCAGGCCGATCTTTACCCGTGGCCATTCTTTGCCGACAGCGCCCGATTACGTGATCTATGTGCGGTGATCCGTGGGGAGCTTCAGGGCAGGCAGAACCCCGATGACATCACCCTTTACTGCTCGACGGGGCTCGCTGGCACCGAGGTCGTGCTCGCCGCGCAGCTTTTGGATGATCCGACGCAATGAGGTTCGGGGCCCGAGCGACACCGCAGAGCCTGTGAGGCTCGGATCGTCGGCAAGAGCGGGCTAGGCGACGAGCTCTTTGGCTCCGATCAGGTGGCTGTGCAGCTCTTCTCTGGCATGGCCCGAGCACCCGAGATCCGAGCTGGACTACATTCGGCTGTTCTTCGTAGGACGTCTCGTTGACCATGGGGGGAGCGGGCACAAGTGATCGCGTGCGGGGCCAAACGAAAGCGGACCTTCTTGGTGGGGTCCTTCGGAGCCGGTGTAACGACAATCCTGCTCGTCGCGAGTGCCGCAGCTGCCGGCCCAGCCGGTGCAGCCCAGTTCCATCGGGGTCCGACGAGGCTGATCGATACCCGCATCGTCGTTGGCTTTCCCCAGCACGCGCCTGCTCCGGTCGGCGTGCTGGCGGCTACGAGAAGAGCACCCGCTGTCACCCAGCAGCCGAGCTCGGTGACGGTGACCGCCGGGTCGCCGGCCTCCTTCAGCGCAGGTGCGAGCGGGACCCCCACCCCGAGGGTCCAGTGGCAGGATTCCACCGACGGGGGGTCGAGGTGGAGCTCGATCTCGAGGGCAACCTCGACCACCTATTCGTTCCCTTCGACCACCGTCGCGCAGAGCGGCACCGAGTACCGCGCCGTCTTCAGGAATCGGTCGGGGTCCGCTACCACCGATGCGGCGACCTTGACGGTCAGCGCGGCCTCTGGCGCTGCGCCCACTGTCACCCAGCAGCCGAGCTCGGTGACGGTGACCGCCGGGTCGCCGGCCTCCTTCAGCGCAGGCGCGACCGGGACCCCCACCCCGACGGTCCAGTGGCAGGATTCCACCGACGGCGGATCGACCTGGAACAGCGTCTCGGGGGCAACCTCGACCACCTATTCGATCCCTTCGACCACCGTCGCGCAGAGCGGCACGCAGTATCAAGCGGTGTTCTCCAACGCGGAGGGGTCCGCTACCACCGATGCGGCAACCTTGACGGTCAGCGCGGCCTCGCCGCCTCTCGTCGAATCCTCTAACTGGTCGGGCTATGCCGACACCGGTGGAGAATTCAGCTCGGTGACCGCCGCATGGACAGTCCCAGCGTTATCGTGCTCGAGTCGCTCGAGCTCCTATTCCGCCCAATGGGTCGGGATCGACGGATATTCAAGCTCAACGGTGGAGCAGGATGGAACCGAGGCGGACTGCCTCGGCTCTTCGCCCTCCTACGACGCGTGGTACGAGATGTACGGCGACGCCAGCGTCAACAGCGGATACGAAGTCGAGCTGTCGAACACGAGCAACCCCGTGTCTCCTGGAGATGTCATGAGCGCCTCGGTGAGCGTGAGCGGCGCCACGTGGACGTTGGCGATCCGCGACGAGTCCCCCTCGCACGGATGGAGCTTCTCGACCAACGTCTCCTTCTCTGGTGGCGCTCAGTCCTCCGCTGAGTGGATCGTCGAGCGTCCCGAGGTGTGCAGCTTCCGCTGTTCTCTCACATCGTTGGCAAACTTCGGGACCGTCACATTCACAAACGCGCTCATGAGCAGCGCGTCGGCTGCCAACAACCCGATAAGCACCGGGGCTTATGAGGCAATGGAGATGGTCAACGGTTCAACTCCACTCGCAGTCCCAAGCACGCTCAGCGGATCAGGCTCCGGGTTCTCCGACACATGGAAGGCCGCCTAGTACCGTCGTTCTTCACGCGGCGGCGCGGGGGCCTCGCCGACGTGAGCCGAATAGGTGCTTGGAGCCAACGTGTTCCCACAGGTCGTGGGCCCAGATAGCGTTTGAACGGCCTGGGACCACCCCTGCCATCGACCAAAGGGCATTTCCCGACATGGACGTGCTCCACGATCAGATGCCAGGAATGCTCCCGGCTAGGAGGGATGCGAGAGTGGCCGAATCGGACGGTCTCGAAAACCGTTGTGTCCACTGGGCACCGTGGGTTCGAATCCCACTCCCTCCGCTGTGCTGACACGAGGCTCCCATCGACCTCGTGCCCGATCGAGCAGTACAGGACGGCTCATTGGTCAACGATTGCCCTGCCGACATCGGTCACGGTCGACCTCGTCGCTCCGGGCTTCTGGCCGACCTCCTAGGCCCAGGAGCGTTCTAGACGGGCTACCTC
>JBOGFX010000164.1:0-10157 GCA_050743805.1 Acidimicrobiales bacterium
GATTACTGCACGCCAAATCGAAGCCGCTCGAATTGCGATGACTCGCCACGTCCGACGGGGTGGGACAGTCTGGATCCGGATCTTCCCGGACAAGCCGGTCACCGAGAAGCCGGCCGAGACCCGCATGGGCTCGGGGAAGGGGAACCCCGAGCACTGGGTCGCCGTGGTGCGCCCTGGGCGCATCCTCTTCGAGCTTTCCGGTGTGGAGACGGCTCTCGCCCGCGCCGCCATGGAGAGGGCGATTCAGAAACTGCCTATAAAGGCACGCTTCGTCGTGCGCCCCGGCACCCATGGCGCTTCGGAGGTGCAGGTCTCATGAGCAGCGCGACGGAGCTGTTCGTCATGGACGAGGACGAGCTCGCCGGGCGACTCGTCGAGTCACGGCGCGAGCTGCTCAACCTTCGCTTCCAGTTGGCCACCGGGCAGCTGGACAACTTCTCCCAGATACGGCGCACCAGGCGGGACATCGCGCGGATCCTCACGGTCTTGCGGACGATGGAGATCGCCAGCGCGGAGGGTGTCGAGCTCGAGTTTCGCGTTCCGAGCCCTGTTGGTGCGGCCCGGCGCCCCTCGCCGCGACGGGTCGAGGAGATCGAGCCCCAAACCCCCGACCTGGAAGCTTCGATGCCCAGCGACGCGGGCCAGGCACCCGTGGTGGCCAAGGAGGCATCCGGCGAGATCGAAGGCGAGACGACCGCCCCAAGGCCCAGGCGCGCCAGGCGAACCAAAGAGCCAGAACCGATCGAGGAGCTCGAGACCTCCGACCACCCGGCCGTGGCCGAATATGAGAGCCCCGGTGCGCAGGGCTCATCGCAGACGGTGCAAGGCGAGACGACCGCCCCAAGGCCCAGGCGCACCAGGCGAACCAAAGAGTCAGAGCCGATCGAGGAGCTCGAGGCCTCCGACGAGACCGAGGACACGGGCGTCCCCCTGGAACATATCGGAGGCGGCGACGCTGCCGCGCCGAGGCGATGGAGGGCCCGGCGGCCCAGGGTCGCCGACCAGGATCCGACTGACGAGGAGGACCAGTGAGCCCCGAGCCAACCGCACCAAGGGCCAACCGACGCAAGGTCCGCGAGGGGATCGTCGTCTCTGATTCGATGCAGTCGACCGTGGTTGTCGCCGTTGTCGAACGCGTCCGCCACCCGCGCTATGGAAAGACGGTCCAGCACACTCGTCGCTTCTACGCGCACGACCCCGAGTCCACCGCGAAGGTCGGCGACCGCGTTCGCATAGCCGAGACCCGGCCCATATCCAAGACGAAGCGTTGGCGGGTGGCCGAGGTGACTGAGAGGGCGCGGTGATCCAGCAGGAGTCTCGGCTCAGGGTGGCCGACAACTCAGGAGCCCGCGAGGTGCTGTGCATCCGCGTGCTTGGAGGCTCCAGGCGCCGGTACGCAAGCATCGGCGACGTCTTCGTGGCGACTGTGAAGGACGCGATCCCAGGTAGCGCCGTGAAGAAGGGTGACGTCGTTCGCTGCGTCGTGGTGAGGACCAAGAAGGAGAGGCGGCGCCCCGACGGCAGTTACATCCGTTTCGACGAGAACGCGGCAGTGTTGATCAACGAGCAACGCCAGCCCCGCGGGACTCGTATCTTCGGCCCGGTTGGCCGTGAGCTCCGGGAGAAGCGCTTCATGCGGATTGTCTCTCTAGCGCCCGAGGTCTTGTGATGCGGTTGCGTAAAGGGGACCGAGTCGTTGTGCGTTCGGGTAAGCACCGCGGACAGAGAGCCGAGGTCGTCCAGACGCTTCCGGCGGCCGACAAGGTGATCCTGGACGGACTGAACGTTGCCAAGCGCCACAGCAAGCCGCGCAGATCGACGATGCAAGGAGGCATCATCGACAAGTTCATGCCGGTGGCTGCGTCCTCGGTCTCGGTGTGGTGTGGCTCCCACGGCGGCCCGGCGCGCATTGGGATGCACCTCGACGATCAGGGGCGCAAGATTCGGGTCTGCAAGAAGTGTGGGGCAGAGCTGTGAGCGTCGAGGAGCAGAGCGTGCCGACCCAAGCTGGCCAGCCAAGAGGCGGGCGCCCTGGCGCCCGACCTCGTATGAAAGAGCGCTTCTTCTCGGAGCTCTGTGATCGCTTGAAGCACGAGTTGGCGCTCGCCAACATCATGCAGGTTCCCCGTCTCGAAAAGATCGTCCTCAACATGGGGGTGGGACGGGCGACCCAGCAGCAGTCACTTCTCGAGGGAGCCCAGCGCGATCTCGAGGTGATCGCCGGGCAGAAGCCCGTCGTCACTCGTGCGAAGAAGTCGATCGCTGGTTTCAAGCTTAGAGAGGGAAACGCGATCGGCGTCAAAGTGACCCTTCGTGGTGATCGCGCGTGGGAGTTCTTCGACCGGCTGATCACCATCACGATCCCGAGGATCCGTGACTTTAGAGGGCTCTCCCCCCGGTCGTTCGACGGCAAGGGGAACTACACCTTCGGCGTCACCGAACAGCTCATCTTCCCTGAGATCGACTACGACCGGATCGACTCGGTCCGGGGGATGGACATCACGATCGTAACCACCGCACGCAACGACGAAGAGGGCCGAGCGTTCCTGCGAGCGTTCGCCTTCCCGTTCCGACAGGAGACCCGGTAGCAACCATGGCAAAGAAGGCGCTCATCCAAAAGCAGCAGAGGATCCCCAAGTTCAAGGTCCGGGCTTATACCCGTTGTCAGCGATGCGGGAGGCCCAAGGCCGTCTTTCGCAAGTTCGGCCTGTGCAGGATCTGTCTGCGGACGATGGTGCATGCCGGTGAGATCCCTGGCGTGACCAAGGCGAGCTGGTAGGGGGTTGGCACGATGACCATGACCGACCCGATCGCCGACATGCTGACTCGGATCCGCAACGCGAACTCCGCCCAGTTCGACACCGTCAAGATGCCCGGCTCCAAGCTTAAAGAGGCTCTGGCTGCGATCCTTGAGCGCGAGGGTTACATCGCTGGTTACTCGGTCTCGATCGAGCCCGGGAAGCCGGGCCCCACCCTCGAGATCATCATGAAGTACTCGGCCGACCGCACGCGGACGATCGTGGGGTTGAGGCGGGTATCCAAGCCCGGTCTGCGCATCTATGCTCGTGCGGACCGGGTGCCGAGGGTGCTGGGCGGGGTCGGCGTGGCGGTCATGTCCACCAGCCACGGTCTCATGACGGACCGAGAAGCCCGCCGACACCATCTGGGTGGAGAGGTCCTCTGCTATGTGTGGTGAAGGACGCCCAGCTCAAAGGGGCCGTCCGGCACGGAAAAGGAGCAGGTGATGTCGCGCGTCGGCCGTGTGCCCATCCCTGTCCCATCGGAGGTGTCGGTGACGATGGATGAGGGCTCGGTGTCGGTTCGCGGCCCCAGAGGGGTCTTGGTGCGCACGCTGCCCTCGCCGATCACCATGAGCTCGCAGGAGGACACCCTGGTCGTCGAGCGTCCCAACGATGAGAGGGCCACCCGCGCGTTGCACGGGCTCACCCGTTCTCTGGTTGCCAACATGGTGACCGGGGTGACACAGGGCTTCAGCAAGGAGCTCGAGATCGTGGGCGTCGGCTACCGGGCGATCTCCAAGGGACCGGCCGCGTTGGAGTTGGCTCTGGGTTTCTCCCATCCGGTCAACGTCGAGGCCCCGGACGGCATCACCTTCGAGGTGCCGGCGCCGAACAGGGTGGTCGTGAGCGGCATAGACAAGGAGAAGGTCGGCCAAGTCGCGGCTGACATCAGGAGCATCCGCAAGCCCGAGCCCTACAAGGGAAAGGGAGTGCGCTACGCCGGCGAAAAGGTCGTGCGCAAGGCCGGGAAGGCCGCAAAGTGAGATCGCGTGCCGCTTCGGTTCGCATGCTTCGCATCCGGCGTCACGACCGGATTCGCCGCAGGCTTGCTGGCACCGGGCAGAGACCCCGGCTCGTGGTGAGCCGTTCGCTCAAGAACGTCTCTGCTCAGGTGGTGGACGACACTGCCGGGCGGACGCTGGTGGCCGCCTCGAGCGTCGAGCCCGAGCTGGCAAAGACGCTCTCGAGCGGTGGGGGTGGGAACGTCGCAGGTGCCAGGGAGGTAGGCCGGGTGCTCGGCCAGCGAGCCAAGGCGGCCGGCATCTCTGAAGTCGTCTTCGATCGAGGGGGCTTCGCGTATCACGGCCGCATCGCGGCCTTGGCCGATGCAGTTCGCGAGCAGGGACTGGAGCTCTGATGGCAGACATCGCATATGAGGAGAGGACCATACGGGTCAACCGGGTCGCCAAGGTCGTGAAGGGCGGCCGGCGTTTCTCCTTCGCCGCCCTGATCGTGGTCGGCGACGGAAACGGCAAGGTGGGGCTGGGCTATGGCAAGGCGAAGGAGGCCGGCCTGGCCGTGCAAAAGGGGATCGAAGAGGCGAGGAAGAACGTCTTCTCGGTCCCTCTGGCAGGCTCCACCATCGTCCACCCGGTGACGGGCTCGAGCGGCGCGGGGCGGGTCATGTTGAAGCCGGCGGCACCGGGCACCGGGGTCATCGCCGGCGGGGCGGCCCGCCATATCCTCGAGATGGCGGGCATCCGCGACGTCCTGGCAAAGTCCCTGGGCTCTTCCAATGGGATCAACGTGGCGCATGCCACGATCGCCGGCCTCAAGAGCCTGCGGCGCCCGACCGAGATCGCCGCGCTCCGCGACAAGGCTCCCGACGAGGTCGTGCCGGGCGGTGTGCTGCGCGCCTTCAGGGAGCGTCGGCGCGAGACCGAGCTCTACGGCGAGGATGCCTGACGATGTCCCCCTCCAAGGCCAACGCCGATGCCCGAGGTGAGCTGGTCGTCACCCAGGTGCGCTCTGTCATCTCGAGCAAGCCAAAGCACCGTGGGACGATGCGGGCCCTCGGATTGCGGCGCATCGGGCACAAAAGGCGCATGGCCGACTCCAAGGAGATGCGAGGGATGCTCGCTCGGGTCGCGCACCTCGTCAGCGTCGAGGAGGTGGACCGTGAAGCTCCATGATCTTGCCCAGCCCAGGGGCGCGCGTCGGCCCCGGCGCCGGGTCGGCCGGGGGATCGCGGGGAAGGGTGGAAAGACTGCCGGTCGTGGAATGAAAGGCCAGAAGGCCCGCGGCACTGTCCATATGGGTTTCGAAGGCGGCCAGCTGCCCCTCATGCAACGTGTCCCCAAGCTCAGGGGCTTCAAGAATCCGTTCCGGGTCTCCTACAGTCCCGTGAACCTTGACGTGCTGGACTCCTTGGGCATGGAGCGGATCCACCCGGAGGCTCTCGTGGATGCCGGCGTGGTCCGTCGTGGGGCTCTGGTCAAGATCCTCGGCGGCGGTGAGGTCACAAAGGCGCTGCATGTGAGCGCGCACCGGTTCTCCAAGTCAGCGGCCTCCGCGATCACCGCCGCGGGGGGTAGCGTCGAGCTCGTCCCGGGCCCTCACGGTGACCGGCGACCGCCGGCCAAGGGCAACGCCCTCACCAACCGCTGACGCTCGGACGTAGGGACTCCTACAAGGATCGAGATGCTCTCCAGACTGGGAAACATCTTCCGGGTACCGGACCTTCGAAACAAGGTCCTGTTCACGGTGTTGATCATCGGCCTCTACCAGCTCGGGGCAAATGTTCCGGTGCCAGGGGTGAGCTGGAGCGCGATCCAGCACCTGCAGAGCTCGCCGGGAACCGGCGGGGTCCTGGGCTTCCTCAACCTCTTCTCCGGTGGGGCGCTGGTCCGCTTGGCCCTCTTCGGGTTGGGGGTGATGCCATACATCACCAGCTCGATCATCATCCAGCTTCTGTCCACCGTCATCCCGAAGTTGGAGGAGTGGCGGGACCAAGGGGCGGTCGGGCAGAAGAAGATCACCCAGACCACTCGATACCTGACGGTCGCCCTCGCTCTCATGCAGTCGACCGGACTCGTCTACGCGTTCCACGGACATGACGCGGGGCTTCTGGGCCAGACGATCGACCTGATACCCAAGTTCACCGTGCAGTTGGCTGCGTTCATGGTGCTGTGCCTGACCGCGGGGACGGCGTTCGTCATGTGGCTGGCTGAGCTCATAACCCAACGGGGGATCGGTCAGGGGATGTCGATCCTCATCTTCGCCAATGTCGTAGCCGCGATACCCACGGGTGGCCGGCTCGTGTACCAGACGGGCGGAGCCGTGAAGTTCACGACCTTGGTCGTCGTCTCTGTGATCCTTCTCGTGGTGATCGTCTTCATGGACCAGGGGCAGCGCCGGATCCCGGTGACCTTCGCGAAGCGGGTGGTTGGGCGGCGCATGTACGGCGGGTCGAGCACCTACATACCGCTCAAGGTGAACCAGGCCGGGGTCATCCCGATCATCTTCTCGTCGTCGGTGCTCTACATCCCGGTGCTGTTCTCCAACGTGATCCCCTGGACCGCGTTCCAGAACTTCGTTCGCAACAGCCTGCAGCCGAACAGCTTGGTCTACATTGCCTTCTACTTCGTCCTGACCCTGGCCTTCACGTTCTTCTACGTCTATGTCGCATTCGATCCTCATCAGCAGGCCGACCTCATACGCAAGCAGGGGGGGTTCGTGCCCGGGATCCGGCCTGGCCCCCCCACCGAGCGCTATTTCGGCCACATACTGAGCCGGATAACCGTTGTTGGCGCGCTGTTCCTCGCTATCGTGGCCGTCATCCCCTCACTTCTCATGTCGCTCTGGCACCTGACCGGGTTCCCCTTCTACGGGGTCACGCTGCTGATCGCGGTGGGAGTGGCTCTTGAGACGATGCGTCAGATCGACAGCCAGCTGATGATGCGCAACTACGAGGGCTTCCTCAAATAGCGCTTCGGTGGTGTCCGGCGTAAGGCTCGTGGTGCTCGGCAAGCAGGGGGCCGGAAAGGGGACCCAATGTGTTCGGCTGTCCCACCACTACGTGATCCCCCACGTGTCCACTGGCGACATGCTGCGAGCTGCGGTCAAGTCCGAGACGGACCTTGGGCTCCGGGTGCGGGCGATCATGGACGAAGGTGAGCTGGTACCAGATGAGCTCATCATGGAGATGGTGGGCCAGCGGCTCGACCACGCGGACGCCCGCTCGAGGGGGTTCGTGTTGGACGGGGCGCCGAGGACGATCGCCCAGGCCGAAGCCTTGGACGCGATGCTGGCTCCGACCGCTTTGGACCTCGTGATCGACCTCGAGGTGCCGACGTCGCTGGTCATGCGCAGGCTTGCCAGTCGCAGGGTGTGCGAAGACTGCGGGACCAACTACTCGGTCGGCTCGCCACCTGCGGTGCGCGGCACCTGCGACGTGTGCGGCGGCGAGGTCCTTCAGCGCGAGGACGACACTGAGGACGCGATCGGGCGCCGACTCGAGCTCTACCGACGGCAGACCACTCCGCTGCTCGACTTCTACTCCAAAGCGCACCTGCTCGTACGGGTGAACGGCATCGGCTCGGCCGACCATGTGACGAGGCGCGTCGTCCGCGTGATAGACGACGCGTTGAGGGGACACCGGCCCTTGGGGCCAGAGGCCATCTGATGCGCCGCAGCCTCGAGGAGCTCGCCAAGATGCGCCGAGCTGGAAGAGTGGTCGCAGAGATTCACGAGGTGACGAGGCAAGCCGCCAGGCCCGGCGCCACCACCGCTTCGATCGACAAGGCGGCCCGGGAGGTGCTGGCCCGAAGGGGCGCGCGCTCTAACTTCTTGAACTATGGCCACCCGCCGTTCCCGGCCGTCATCTGCACCTCTTTGAACTCCACCATCGTCCACGGGATCCCCAGCACCCAGGTGCTCCAAGAGGGCGACATCCTCTCGATCGACTGCGGTGCGATCGTCGAGGGCTACCACGGAGATGCGGCGTTCACCATGGCCATCGGCACGGTCTCAAAGGAGGCGGCCCGCCTGATCGAGGTGACCGAGGCCTCGCTCGAGGCGGGGATCGCAACGATGCTGGTCGGCAATCGTCTACATGACATTGGTCGCGCTGTCCAAGAGGTGGCCGAGGGGGCCGGCTTCTCGGTCGTCCGGGAGTACGTGGGCCACGGCATCGGCACCGCCATGCACGAGCCGCCCCAGGTGCCCAACTATTGGCCCGGGACCCCGGGGCCGACCTTGAAGGCCGGCCAGGTCTTCGCGGTGGAACCGATGCTGAACGTGGGGGGGTACGAGACCCGGGTATTGGAAGATCACTGGAGCGTGGTCACCGCCGACGGGTCGCTGTCGGCCCACTTCGAGCACACCATCGCCGTGACTGAGGGCGGACCCGAGGTGTTGACCAGGCCCTAGGGCGCCGCGCTGGGCCTCGGCGCGGGGTTGGGGTGGGACCGAGCACGTCTCTGCGCTAACATTGCTGGTCAGCCGGCGGCGTCTCTTGGTGCCCTCGGCCCAAATCCGCCGGATCTCTCGGTCTGTTCGCCGCGGCGCCCGGCCGTCGGCGAGGGCGCCGGGCAAAGATGGGAGACATAACCTGCCAAAGGCAAAGGAAGATGCGATCCTCCTGGACGGAACGGTGGTCGAGCCACTCCCCAACGCCATGTTCCGCGTCGAGCTGGAGAACGGGCACAAGGTTCTGGCCCACAGCTCCGGCAGGATGCGCATGCACCGGATCCGGATCCTGCCAGGTGACAAGGTGCAGGTGGAGATCACCCCCTACGACCTCAGCAGGGGCCGGATCACCTACCGGTACCCCGCTCGCTGAGATTGAAGCAAGAACTGGAAGAGATGAGATGAAGGTCCGACCAAGCGTGAAACGGATCTGCGACAAGTGCAAGGTCATCCGGCGTCACGGCCGTGTGGTTGTCATCTGCGAGAACCCACGCCACAAGCAGCGCCAGGGCTGAGAGGAGAAGCGTGGCTCGAATAGCAGGGGTCGACATCCCCCGGGAGAAGCGGGTTGAGGTCGCGCTCACCTACATCTACGGGGTCGGCAACACGTTGGCAAAGCAGGTCTGCGTCTCGACCGAGGTGAGCCCCAACACGAGGGTCCGCGACCTGACCGACGAGGAGGTGAGCAGGCTCCGCACCTATATCGACGCGAGTCTGCGGGTCGAGGGGGATCTGCGCCGCGACGTCGCCCAGGATGTGAAGCGCAAGCAGGAGATCAACTGCTACCAGGGCATCAGGCACCGCCGCGGCCTGCCAGTGCACGGCCAGCGGACTCACACCAACGCGCGCACACGCAAGGGCCCCAAGAAGACGGTCGCAGGCAAGAAGCAGGTTCGTAAGTAGATGCCTCCGAGGCCGACCAAGCAGCAGGGAACGCGACGCCCCCGCAGGCGGGAGCGCAAGAACATCGCCTATGGCGTCGCCCACATCAAAAGCTCTTTCAACAACACGGTGGTGACGATCGCGGATCCCTCGGGCAACGTCTTGGCGTGGGCTTCTGCGGGAAATGTCGGTTTCAAGGGCTCACGAAAGTCCACGCCGTTCGCCGCGCAGCTGGCCGCCGAGGCCTGTGCGAGGAGGGCGATGGAGCACGGCGTGAGGAAGGTAGATGTTTTGGTCAGAGGCCCGGGCTCGGGTCGCGAGACCGCCATCCGCTCGCTCGCCGCCGCAGGGATCGAGGTGGTGGGGATAAAAGACGTGACTCCCATCCCCCACAACGGCTGCCGGCCGAAGAAGCGCCGGCGGGTCTAAGGAGGAACATGGCCCGCTACACCGGACCGGTCTGCCGCCTTTGCCGGCGCGAGCGAACCAAGCTGTTCTTGAAAGGCGAGCGGTGCTACTCGCTCAAATGTCCCGTCTCTGAAGCGGTCACCGACCGTCACAGCCGCGCGTACCCCCCTGGAGAGCACGGTCGAGACCGTGTCAGGCAGGGGTCGGAGTACCTGAGCCAGCTTCGAGAGAAGCAGAAGGCCCGACGCATCTACGGTGTCTTGGAGCGCCAGTTCCGCAACATGTACGAAGAGGCCGCGAGGGAACCCGGCATCACCGGGGAGAACCTTCTCAGGATGCTCGAGCTGCGTCTCGACAACATCGTGTTCCGTGCGGGATGGGGTGCCAGTCGGCGCCAGGCGCGCCAGTTCGTTCGCCACGGGCACGTGAGGGTCAACGGCCGCCGGGTCACCATCCCGAGCTACCGGGTGCGCAAGGACGACGTGGTCACCCTGAAGGAGCCTTCGCGTCAGATCTTCGCCGTTCGGCGCAACATGGACACCTTGGACCGCCAGAGACCTCCCTGGCTGGAGGCTGGTGACGCTGGTTTCAGCGTCATGGTCTTGAACCCCCCCTTGAGGGAGCACATCGACGAGCCCGTGCAAGAGCAGCTCATCG
>JBOGFX010000165.1:0-1591 GCA_050743805.1 Acidimicrobiales bacterium
CAACCGGCTGGTGCTCGACGCCGTGGCGGCGTTTTCGGTCGACTGCTCGCAGCTTCACAACGACTCGACGTCGGTGACCCTGACCGGTGCCTACCGCGAGGCCGACGGCCATCTTCGGGGAACAAAGCGCACCGTCGCCCTCACGCGGGGTCATTCGAAGGACTTCCGCCCAGACCTGTTGCAGCTCGTCTTCATCCTCAGCGTGGCTGCCGACGGGGCGGTCCCCGTTGCCTGTCGCACCGCGGACGGCAACGTCGAGGACTCGACCACCCACGTCGAGACCTGGGACTCGCTCGTCGCGCTCTTCGGACGCTCGGACTTCTTGTACGTGGCCGACTGCAAGCTCGCGACCAAGGACAACATGGCCCACATCGTGAAGAACAAGGGCCGCTTCGTCTCGGTGCTGCCCGCCAGCCGCAAGGAGGACGGCCAGTTCCGCAGATACCTCGTCGACCATGAGCCGGTCTTCACCGAGGCGCTGCGCCGGAGAAGACGGCTCGATCAGGATGACGACGTCTACGAGGTGACCGAGGCCCCGTGGCCGAGCGCCGATGGCTACCGGGTGATATGGGTGCGCTCGTCGGCCAAGGTCGAGCGCGACGCCGAGTCGCGACGAGGGCGCATCGCAGCGGGGATCGACGCCATCGACGCGCTCAACCAGCGACTGGCATCACCCAAGACCCGCATGAAGAGCGTCGTCGCCGTGGAGAAGGCGGCGGCAGAAGCGGTCGAGTCGGCCGGGGCGACGCGCTGGGTCGCCTACTCGGTCGAAGAGACGACGGTGGTGCGGCACCGCCAGGAGACCCGGGGCCGGCCAGGGGCGAACACCCGCTTCCGGCGCATCGAGACCACCAAGCACCGCATCCGCTTCCACGTCCGCGACACCCTCGTGGCCGACGACGCCTGCTCGGACGGTTGCTGGCCGCTCATTACCTGCGACCGCAACCTGAGCGCCGCCGAGGTGCTCGCGGTCTACAAGCACCAGCCGCACCTCGAGCGCCGGAACCACATGTTGAAGGGTCCCCAGGCGGTCGCCCCGATCTTCCTCCACGACCCCGCACGCATCGAAGGACTCATGACGTGCCACTTCATCGCGATGCTGGTCCAGGCCCTCGTCGAACGCGAGATCCGCCAGGCCATGGCGGCGCAAGGCCTGAAGGAGCTCCCGCTCTACCCCGAAGGACGTGGATGTCCGGCCCCGAGCGCGCCGCGCATCTTCACGATCTTCAACGGCCTGGCGCGCCAGCACCTGATCGGTCCGGACGGGGCGGTGGTGCAGGACTTCCCGCCAGAGCTCACCAAGCTGCAGCGGCTCGTGCTCGACCTTCTCGGCATCCCGGCATCGGCCTATCAGTGATGGGGGGCGCAAAAGCCTCGTCGCACATGCGGAAAGTCAGTCGTAAGGGGGAAAAGTGAGGACCGCGACCAGGCTGGGTCGCCTTGTGGCTCGCGCCCAGGAGGCTGCGGAGGGCCAACATGCCGCAGCAGGTAGGGGTCCGTTCTCGTGGGGTCAGGCGTCGAGGTGCGGACCGATCCGATGTAGGGGAGCATGATGTTGAACTCGAATGCGGCGAACGCGGGAGGTGCGGGG
>JBOGFX010000166.1:0-5699 GCA_050743805.1 Acidimicrobiales bacterium
GCTCTAACGAAACCGCTGGTGGGAGCGGGTTTTTTGACCGCTTGGCGGTCGGTGTCGAGGGACCGTTTTGGTGCTCTATCGCGTGTCCATCGCGCGGGTGGTCGGGGATCGGCACCACCGGCGCCGGCGCGGCAAGGGGTGAGAGCTCCTCGGCGATGGTCCGGTCCCGTTCTTCGGTCGCGTGCTGATAGCGCAGCGCGGCGACTGGGCTGGCGTGGCCCATGCGCGCCATTAGCTCGGCGGTGCTCGCACCGGTGGCGGCCGCCCACGTGTTGCCCGAGTGGCGGAGGTCGTGCAGAGGCAGTTCCGGCCGGCCGACGCTCGCACGCGCATTCCGCCAGGCCGCTTCGAGGACGTGTACCCGGAGGGGTCCGCCTTTCTCGCCGGTGAAGAGCAGGCGCTCTGGTGACAGGCCGACGTGATCGGAGAGGTGCGCTTCGATGGCCGGAATGACGTGCGGCGGGATGGTGACCCGGCGCCGTCTAGACACCCCATGACGGTAAGAAGTCAAGCGGCGACGTCGACTTTGACCTTCCAGGCGACGGTCTCTTCGTAGAGCTCCTGGCGTTCGAGGCAGGTGTGAAGGATCCCCACCCAACGGTTGGCCAGCTGTCGAGTGGCTTGGCGGTGGGTCTTTCCTCGGGCCCGCATCTCGTCGAGTAGCGCCTGGCTCCTGGTGATTTGGTGATAGAGCAAAACGCCCATCGGTCAAGTGAGTCGGCCAGTCGCATGTTCCTGGCATGACGTGCCAAGACAACGTGACTGCGGCCAGAGGCCTTCGTGATCGGCGACGTGCCGCCATAGTTTTTGCGATGCTTGGTGCTGGCATAGCGGTTCGGGTCATCCCCGAACTGGCCCAGCACCCGAGCGCCGAGGACCGTCCCGAGTCCTGGCAGGGAACGATGCTTCGAGGGTGGCGATCTGCTCGGTGTAGGCCTCAATGAGGGCGACCGAGGATCGGGCCACCTCTCCGTGAGCCTCGACCACTCCTCGAGGTGCTTCGAGGTAGTCGGCGCGAAGGGCTTCTTGGATCTCGGCTGCCCTCTTCTCGAGGTTGCGCATGCGGCCACCTCGCTTGAGTGCAGAGGCGATCTTTGACCTCGAAAGCCGTCGGCCGAGTGCCGGGGTCGGGGCCACGGCAAGCACCGAAACGGCATCATTGGTGGACAGATCGGTCCCGAAGGCCACCAAAGGCACCCGGGTAGTACTCACGCAACGACCAGCGGAGCGCATTGATCTGGCGCTGGCGGTTCCAGATCGCGTTCTGATGGCCTCGGGCCAGGATCTTGACTCCCTCGACCACCTCGGAGTCGCCGGCAACCTGGCGGTGGTTGTGACGGTCGGTGCGCACCAGGTCGGCCAGCACCTTGGCGTCACCGGGATCGGACTGGCCCCTGAGGTGGCGTGGCGCTCGCGATAGCGGGCACTCGTCAACGGGTTGACGGCGTAGACCTCATAACCGGCGCCCAAGAGAGCCGTGACCATCAACCCGCGGTCCAGTTCGATGCCGACGCAGACCTCGCCTGGTTCCTCAGCGTGCTCGCCAACCGCCTCGTGGAGTTCGGCCAGACCCTGGACGCTGTCAGCCACCCGGCGCTCGGCGAGCACGACCGGAACGTGAGTAGGGCGGAGGCGGTCGGCGAGGGGCTGCTCAGCGAGGCGCTGTTCGACCGCATCGCGTCGATCAGCTTCGCGCTGTTCGAACGGGGCACGGCGGTCGCAGCCCAGCGAGGCCTCATCCTGGTGGACACCAAATTGGAGTTCGGGCTGGTGGGCGACGAGGTCGTGCTCATTGATGAGGTCCACACGCCCGACAGCTCGCGCTTCTGGTACGAGGAAACCTACGACGAGCTGTTCGCGGACGGGAAGGACCAACGCGCCTTGGACAAGGAGCCCCTACGCGAGTGGTTCGTCGAGCGAGGCTTCCGTGGCGACGGCCCAGCGCCGCCCATCCCGACGAGGTCCGGATCGCCACGGCGAGCCGGTACATCGCGCTGGCGGAGGAGATCACGCAGCGACCCTTCAGGCCGACCGCGGAGACCGCCAAAGAGCGCGTATCGGCCCTCCTCGCCAGGTGAGCGAGTCTCTCGGGGCCAGTCGCCAGGCTTTGCGCGGAGCAACCCCCAGCGGCCAAACGACGGTGGCGATCAGGCGCTGATGTTCCTCCGGTCCCTCTCAGAATCGGTCGCGGCAGGTAGAGCGCTTGTCGGCAACCAGGGTGCCGCTGTGGAGGACCCCGGACATGGCTTGGGGGCGCCAGGTGCGGGTGGAGTCGTAGAGCGACTCCTCGGTGTCAACCGTGGAGACGAGCATGCCGGGGACGTTTCGCCGGAGCTTTCCTACCGTAACGCCGTCGGCTCGAACGAAGAATGCGGGCCAGGCGCTCTCGCGTGCGGAGGAGTCGGGGCAGCTGATCCAGACGTGGTTGCATGCAGCCGCAGCGGTCATCGCAGCCGGCATCGTGATTCCGGGGTACGCGTGGGTTGGGGCCGGGTTGACCTGACGCAGCTCGGGACCGATCGCTGCGCTGATCTCGGCTACGCGCTCGGGGCGCATGTTGCCCGCGTGAAAGGAGTGGAAGACGAGTTCGACTCCTAGATTCTTGTATCCGCGATACAGCTCCGGATACCGGTAGTCGTAGCAGATCAAGGCCCCGCACGAGATGCCGTCGATTGACCAGACGCTGAAGTGGTCCCCGGGGCTGTAGTGGGACAAGTCCCCCTGCGTTCCGTCCGAATCGCCGGAGCAGAAGCGCTTGTCGTAGCGTTCGGCCAGCTGGCCCTGGTCGTTGATGACGTAGAGGGAGTTGTGGGGCCGGTGCGGCGGCGTGAGTTGGTGAGCTGAGCCGATCACGACCCAGAGCGCCAAGCTTCGGGCTTGGGTGGCCACGTCGGCTGTCGCCGACTTCAGCTGCTCCCAGTCGAAGGCCTGGAAGCTCTCGAAGTCCGTCGCGGCGTACCCCGAGAGTGCGCCCTCGCAGAAGTGCACCACCCTTGCGCCGCGGCTTGCGGCCTGGTTCATCTGCCGGCTCACGTAACCGAGGTTGGTCTGGATGTCGGCGCTGACGGGGAACTGGCAGGTCGCGACTCTCAGTAGGGCCATCGCCCATGATGGTCCGTCGCCGGGCTTCTCCGCAGCCCGAATCGCCCAGCGGCAGCTGAAAGATGGTCCCTGCTGCTGAGCAGTGGACAAGCAGTCCTAAACTGAAGACATGTCGTTGACCGTGCGCATCCCCGACGAGCTCGCCCGTCGACTGGCCGAGGTCGCCAAAGCGCGTCACCAGGCCCCTGAGCAGGTCGCGATCGAGGCGATCGAGGCGCAGCTGCCAGCCCGGCGCAGGCTCAGCTTCTCCGCCAT
Organism: Acidimicrobiales bacterium; assembly: GCA_050743805.1. Classification (GTDB taxonomy): domain Bacteria; phylum Actinomycetota; class Acidimicrobiia; order Acidimicrobiales; family RAAP-2; genus Palsa-461. The sequence goes on from JBOGFX010000166.1 coordinate 3,358, forward strand.
CGGCTCGTCAGGCGCTCGTGGCGGTGACATAGGGCGACGTCATCGGGAGGTTCTGGCCGAGGCGCTCGCGGACAAGTCCGCTCGCGACATCTGATCCAAGTCCGCGCCGGTGCTGGTCGTGGATACCGGGGTGATCTTCGCGGTCGTCGACCGCGACGACGGCGACCACGAGGCGTGTGACGAGCTACTCGGTTCCCACCCGGCCAGGGAACTGCTCGTCCCGACGCCGGTGATCGTCGAATCCTCGTGGCTGATCCAGTCTCGACTCGGCCCGAAGGCGGAGGCCGCGTTTCTGCGTTCGGTGAATGAGGGGGAGTTGACGCGCGTCGACCTCGAACCCGACGACTGGACCCGGGCCGTGGAGCTGGTCGAGACCTATGCCGATCTCGGCCTCGGGGTCGTTGACGCGAGCGTGATCGCGGTGGCCGAACGGCGGAGCATCACGACGCTGGCAACGCTCAACCAGCGAGATTTCCGGGTCGTGCGACCGAGGCACGTCGATGCCTTCGAGTTGCTCCCCGCCTTCTGAGCGAAAGGCCCACTTCCATCGCGCGTCCATCGCGCGGCCGGGATCATTCGGGGCCGTCCACAGCAATCTGACCAATTCTCGAAGACCTCACCTGACCTGCGATTATTGTCCGTCGTCGTCCCAGAGCGTCTGTTGCTCAGAGGGGCCGGAGAACCTCTCAAGGTGGAGACACGGGTTCGAACCCCGTTGGGGCTGCAAAGGGAGCATTCGACGAAGTTCAAGCTTCAAAGCGGACTCCAGTTCGTGGCCATGGCGACGAGCTCGGACGCCACCCAAAACCGGCGAGGCCGACCTGGACCGGCCGTTGCCTTTTCGTAGGCCTCGAGGATGCCTCGTTGAGCGAGCAGAGCGAGAGCTGTCCGCGCCGCGCGCTCGGATACGGCTACCCGGTCTGCGATCAGATCCGATGAGACGACAGGGTGTTCCACCAAGATGGGGAGCACCAGCCGGGCTGTGGCATCGGTACGCAGGTCATCGATACGTTGGCTCCACTCGATCAGGAGTTGCTCTGAGCGCACCAGCAATGCCTCGGCCGCCTCGCTCGAGTACTGAAGCTCAGCCGCCAGCCATTGGACCCAGGGGTCGAGCTCGCCGAAGCGAAACCTGGTCATCCCGGCGAGATACCCCCCGGGGTCCCGGGCGATGAAGACGCTGACAGGGGGAGGGACCGCGATCCCTGTGCGATGTGCGACGACCCAGCCGATCAGAATCCGTCCGATCCGGCCATTGCCGTCCCCGTATGGGTGGATGATCTCGAACTGGGCATGGGCGACTGCAGCCTGGGTGACCGGGTCGACCCACTCGGCATTGACGAAGCCGACGAGATCGACCATGAGGTCCTCGATCCGCGCAGGACGAGGAGGGACAAAAGATGCGTTGCGCGGTGAGGTCCCACCGATCCAGGACTGGCCGGTGCGAAAGGCGCCAACCATCTCCTCGGATAGACGACCCGTCTGGCCCATGAGGCGCCGGTGCCACTCGTGGATGTCCTCAATGGTGAGGTTGCGCCCAGCCCCGTCCAGGGCGTAGCGCACCGCGGTGAGATTATCCGCCACCCAGGCGGCAGTTGCGTTCGTGGTGTCGCCGACCTCAGCCGCGGCCACGTCGACCAGAGGGGTACGCAATCCCTCGATGTAAGAGGACGCAACCCCCTCTGCCCTCAGCAGAAGCAAGGCGAGTGGCTCGAGGCGCGAGGAGACGCCTCCACTCGCCCGCACGGCAGCGACGGCCTGCTCTGTGCGGCGGGCAGTGTGAATACCGACCTCGAAGTCCTGACCCTCGAGGAGGTCCGGGACCCAGGCTCGGACCGGGGCGCCGTTCCACGTCACGGTCTCCTCGTGGCCTCGCTCCCTGCTTTCCGATGTTGACACTATTACGGAAGACTAGCATACTAAGCTGCCGTAACTCCGCCAGAAACGGAAGGTTGACGGCACGTGGTTGGAGGGGCTCCTGTGGGCCATGGTCCCTCGGCGATCCCGACCACCGGCCCGAAGGACCGTGTTGGGTGGCGTGAGCACGATTGCCGAGCCTTCGACCAGCGCAAGGGTGTCCGCACAATGCCACTCTGGGACTCCTAGCGCGACGGTCGCGCCCCGGCGGCGCTTTTCACCCAGCGAGGGGGGACGTAATCTGGGGCCTCGGGACGGGGGACGTGGATGACGGACATAACAGGGCTTGCTCATATCGATCTGACAGTAAGTGACCCTGTTGCAAGCGCCAAGTGGTATTGCGACGTCCTTGGCATGGAACAAGTGCACGACCTGCTTGAGACTCCTACTACCAAGATCATCTCAGTAGTGCATCGTCCAACGGC
>JBOGFX010000167.1:0-10134 GCA_050743805.1 Acidimicrobiales bacterium
GTTGTGGTCGGTGCTGGGGGCGATCGGTTATGTCGAGAGCGACAGTGGGCGGTCCGGGGCGCCCGGTGTTCACAGCGGCTCCAACTCCGCCGGTGCCGAGGGCCCGATGCAGTTCGAGCCGGCGACGTTCGCCTCTTACGGCACGGTGGGGCCCGGAGGCGCCAACCCAGCTTCTCCCTACGATCCGATCGACGCCGTGTACAGCGCGGCGCGGCTCCTTTGCGCCGACGGCGCTGCTGCACCCGGTGGGATGTCCGAGGCCCTGTTCGACTACAACCACTCGACCCCATACGTGCAGATCGTGGTGATCCTGGCCCAGGCACTAGAGGTCGCTCCCGCCCTCGGGGCGGTCCCGGCCGAGGCGCTCGCGTTCGCAGCCCGCCAGCTGGGCGTGCCCTATCACTGGGGCGGGACGGGGCCCACGGGCTTCGACTGCTCGGGCCTCACCCAGGCCGCCTACGGTGCAGCTGGTGTCTCTGTGCCGCGTGTGGCCCAGAGCCAGTTCGACCAGGGACCCCCGGTTGCAGCGGGCACCGAGGTGTCCCCGGGTGACCTTTTGTTCTTCGGGTCCTCGACCAAGACCGTCGAGCACGTCGGCATATATGTCGGGGCGGGCGAGATGATCGACGCCCCGCACACCGGAGCTGTCGTACGCGAGGAACCGGGGCGCTGGGAAGACTTCGTAGGCGCCACCAGGCCGGGCTAGGGGCGCGGGAGGTTCAGCGCAAGGTCAGACGGCCCGGCTCAACGGGAGCGGGCAGCTCGGTCCCTCCGCAGAGGTAGCGGTCGATCGAAGCGGCAGCCGATCTCCCCTCTGCAATGGCCCAAACTATTAGGGACTGCCCTCGGGTCGCGTCGCCGCACACGAAGACGCGCTCGGTGCTGGTTGCCCACGACTCCGCCGCTGCGATGGTGCCGTTGTCGCGGATCTCCAAGTCGAGCTCGCCCACGATCCCATGGCGCTCTGGCCCGGTGAAGCCCAGCGCCAGGATGGCGAGATCGCAAGGCATCTGGGTGGGCTCCCCCACCGGCTCCAAGCTCGGCCGCCCGCTTGGACCTGCCATCTGCACTTGTTGGACCGACAGGGCCGTGAGCCTCTCGTCGCTGCAATCCCCCACGAAGGCGATGGTCGACATCGAATAGAGCCTCTCGCCACCCTCCTCGTGGGCCGCCGTCGAACGCAGGATCACGGGCCAGGTGGGCCAGGGGTGCTCTTGGGAACGCAGCTGTGGCGGCTCGGGCAGGATCTCGAGCTGGGTGACCGAACGGGGCCTCTGACGATGCGCGGTCCCCAGGCAGTCGGCCCCGGTGTCGCCTCCGCCCAAGATGACGATGTCCTTGTCACAGGCGTCGATCGGGCTCTTCGCGAAGGCGCCCTCACAAACAAGGTTCCCCGCCTTCAGGTAGTCCATGGCCAGGTGGACGCCCACCAGGCCCCGGCCTTTGACCGCGAGGTCCCGCGGAACGGTCGAGCCTGTGGCGATGGCCACGGCGTCGAAATCGTCGAGCATCGACGCTGCGCTCACGATGGCCACCTGGGGACTGTTGACCGAGCCGAGCCCGCTGCGGTCTCCGGGCTCGGTGGAGCCTTGGGCCGAGGGAGACACACCCACCGAAGTCGAGCACCTGAAGGTGACGCCCTCGGCGATCAGCTGCGCCAGACGGCGGTCCAAGACCGACTTCTCCATCTTGAACTCGGGGATGCCGTAGCGCAGGAGACCCCCGGGGCGCTCCGCTCTCTCGAAGACGACCACCTCGTGGCCCGCGCGGCACAGCTGCTGGGCGCACGCGAGCCCAGCGGGGCCCGAACCGATCACGGCCACCCGTTTGGTGGTTCTCTCGGTCGCGAGCACCGGGGTCACCCAACCCTGGGCAAAGGCGTGCTCGGCGATCTCGTACTCGATCCGCTCGATGGTGACCGGGTCCGAGTTGATCCCGAGCACGCAGGCTGCCTCGCACGGCGCTGGGCAAAGACGCCCGGTAAAGTCGGGGAAGTTGTTGGTCGAGTGCAGCCGCTCGATCGCGTCCGACCAGTTGTGCCGCCAGATCAGGTCGTTCCACTCAGGTATCAGGTTGCCTAGGGGGCACCCTTCCTGGCAGAACGGCACCCCGCAGTCCATGCAGCGGCCACCCTGGCGCTCGGCCTTCTCGGTCTCGAAGGGCTCGTAGACCTCGTGCCAGTCTCGGATGCGCACCGGTATCGGGCGTCGGCGCGGGAGCTCGCGGGGGAACTCCAAGAAGCCGCTGATCTTACCCATGGGCGGCGGCCATGACCGCTGCGTCGACCGAGGTCCCCTCTGCCTGCGCCCTGGCTGTCGCCTCGAGCACCCGCTTGTAGTCCTTGGGCATCACCTTGACGATCTCCGCCGATGCCTTCTTCCAGTCACCGAGCATCCGGCGGGCGACCTGTGACTCGGTCTCCTCTCCATGACGGACGACCACCGACCTCAGCCAGGTGAGGTCGGCTTCGTCCAGGGGCTCCTCGTCGACCTGGCCGGTGTTGAGCTGCTCGACGAAGGTCCGGTTCGGGTCGTAGACGTAGGCGACGCCCCCGGACATGCCCGCGGCAAAATTGCGCCCGGTCTCTCCGAGCACCACGACCCGTCCGCCGGTCATGTACTCACATCCGTGGTCACCGACCCCTTCGACGACGGCCAGGGCTCCGGAGTTCCTGACGCAGAACCGCTCTCCCACCTGCCCTCGTATGAAGGCCTCGCCCCCCGTTGCCCCGTAGAGGACGACGTTGCCCGCGATTATCTGGTCCTCGGCCACGAAGGGCGAGCCGACCGGCGGGCGCAGCACCAGGCGACCCCCGGAGAGGCCCTTGCCGAAATAGTCGTTCGCGTCGCCGAACAGACGCATGGTCACGCCCTTTGGCACAAAGACCCCGAAGCTCTGTCCCGCGGAGCCCGAGAAGCTGAGATCGATGGTCCCCTCCTCCAGGCCGGCTGAGCCCCGTGCCCTTGTGATCTCGTACCCCAGGAGAGCCCCGACGCTTCGGTCCACGTTGGTGATCGCGAGCTCCTTTCGCACCGGCGTGCCGTCTGCGATTGCGGCGGCGCAATCGGCGAGGAACACGTGGTCCAAGGCCCGCTCCAAGCCGTGGTCCTGGTGACGTCTCTGGCGCACGTCGGTGTCGTATGGGGAGTCGACCTGGGCCAGCACCGCGGACAGGTCAAGGCCGGCGGCCTTCCAGTGCTCGACGGCCTGGGCGGTCTCCAACAGGTCGGAGCGTCCGACCGCCTCGTCGATGGAGCGCAGCCCGAGGGCGGCGAGGTGCTGGCGGACCTCTTCTGCTATGTACTCGAAGAAGGTGACCACGAGCTCGGGAGTGCCGGTGTAGCGCTTGCGCAGCTGCGGGTTCTGGGTTGCGATGCCGACCGGGCAGGTGTCGAGGTGGCAGACCCGCATCATGATGCAGCCCGAGACGACCAGCGGCGCCGTCGCGAACCCGAATTCCTCCGCGCCCAAGAGCGCGGCGATCACGACATCGCGGCCGGTCTTGAGCTGGCCGTCGACCTGGACGACGATGCGGTCTCGCAGGCCGTTGACCATGAGGGTCTGCTGGGTCTCGGCGAGCCCCAGCTCCCACGGGATGCCCGCGTGCTTGATCGAGGTCTGGGGCGCGGCTCCGGTGCCCCCGTCGTGGCCCGAGATCAGGACCACGTCGGAATGAGCCTTGGCGACGCCCGCGGCGACGGTCCCCACGCCCACTTCGGCTACGAGCTTCACGTGGACCCTGGCCTTGGGGTTGGCCGATTTCAGGTCGTGGATGAGCTGAGCGATGTCCTCGATCGAGTAGATGTCGTGGTGCGGCGGCGGGGAGATGAGGCCCACCCCCGGGGTCGAGAAGCGGGTGCGGGCGATCCAGGGCCAAACCTTGGTCCCCGGCAGCTGGCCGCCCTCGCCCGGCTTTGCCCCCTGGGAGATCTTGATCTGGAGGTCGTCGGCGTTGACCAGGTATTCCGAGGTGACCCCGAAGCGGCCAGAGGCCACCTGCTTCACCGCGCTGCGCCGGCTGTCACCGTTCTCGTCGAGGATGAAGCGTCTCGGGTCCTCTCCGCCCTCGCCCGTGTTCGAGCGACCACCGATCCTGTTCATGGCGATCGCCAGGGTCTCGTGCGCCTCGGCGGAGATCGAGCCGTAGGACATGGCGCCGGTCGAGAAGCGCTTCATGATCGATGAAGCCGGCTCCACCTCGTCGAGGGGGATCGGTCCTTGCGGCAGCGGTTTCATTGCCAGCAGTCCACGCAATGTGGCGAGCTTCTCGGACTGGTCATCGACCGCCTTGGTGTACTCCGAGAAGATATCGAAGCGCTTGGAGCGCGTGGCGTGCTGGAGCTTGAACACGGAGCGGGGGTTGAAGAGGTGGTGCTCGCCGTCCCTCCTCCACTGGTACTCGCCGCCGCCCTCCAGCTCCTTGTGTGCCAGCTCGGCCGGCCTGTCGTAGTAGGCGCGGTGGTGCCTGTCGGCGACCTCGGCCGCGATCACGTCGAGCTTGACCCCGCCGATGCGAGAGGTGGTGCCCGAGAAGTACTCGTCGACCACCGCAAGGTCGAGGCCGATCGCCTCGAAGACCTGAGCGCCGGTGTAGGAGGCGACGGTTGAGATCCCCATCTTGGACATGATCTTGAGGACACCCTTGCAGGCAGCCTTGAGGTAGTTCTCACGAGCCTGGCGCGGGGTGACACCCGACAGCCGCCCGTTCGCGATCAGGTCGTCTATCGACTCCAGAGCGAGGTACGGGTTGACCGCGGCCGCTCCGTAGGCGATGAGCAGCGCGATGTGGTGGACCTCTCTCGCGTCACCGGACTCGACGACCAGCCCGACCTGGGTCCTCTGCTTGGTCCGGACCAGGTGATGGTGCACCGCGGACACGAGCAAGAGCGACGGTATCGGCGCGAGCTCACGGGTCGAGTTCCGATCCGACAGGATGATCACGTTCGCGCCGTTCTCTATGGCCACAGAGACCTTGTCGCGAACTTTGGCGATCGCCTCTTCGAGAGCCCGTCCGCCCTGCGCCGTAGGTCGTCGCGACTCCCCGGCTTCCCTCACATCGAACAGCCCGTCGATGGTGAACGCGCGGAACCCCTCGGTCTCTCCGTGCTCGTTTATGTACATCAGCTTGGCGAGATCAGCCCCGTCGATCACCGGATAGGGCATGACGATCTGTCGGCAGCTGCCCTGGCGGACGTCGAGCAGGTTACCCGCAGGTCCAACGGTCACCGACAGCGATGTGACCATCTCCTCTCTGATCGCATCGAGCGGAGGATTGGTCACCTGCGCGAAGAGCTGAGTGAAGTAGTCGTAGAGATTGCGGGGCCGTTCCGAAAGGACCGCTATCGCCGCGTCGGACCCCATGGAGCCGATCGGCTCGCTTGCGTCGCGGGCCATGGGGCTCACGAGCATCCTCAGCTCCTCGGTCGTGTAGCCGAAGAGCCTCTGGTGGGTGACGACGCTCGCGTGCTGTGGGGTGAGCATCTTCCTCGCAGGAAGGTCGTCCAGGTGCACCTGGTCCTTTGCGAGCCAGTCCGCGTATGGATGGGCGGTGGCAAGCTCTGCTTTGATCTCGGAGTCGTCGACGATGCGGCCTTCGCCGGTGTCGACCAGGAACATCCTCCCGGGCTGCAGCCGGCCTTTGCGCACGACGTGCTCGGGCGCGATGTCCAAGACCCCCACCTCGCTCGCGAGCACCACCAGGCCCGTGTCGGTGACCCAATAGCGTGCTGGACGTAGGCCGTTGCGATCCAGGACAGCGCCGACCTGGCGACCGTCTGTGAACACGACCGCGGCGGGGCCGTCCCAGGGCTCCATGAGGGCACAGTTGAACCGGTAGAAGGCACGTCGCTGCGCGTCCATGGTCCTGTGGTTCTCCCACGCCTCGGGGATCATCATCAGCACCGCGTGGGGAAGGGAGCGGCCTCCCATGTGGAGGAGCTCGAGCACCTCGTCGAAGGTGGCCGAGTCGCTGGCCCCCGGGGTGCACACAGGGAATATGCGCGACATGTCCCCGTCGATCAGGTCGCTCTCCAGCAGCGCCTCACGGGCAGCCATCCAGTTGCGGTTCCCCCGGATCGTGTTGATCTCGCCGTTGTGGGCCATGTAACGGTAGGGATGGGCCAACGGCCAGCTCGGGAAGGTGTTGGTCGAGAACCTCGAATGGACCACCGCGAGCTTGGACTCGAACAGCTCGTCTGCGAGGTCCGGGTAGTACTCGTCCAGCTGGTGGCCGGTGAGCATGCCTTTGTAGATGATCGTCCGAGTCGACAACGAGGGGAAATAGATACGGTCGATGTGGTGCTCGGCCTGCTTGCGGAGGGTGAACGCCTTGCGGTCGAGATCCATGGGGTCCCCCGCCTCAGTGGGGTGAGGACGGGCCACGAAGACCTGTTCGACCCGCGGTTGGGTGCGGCGGGCCGTGGCCCCCAGAGAGCGGTCGTCGACCGGGACGGTCCGCCATCCGACAACCCCGAGGCCCTCGCCCCTGGCCAGGACCTCGACCTGATCACGGGCCTTGGCGGCCTCGTCCCTCTCCGTCGGCAGAAATACGCAGCCGGCGGCGTAGGAGCCAGGTGGCGGTAGCTCGAAGCCGCCTTGCGAGGCGGACTTCTCGAAGAACCGGTGGGGTAGCTGGACTGTCAGCCCGGCGCCGTCACCGGTGTCGGCCTCGGCGCCCGAGGCACCTCGGTGAGCGAGGTGCTCCAAGACCGACATCGCCTGGCGGACGAGAGAGTGGCTGGACTCCCCGGAGAGGTCCGCGACAAAGCCGACACCGCATGCGTCGTGCTCGAAGGCGGGGTCGTACAGGCCCTGTCGCCTTGGTTTGGCCTCCATGGTCGTCCTCCGGTCCGAATCCCGCCGAAGCGGTGACGCGCGCTCGGCCCCCTATCGACTTAGAGAGCCCGGCCGCAAGGGACGACGCTGGCCCGAGCAGTGCTGCCAGGATACACGACGACCGGTGCACTCCGACCATGTTCGCCTGCCAGCTATACGAGCTCGACAGCTCGCTCGCGACCGGCTCTAGAGGGTGAACCCGTCAGCGCTCAAAATCGATCAACGCGGGCTCACAACGCAGCGTCGAGGTCGGCGAGCACGTCGTTCCCTACGGCCAAGGGGCCACCGAAAAGGGTCCCCCCCGTGAGGCCAGGCGCCACGGTGGCCAAGTACTGAGAGATGGCGGGGGGAAGGGGTCCGGATGGAGGCACGAAGAGGATCGGGGCGCCCTGGGCTCCCAAGAACGGGCCCGCCGCCAACGCGTCGCTGAACCAGGCGCTGGTTGCGGCCCCGAAGGTGGTGGCATCGGGGAAGAAGCGCGTGGCGACCGCGGCCGAGGTTCCGTAGAGGTCCGAACCGAAGACGGGAGTGGCGGACGGGTCGGCACCCGCAGCCGCCTGCGGGCCCCCGATCGCGTAGCGCTGGTCTGACGGATGGGCCGCCAGATAGGCGGCCGTCTCTGGCGCCTGGGTCGCCCCTTGGGTCAGAAGGATTGCTCCGTGCGACTCGACTGCGGCCGGCACGGCGGAGACCGAGTCGTAGAAGCTCAGCCCCGAGGCCTCGAAGATCGTGCTCGGGTCTCCGATCGCTTCCGCGATGTCAACGGCGGTCGCGTACTGATCTGCACCGGCCTCACGCACGACGTGGAACCCGAGCCCGGTCAAGGTGGTGTCGATCGACGGGCTCAGGGCCAGATTGCCCCCCAGGACGTAGATCGTCCCGCCCGCCGGCAGCACCCTTTGGATCTCGGTCAACACCCTTGGGTCGAGCGAGGCACTGAGCGACGCCCCCGGAGTGAGCAGGAGCGGGGCGTCGAGCTTGGCTGCGAGGGGCCCGCCGGCAAGAGCATCCGAAAAGTAGTCCGAACGGGCCAGCACCACCGCGCCGGCCGAGCCTGCCTCTGGAAATCGGGCTTGAGAGATTGCGATTGCTGTTCCGATCGCGTCCGTGCCATAGATACGGACGACGCCCGAGGCCGCGTTCTGGCTCCAGGTCCATGTGTCGTTCAGGCCGCCGAAGTTGTCCTGTGCAAGAGACAAGCCACCAAAGAGGACAACGTTGCCCGTGGCCGGGTCCCCGATAACGGCCGCGCCCACGCGCTCAGAGGGGCTGGTTGTCGAGCTCTGCTGGGTCCAGTTGCCCGCATTCCATGTCCAGGTCTTCGCGTCCGGTGCGAACAGGACCGGGTCCCCGGTCACGGGGTCTTCGGTCATGGCTCCGGATCCGGGGCTCGGGTTGACTGAGGGGCTTTGCTCGGTCCAGTCGGTTCCGTTCCAGGTCCACGTGTCGCCCAGCCGGTTCAGGTCGTCGTCCTCTCCCCCGAAGAGCACCAGGTTGCCGCTGCTCGCGTCATATGCCATGGAGGCACCCGCGCGAGGGCTGGGACTCGTCAAAGGACTTGCCTGGGTCCATGTGTTGCCGTTCCAGGTCCAGGTGTCATTGAGATCCTGTGAGGTCAACCCGATGGTGTTGGTGCCGCCGAAGAGCACGATGTTCCCGGTCGCTGGGTCGTATGCCATCGAGGCCCCGAAACGTTCTGGGGGACTCGCGGGCGGGTTCAGCTGCGTCCAGGTGGTGCCGTTCCAGGTCCAGGTTGCATCGTTGTTCGGGTCGTTGTTCGAACCAAATCCAACCAGCACGATGTTCCCGGTGGCCGGGTCGTATGCCATCGTGTCGGCGGAGTCTGGAGTGTTGGGCGGGCTCAGTTGCGTCCAGGTTGTGCCGTTCCACGTCCAGGTGTCGCTGAGGCCGCCGATGATAGCGATCTCTCCCGGTCCTGCGGGGGTGACGCTATCGCCTCCGAAGAGTACGACGTTCCCTGTGGTGGGGTTGTAGGCGGTGAGTGCGCCGACGCGAGCTGACGGGCTGGCAGATGGGCTGAGCTCCGTCCAAGTCGAGCTCGAAGTGGCGGCACCGGCCTGGGCAGGCGACCATTCGGCCGCGGCTATCGGAGCGAGACCGACCACCACGGCCAGCAAACACCACCCCAAGCCACGATGGGGCGCTCCACCGTTGCACTTCGCGTTGGTCGCCAGTGCGCACCTGCGTTGGTTGTTCCTCAACATGGACCGCGTCGCTGTGCCCCCGGTTCCAACAAAGATGCCGGAAGATACCAGCTGCGCAACAACGATGTCGGATTCATCACCCAAACTGATGATTGATCGTTCCTGTTGACCTGGGTCCCACGAGACGAGAGCATCGGCTCCCCATCACGATTCAGGAAGTATCCGAGGCCATGCGTCGCCGTAATCCAGGGAGCATTTGCGTTCAAGGATCATGTGCTTGCGATGGCACAACCCACGGGCTTGCGCTCCCAAGGTGTCGCGGGCCAGAGGGGGGCTGCCGCTGAGGGCGGCCGCTCTCTCGCTCACGTAGAGGGACCGTCACAGAGCGGTGGCGTTCAACTTTGGCCCCTAAGGTGCTGGCCCAGTTTGGATCCAGCGCGACCTCAGAGGTTGCGCGCTCCCGGTCCCTGCTCTCCGAGAATGTCCTTCGGGTTCACGAGCTTGCAGAGGCCGAGGGAAAGGCAGCCGCAGCCGATGCATCCGGTCAGGTGGTCTCGAAGACGCTGGAGTGAGGTTATGCGTTGGTAGAGGTCATTGCGCCAACCGAACGAGAGCCGCTCCCAGTCCCTGCGCGTAGGGGTCCGCCTGTCGGGCAAGCGGTCGAGCGCCTCTTTGATGGCCCGCAGTGGGATGCCGACGGCCTGAGAGGCTCGGATGAAGCGATCCGGCGCAGCACCGCTCTCGGGTAGCGGCGCTGGTTGCCGCCGGTTCGGATGCTGTGGATCAGGCCCTTGGACTCATAGACGTGAAGCGCAGAGACGCTGACTGCACTACGGGCGGCAACGTCGCCCACGCTGAGCTCTTGGGAGGGCCCAGGTCTCCTCTTGACCTCAGCCATACTCGAGGTTCTAGGGTGGCGGTCCTGACCCTCACCCCTGCCGAAATCGCATTTCTCGACCGCCAACCGCGGGGCCATCTGGCCACCATCGGGCCGAACGGGGTATGAACCACCCTGGGTTCGATGGAGACTCGATTTATTGGATTCCAACCAATGACTGGTCGGTCTGCTGGGCAGCGTAGAACGCTTCCTCGAACTCTGCCGGCGGGATGTCTCCGCAATAACCGTGTAGGCGCT
>JBOGFX010000168.1:0-4759 GCA_050743805.1 Acidimicrobiales bacterium
TCGGTCGCCTCCAGCACGGCACCGATCCGCAACGCGGCACGCGGCAACGCCGCGTACGGGTGATCGAACACCAGCGCCCGGCCGCTCGTCGGCGCGACCAGACCCAGGAGCATCCGCAGCATCGTCGTCTTGCCCGCGCCGTGGGGCCGAGAAAGCCGGTGATCGTGCCGGCCTCCAACGCAAATGAGAGGTCGGTGACTGCTCCGACCTCACCGAAGCGCTTGGTCAATGAGTGGGCGCCGACGACCGCCGACATCGGTGCACCTGCCCGGTGAAGGGGATCGCGAAGTCTTGGTAGGTGTCCTGCCCGACTTCGCTGGGGAGATAGGTGATCCGCAAGCCGAGAGCGGCCAAGCGTACGTCGACGTTGTGCTGTTGCTGGCCACGCTTCCAGCGACCGTCCGACCACTTGCCAGGCGGCGCCGTCGATCTGGCCATCGCCGATCGGCACGAACGCCTCCCCGTGTGCGGGCTCGGTCCGCAGGGTCAACTCCGGGCAGCGGGCGACGAGCACCTCCGCCTCCTCTGGTGGGACGGGACGGCACCACTCCATCGGACCGTCGCTGTCCTCGCTGACCTCACCCCAGTAGATGCAAAAAAACGCACCGGCGCGTCCCTCGATCTGGGGGAACTTGTAGTGCCGGAGCAGGGCGATGAACTCCTTGCCGAACGCCCAGGCCGCTTTCTCGCTGGTGACGTTTCGCTTCACGCACAGCAGGCTCCGCTCGGGTATCTCCCTCGTGGCGACTTCGTACATGGCGGGCCTCTTTCCGCTCAGCTCGTCGATCAGGTAGGTCGCGAGCGCACGGAGGGACGAGTGTTTGCTCTCGATCCCATCCCAGAACTGGCGGACACGCTCCGCCGCATCGACCGGCTCGAGCGGCAGGACCGCCTTGATCTCGGCTAGCGGAAAATGCAGCTGGCGCAACGCCGCAATCAGGCGAGCCTGCTTGAGCTGGCCGGGCTCGTAGAAGCGGTAACCGGAGTCCTCGTCCACCCGTGCTGGCGGCAGCAGACCCAGCTCGTCGTAGATCCGCAACGCTCTGGCCGACAGCCGGGAGATCCTGGCGAACTCTCCGATGCCCATCTGTTCCACGTGCTTGCTCCTCACCGACACGACACTTGCCTGACCAGCGTGCGCCCTCACCCAGCGTCAAGGTCAAGTCGCGTCGAGAAGACCCTCAGTCGTGTGTACCTATACACGGGACGAGGCCGACTGGCGTTCGGTGGTCCGGGGGTTCACGATCATCGAAGCTTTCCGCTCGTTCCATTGCTGCCGAGCCTTTTCTGTGTCCGACCAGTTGGCATCGAACCATCGTTCGAGGGCCGTGAGCGACTCGTCGAGAGACCGGCCGAGGTCGGTCAGGTGGTAGAGAGTGGCGGTGTCGAGCGACCGGGATCGAGGTGGCGTACGACTAAACCATCGCGTTCAGCCCGTCTGAGCGTGTCGGTGAGCACCTTGTGCGAGCCACCGTCGAGGACTTGGTCGAGGTCCTGGTAACGGCAGCCTCCGTTCTGTAGTTCGACCAGGACGGCAAGCGTCCAGCGACCTGAGAGAAGTTGGACGATCATTCCCGACCTCTCGATGCGGTCAGTGCGGCCCTCCGTCATGCATCTGCTCGGGTCCGCCTACGCACCCGGCCGGGCGAAGTTGATCCCATCGGTGATTGGCAGCGTCCAATGACCGCCACCGCCTGAGTCGCCTCTTTTCCGAGGTGCAGTGAATAGGAGCACATGGAGACGTTTGTTCGAGACGAGCTTTGACCCATTTGAATCGTTCCGTCAGCGGCCTGAGCGGAGGTAGGTATTGACAACAAGCCCACCATCGAAAATCTGGGACTGACTCAGGGCTAGCGAATGAGGTCCGAGGAACAGCCGCAGTCCGGCTCCCTGGGCGGCGGGGTGGATCGCCAAGCGATACTCATCAATCAGGTTTGCCTGAATAATGTACTGAGCGAACCGCGACCCGCCTGCTATCCCGATGTTCCCCCCGGGGTGCCCCTTGAGCTCGTCTATCAATTTCAGCGGATCATGTGACGGCTTTGGTGTTGCTCCATTCGGCCTCGGTGAGGGCGGTGGAGAACACCTACTTCACAGCTTCGTTCATGATCGGTGCGATCTCGTCCGTGGCATTCGGCCAGTACGGAGCCACGCCCTCGTAGGCGACGCGACCCATAAGGAAGGTGTCGATCTCGCCAAGCGCTTCTGCCGTGGACCGCATGTAGCCTTCCCTAAATTGCGGGAACATCCAGTCGAGTTCCCCGCGGGGCCTCCCGTGAAGCCCTCGAGAGTCATATTTAATCCGAGCACTACTTTTCTCATCGTCTGCTCCCCTAGATACGAATTTGGATTCAACTAATCGGAACCCCACGAGCACCTCCACCGAAGTCGGAATGGAGGTAAGTCGTCCCACGATCTCGGTCGAGGAGGACCCGCGAGCCTCGCGAGTAGGGCGGCGAGGCGGTCTCCGGAGTCAACCAGTCCTCTTTCCATGCCGGTGGCGACCATCCGGTCACGGTCTTCAAGGCTCGGAAAGCTACAAATCGTACGAACGACGGTCTTGTCATTGCGTACTTCGAAGGTGGTCGTGTCCAACTTCACGTGCCCGGGTGCACCCTCGTACTCGAACGTCTGGACTATTCCAGACGTCGATGGCTCGCCATGGAAGACACCGTGAAAGCCGTACTCATTCTTTCGGGATCCCGTTGGACATACCGCCATCTGCCGCCGTCTCGAATTTCGTAGCGATCGATGGTCGTGGTCAGCTCACGAGGACCGAGCCACAGGACGACGAGCTCAGGGTCAAGATGCGCTCGAACGACAAGCTCGACCGGAGCCTCGAAGGCCCGCGTGACGACCACCTGGGGGATGCCGGCGGGAGCGTTGATCTCAGTCTTTTCCACTTGCGCTTCCCTTCTCCGGCTCGGCCGCGAGACGGCGCTGGCGGCTCTTGTCTCGGGACTGCATCGCAGCGAGCAATTCGTCGAGCCGTTCGTAACTTTCGTCCCAGAACCGCTGATAACGGGCAAGCCACGCGGTGACCTCGAGCAACGGTTCGGCCTCCAGGCGGCTGAGCCGGGCGGTCGCCCGCCGGGAGCGCGATACCAGCCCCGCGGTCTCCAAGACTTTTAGGTGTCGCGAGATCGCCGGCTGGGACATGGCGAAGGGAGCGGCGAGCTCACCGACGCTGGCCTCACCCTCCGCAAGGCTGGCCAGGATTTCCCGTCGCGTCGGATCCGCAAGAGCGTCGAACACACGGCTAAGTTGGTCCACCGCCATCTGTAACCAATCCCTTCTAGAATGGATTGCTTACGCCCACCGGCCGCATCCCCCGACAGAGGGCCAGCTGAGCGCCGGGATCACCTTCGGGGCTGTGCGGCCGCTCCAGCTCGGCTCGCAGCAACGCGACGGCCTGGCCGGTTCTCGACGCCCCAATCCCGGGGTTGCGCTGCGACGGCACCCAACACGCCAAACTCATACGTTCGAACGTACTACTCATACCTCAATACATCGATTAGCCGCTGTCTCCGGGAAATGTTAGTACGTGTTAGCGTAGGACTGTGGAGAGCGACAACCTGCTCGACAAAGCTGCAGACCTGCGGCGAGGGGTCACCCGGCTCTCCCGGCGACTCCGCCTGGAGCGACCCGAACAAGGCGAGCCCCTCCTGCAGCTCACCGTGCTGGCCCTTCTGCGCAGCCGCGGTCCGATGAGCCCAGGTGATCTGGCCGGCGCGGAGCGTGTCCAGCCCCAGTCGCTCACCCGCAACTTCACCGCCCTCGAAGCAGCCGGGCTGGTCGTCCGGCGGCCCGATGCCGAAGACGGACGACGATCGTTGCTCACCATCACCGACGACGGTCGTCGAGCTATTCGCGAGGACGTCCGCCAGCGCGACGCCTGGCTGGCTGCAGCCATGGCCGATGAGCTCTCGCCGGTCGAGCAGGAGCTGCTGCGCCTGGCCGGCGGGCTGTTGGAACGTCTCGCCGAAGCGGATGTCACCGCCCTGCACGCCCCACTCGACCGAACCCGAAACCGAACACAGGCGCCGGTCAGCGCCCGGCACACCTCGCCGCGGACCGACGGGGCTCCCCACCGGAGCAGAACCACCGGTTGACGCACACCGTTGATCCCCGAGGAGACACTCCCCGACGATGACTGGCTCGGCTACCCCCATCACCCTCACTGCTCACGACCCCCTCGCCGTCCACCTGACCGCAGCCATCGAATCCGGCGCCCTACACAAGCTGTCCCTGTTGCTCGACGAGCATCCGGGCCTGGCGAACGCACGGATCGCGGCGCGACGGAAGACCTGGCGCACGCCGCTGCATGTGGTCACTCACTGGCCCGGATACTTTCCCAACGGCCCGGCGGTAGTGGGTTTGCTGATCAACGCGGGAGCCGACCCGAGCGCACCTAGCGCCGAGGGGCCTTCAGAGACGCCGCTGCATTGGGCAGCCAGCAACGATGACGTCGACGTCGCAGCCGCACTGATCGATGGCGGTGCGGACATCGAGGCGCCAGGCGCGTCGATCGCCGGTGAGGCCCGCTCAGCGATGCTGTCGGCTACGGCTGCTGGCACGTGGCCCGCCTTCTCCTGGCGCGGGGCGCCGCCGTCGACCAGCTGTGGTTGGCTGCCGCCCTCGGCAAGCACGAGCAGGTCGAAGCTCCCCTCGAGGCCGACCCTCCGCCCCAGGAGGGCCTCGACGAGGCTTTCTGGCAGGCCTGCCATGGTGGCCAGCTGCGCATGGCGCAGTTGCTGTT
>JBOGFX010000169.1:0-2186 GCA_050743805.1 Acidimicrobiales bacterium
GAAGACCCTCCGGGTTCGCCGTGCAGGCGGAGATCCCAAACCGCCGCAGTGTCATGTCGGTCAAGAGCCGGGGTGGGAAGCGACTGCGGAAAAGGCTCGCAACCAGCGGGTCAGGTGTGCGACGAGAAGACGAACGTGAGTGAACCACTGCTGATGCATCGAGAAGGTCAGACGGCATCGAAACCGGGGGTTGATTTCGTCCCCGGGACAACGGCGGGTCGTGTGCCTGCCCTCAGCCGGGAGGCGACCTGTTTGCCCGCCTGGTGGTGCCCGGTGTATAGGTGGCGTGAGCTCGTCGCAGGCGCTGGCAGGGAACAGGAGAACCTGTCGCCTCGATACCGACGGTCAGTAGAAATGGGTGGCGGTTGCGCCCCCTGGCCGCAAGAGGGAGGACCCCAAGTGGCAGGAACCACAAGGGGCAGAGTACCGATGCGAGGCACAGGGGCGGACCGGCCCGTATGAGCGATGAAGGCGCTGTAATGGAGCCAGAGCAAAGGGGCCGGGCAGCTCAGGGGAGTGAGGGGACCAACCCGTTTGGGAAGGAGTCGCCGAGCAAGCCGAAGCAGAAGGTGAAGTCGTTTGGCATTGAAAAGCGCCTGGTTCACCGGGCGTGGAAGAAGGTCCAGGCCAACGCCGGGGCGCCGGGGGTGGACGCAGTCGGCATCGCCGAGTTCGCAGCGAACGAGAGGAACAACCTCTACGTGCTGTGGAACCGGATGAGCGCTGGCAGCTACATGCCCGGACCGGTGCGGGCCGTTGAGATACCGAAGTCCGACGGCGGGGTAAGGACCCTCGGTGTGCCAAACGTGGCAGATCGGGTGGCCCAGACCGCAGCAGCGATGCTGCTCGAAGAGAAGCTCGAGCCGATCTTCCATCCCGACAGCTACGGCTACCGCCGTGGGCGTAGCGCCCACGATGCGCTGACCGCAGCCCGCAAGCGCTGCTGGAAGTACGACTGGACTATCGACTTAGACGTCCAGAAGTTCTTCGACAGCGTGCCGTGGGACCTCATGGTCAAGGCGGTTGTGCACCACACCCAAGAGCGCTGGGTCCTGCTCTACGTCGACCGGTGGCTTCGTGCGCCGATCAAGAGGGTAGACGGGACCTTGTACGAGAGAGAGCAGGGTACCCCGCAGGGTTCTCCGATCTCACCCATATTGGCAAACCTCTTCATGCACTACGCGTTCGACATGTGGCTCGCCCGGGAGTACCCGGACTGTCCGTTCGAGCGTTACGCGGATGACGCGGTGATCCACTGCGCAACTGAGGAACAGGCAACTGGGCTCCTCGCTGCACTCGCCAAAAGGCTGGGGTCCGTCGGACTCACGCTGCACCCCCAGAAGACGCGGATCGTGTACTGCAAGGACTCGAACCGCACCAAGGAGGCCGAGCACACCAGCTTCGACTTTCTTGGGTACTCCTTCAGGGCTCGCAAGGCCGATGGCCCACGAGGACTCTTCCAGAGCTTCTCTCCGGCTATGAGCGCCAAAGCGAAGAAGGCGATCAGCGAGAGCATCAGAGCGTGGCGCCTCAAACTGTGGAGCGGAGCGGACCTGTCCAGCATCGCAAGGGAGATCAATTCCCTGGTGCGGGGCTGGGTGAGCTACTACGGAGCCTTCTACCGCTCTGAGCTGGACTTCCTCGTACGGCGCATCAACCAGCACCTGGTTCGATGGGCTCTGCACAAGTACAAGCGACTCCGGCGCAGTCCCCGGAGGGCGTGGCGGTGGCTCAATGAGGTCATCAGCAGAGAGCCGCTGCTCTTCACCCACTGGGGGCTGTCGCCCGAACACCTGAAGCCGAGCTGTGGGAGCCGGATGAGCGGAGACGTTCACGTCCGGTTCTGAGAGAGCCGGGGGGGCGAGATTCCCCCCCGGCTACTTGCCACCGTCTTCCGCCCGCTCCTCGAAACGCTCGACCTCACCGACGTCGTCGTCACCGCCGACGCGCTGCACGTGTTGACTGAACTCAGCACGAGGAACTCCCTGGCCAAGCCCTAGATCTGTTCGGGTTGCGAGCCGCCGATCTGTGCTAGACACATCGGCTCATGGAACCCGCTGGGCGCCGCACAGCCGAACCGACGATGGTCGTGGCCCGTGTCGGCCGGCTCGTCGAGACCGACGATCCCCTCTGTCCCTACCGCCTCGTCGGCCCTGACGGGTCCGCGGTGGAAGCGGTCTCGGCCT
>JBOGFX010000170.1:0-5493 GCA_050743805.1 Acidimicrobiales bacterium
ACTCCGAACGGTGCGACGACCAACAACTGCAGCACAAACGACTCGGTGTCCTTCGCCTCGCTGCCGACGGTCAGCGCGGTCGCGGTCAGCGGCGACGCTGCAGCAGATACGCCTCCTACCATCACGGTTCACGCCGGTCAGATCACCGGTGACACCGGATGCGCTGCATCATTTGACGACCAGGTCAGCCTGATATTCCCCACGCCCTCTGACGCAGGCGCCACGACAGACACCTTTACGGTGACCATCTCGGGCATCAGCTACAACGTCGGCTCCGCGGCGGCCATCGGATCGGTGGCGCTGGCCACTGCCACCAACATCGGTGCGACAGCGGCCCCAGTGACTCCCTCCAACGCCATCGTCCAGAACAAGGGCAACGCGAGCGTGACGGCCAACAGCCCGACGGTGTACGTGACCGACACCGCTTCGGGGACCATCTCCAACATCGTGGTGACCGAGTCTGCGGCGGGCGCGCTCAAAGGTGACATCTGCGTGAGCGCGAACGGTTTCACCTTCACTGGTCCTGGCACGGCGACCGCGAGCAGCGGGAGCGGGGCGGTGCTGGGGACGCCGACCCTCGTCAGCACGAGCGAGCTGAGCGTTCCCATAAGCACGCCGTCGACCGCTGCGGCCACCTACACCCTGGCCGGCATCGGGGTGACGGCACCTCCCGCCTCGGGGCCGGCCACCGCCGCCATCTCGGCGGGCGGGACGGCTTGCACGGGCGAGACGACCTCGGTGACCACGGGTCTGGTCCTGTTCAACGCCGCTCCAACGGTTGCCACGGCCATCTCGGGCCCCGATGCGGACGCCACCGCGATCGCCGAGCTGGAGACGGCCTACCCGGCACCGAGCAGCTGCCCGGTGAATCATTCCGTGATCCTGGCGACGGACCAGAACTTCCCCGACGCGTTGGCGGCCAGCTACCTGGCCGGATACCTCAAGACAGGGATCCTGCTGACGCCGACGGCCCAGCTCTCAAGTGAGACCCAGTCGGCCCTCAAGACCGAGGGCATCACCAACGTGTACGTGGTGGGCGGCCCCCTGGCCGTGAGCCAGAACACGATCAGCCAGGTCGAGGCGACCCCCGCCTACAACTGTGGCGGGACCACCGCGACGGGCTCGGACATAACGGTCACCGGTCCCATCTTCGGTCAGACCCAGTACGACACGGCCGAGCAGATCGCGGTGACTCCGGGAACGGCGAACGTCAAGGCTGTGAACCTGTCCGGCGCGTACAACAACGCCTACGACGACACCACTGGCGCCGAGTCCGCCACCCCGAGCGCGACGGGTGCGCTTCGTACGGCCATCGTCGCGACCGGGACCAACTTCCAGGATGCGACGGCCGGAAGCGTCATGGCCTACAACAACCAGTTCCCGCTCCTGCTGACCGACCCCAGCTCGCTCTCGAGCCAGGCACAGACGGGGTTGTCGGCCCTTGGAATCCAGCAGGTGATCGTCCTGGGCGGCCCGTTGGCCGTGTCCGATGCCGATGTGGCGTCGATCCAGGGCATGGGCATCTCGGTCATTCGGATTGCCGGCCAGGATTACACCGACACCGCTCAGAAACTCGCTGACTTCGAGCTCAACCAGAGCGCGAACTTCTCGGGCCTCGGCTGGGGCGCGACGACCGGCACTACCAGTTGGAAGGGACAGATCCTGGTGGCTCGTGGGGACTTCTACTCAGACGCGTTGGCCGGGTGCGTTCTGGCGAGCCAAAGCCAGTCCCCGATACTGACCACCGAGAACCCGTCGACCGTCGGCTCCTACCTGGCCGGCTTCTTGAACTCGGGTGGTAGCGCGGCTGGGATCGACGGGCTCAACTCGGTCCCGGGTTATAGCGGCAACATCGTGAAGGTGCAGCCCTTGGGAGGGCCGCTCGCATTGAACTTCTCGACCCTGACCGCGATCAGTCAGGCGGTTGCAGCCGGGTAGAGCGCCTTGGATACGACTGAGATACGAGGCGGCGGGCCGCAGGGCCCGCCGCCTCGCGCGAGCGGCTGGGACCGAGAGAGATCTATTGGGCCGCCTCTGTAGGTGTGAACTCCAGAGCCAGGGAGTTCACGCAGTACCGTTGGCGCGTCTCGGTGGGCCCGTCCTCGAAGAGGTGGCCAAGATGCCCGCCGCAGCGAGCGCAGCGGATCTCGGTCCTGGTCATGAACAAGGAACGATCGTCGTGAAGCTCGATCGTTCCCGGAGCGTGCTCCCGGTCGAAGCTTGGCCAGCCCGAACCGGATTCGAACTTGTTCTCGGTTGAGAACAGAACCTGGCCGCAGCCCGCACACCTGAAGAGCCCTTCGCTTTCAACGTGGAGCAACTTTCCGGACCATGCCGGCTCTGTGGCGCTCTTGCGAAGAACCTCGAAACGGTCTGGGCTGAGCCGCTCCTTCCATTGCTTCTCGGTCAGCTCCACCTCTGTTGTCATTGCCCGATCCTCGTGTTCTTGGGGTCACCGCGGTGGTGACATCTAGGCTCATGCTACGGCGCCCCCCCGGGTTGGCGATCGGCAACCCGCACTGCTCGGCTGCCTTGCGTCGATTGGTCGAGGGATCGGGGACGCTGGACGCCCCGGCGCCAGAGTTCGGGTAGTTCCTGAGGCGCCGCCTCGCGAACCTGCCGCAAGGCTCAGAGCCGGGGCCAACGTGTCGTTAGGGCCCCCACGCGCACAGGGTCGGCGATCGCCAAAATCTGATGGATCTTCCCGTCAGACACGCTGAAGGCGATGAGGGCGTGCGGCCGCTCGCCAAGGGTGACCAGGACTCCAGCCTCTCCGTTCACAAGAACCGAGTGAAGCTGTCCACCGCCCCCAGCAGCCAGGCGGGCATGTCTGGCGACGTTCTCAGCGCCCCGAACCACCCCCGGGGTCCTCACCGGGCCGAAGGCCGCGTCGGTGCGGAGCACGACGTCGGGCGCGAGCACGGCCACAAGGGCACCGAGATCTCCGGCCCGACCGGCCGCGAAGAACGCGTCGACGGCCTCGCGTTGGCGGGTTGGGTCCGGGTCTCGTGGCGGGAGATCGGCTTGCTTGACCCGCCTGCGCGCCCGGCTCGCGAGCTGCCTGGTGGCCTCCGTGGTGCGCTCCAGCATGGGTGCGATCGCTTCGAAGGGGATCTCGAACAGGTCGTGCAGCACGAACGCGACACGCTCGTTGGGACCCAGAGTGTCGATGACGACCTGCAAGGCCAGGCCGACGGCGTCGGCAAGCATGGCTTGGTCCTCTGGGGAGGGGCCGGACTCTGCGGTGACGATGGGATCTGGCAGCGCGTGTTCGAGAGGCTCCTCGCGCCTCATGGACCGAGAGCGCAGCATGTTGAGGCAGGTCCGCACCACGATGGTCGTGAGCCAGGCCCCAAGGTTCTCGACCCCCTCGGTCCCTGCGCTGTTGGCCCGCCCCCATGCGTTCTGCAGAGCGTCGTCGGATTCACTCACGGAGCCGAGCATCCGGTAGGCGATGCCTCGGAGCCGAGGACGCCCCTGTTGAAAGGTCGCGCTGAGCTGTGCGATGTCGTCCATGCCATCCGTTTCCTCGAGGCCGAGGGCTCGTGTTGATGACCCCTGACGCTCCCATTGTGTGACCGGGGCGCGCCTGGGCCTTGCCGTACTGGGGTGTTGAGCCCGCCTCGAGGGTGTCACACCTAGGCGTCGCGCAGTGTCTATCTGATCGAGAGCCGGGTGACCAACGAGGGTCATCTGACCAAGGAGGTAGCAAATGGGAGTGCGGATGAAGAGCCCAGTGCTGGTGGTGCCGGGGGTTCTCGAGACACTGCAGGCAGTCAGCAAGGCCACGGAGAAGGCCGCGGCCGAGGCAGGTTTGGCGCCTCGACATGCACGGCCGGGGGGCGAAGCAGGCGGGTGAGACCGATGAGAGGATTGCGACCCTTGCGGCTTGGCGCGATTCCCCCTATTTCGACGACGCCGAGAAGGCTGTCCTGGGGTTGGTCGAGGCGGCGACTCGCCTGGCGGATCGCTCCGGCCCGATCCCCGAGGAGGTCTTCGACGCGGTGACTAAGCATTACGACGAACAGGCCGTGGGCGTCCTGGTGGTCTCGATCGCGATCATCAACACCTGGAAGCGCCTCAACGTCGTCTCGGGGCAGGTCGCCGGGGACTGGGTTCAGGCCTGGAAAGAGTGAGCTCTGTGTTGAGGAAAGCCGGTTCGCATGGCTGCGCGCTGCCTCGTTATGGTCCGATTGCGCAGTCGTGACGTGGGTCTGATCGCCCTGGCTATGGTGGTCGTCCGTGAGAGGAGTGATCCTTGCCGGCGGAACGGGGTCACGATTGCACCCGCTCACAACCGTCACCAACAAGCACCTCCTGCCTGTGCACGACCGGCCGATGATCTGTTGGGCCATCGAAGCAGTCGTGAGTGCCGGAGTCACCGAGGTGATGCTGGTGACCGGTGGCCCTCACCAGGGGGACTTCCTTCGCTTGCTCGGCAACGGTCGCGGCTTCGGGCTGGAGCTGCTCACCTACTCCTACCAGGACGCTCCGGGCGGGATCGCTCAGGCACTGGGGTTGGCCGAGCACTTCATAGGCGAAGGCCCGGTGGTGGTCATGCTGGCCGACAACATCTTTGGCAAGTCGATCGCCGGCTGTGTCGAGGCGTTTCGCCTTGATCCCAGCGGAGCGCGCATCTTGGTAAGCGAAGTAGCCAACGATGAGCACCTGTGTAACTTGGGGGTGCCCGAGCTGGATGGAGACGGGCGAGTGTTGCGCATCGTGGAGAAACCGGACAAGCCGCCGAGTTCCCTTGCGGTGACGGGGCTGTACTGCTATGACAGCTCCGTCTTCGAGGTGATCACCAAGCTCGCGCCATCAGGTCGCGGAGAGCTCGAGATCACCGACGTTAACAACCACTATGCCGGGATCGGCGCGTTGAAATACGACGTGCTTGACGGCTTTTGGGGGGATGCCGGTGAATCAGTGGAGGCCTACCAGGCCGTCAACGATTTCGTCCGGGTGAACGGCGCCAACAGGTCGTCGTAGACAGCGGCCCGGCCATCCAGAAATGGCGGTAGTTATCCGTTGGGGCTCGAGATCAGGTCAAGGCCAGGCCGCCTAGTCGCGACGGCGGAGAGCTCGCACGGGCCACCGAAATGCGAGGTGGTGGAAGGATCGGATATCGGGCTCTTGTAGATGGAGTGCGGTGCGTTAACAGCGAACCGTCCCCCCGATAGGTATCCACCAGTCCCAACGGGCCTCGCCGTCTCGTGGCCGTCATCGGCTGCGGGAGTAGAGGAGGCTCTCCTCTACTTGTGCGACACCCGCCTGGGACCGGGACCGACGCGGTGACCAATAGCGAGAGGTCGCGCGGACGCGTGTTCTGGCAGCAAGAGATCTGCGTGGCGCGTAGCGCTCTACCTAGCGGATCAGGCTGGCCATGTCAGCCCTGGGGCGCGCTCGCGCACGAGCTCGAAGCGGTCGATATGGCAAGCCAAACCACAGAGAAGTCACGTCGGTCGAGGCGGTGACGGAGGTGACGCCCATTAG
>JBOGFX010000171.1:0-12500 GCA_050743805.1 Acidimicrobiales bacterium
GTCAAGGGCCCTTCGGGTCCCTCCGGGACGCCGGGCTCCGCCCGTCGCCCTTGACCCCGGCTCGACGACAGCACGCCGATCTGGCGCCGCGGGACCGAGCCTTGACAACCGGCTCCTCTTCATAGAGAACTTCCGCCAGAGGATCTGGCTCCCCGCCGTCGAGTCAGCCGGCCTTCGGGGCACCAACTTCCACGATCTGCGGCGGACCAACGCCTCGATCATGGTGGCCGCCGGCGTGGACGTGAAGACCGCCCAGCGGCGCCTCGGCCACTCCGACGTCCGGCTCACCCTCGAGCTCTACGCACAGGCCAGCTCGGCAGCAGACCGGGAGGCAGCCGAGGTGTTGGGAGCGAGCTTCTCTGGCGCTTCGGGCAGCACACCCGCGATGGAACCGCGATGGAACCGCAGCGGCGGCGGGCAGGAAGACCTCGAAGGGGCGGGACCTGCCAGAATGAAGTCGGGCTGGGCGGATTTGAACCGCCGACCTCTGCGTCCCGAACGCAGCGCGCTAACCAAACTGCGCCACAGCCCGATGGCCGCCGAGAGCCCGGCGCCCTTGCAAGTCTATCCCAGGCGTTCAGCAGGATCTGTGGGCCGATCATGGCTCGGGCTCTCGACCGTACCGCCCGAATGGTGCGTGTCTGATCGCACTCTTGGGGGTGTTGCCATGGGAGCAACTGCAAGAACCTGCGCGATCCTACGCCTGTCCATCTCCACGACACGCAGCTCCCAGCCATCTACCGCCAAGCGTTCGCCCTCCTCGGGGATGTGCCCTAATCGATCGAACAGGTAGCCGCCGACCGTCACGTACTTTCCCTCCGCCAATTCGATGCCGAGCCTTGCCCGTACATCGTCGACGCTGGTCTGGCCATCCAGCAGCCAGCGCTTGGTGTCGACACGGACGATCTCAGGATCCTCGCCAGCGTCGAGCTCGTCGTGCATCTCGCCGACCAGTGGCTCAAGAAGGTCCTTTACGGTGAGAACTCCTGCTACCCCCCCGTACTCGTCGACGACGACCGCGAAGCCACGCTGCTGGGCTCGCATCTCGGAGAGCACCTCGAGGACCTGGCGCGACTCGGGCACGACGTGTGGCTGGCGCACGCGTCTGGAGATCTCGATCGGAGATCGGTCCGCGAGGGGGCTCCCGGCGCCGCGTGGGGTCGCTCGCAGCAGGTCGTTGACGAACAGGACGCCGACGAGATCGTCGAGATCGTCACCAACGACTGGAAAGCAGCTGTGGCCCGACTCACGAGCGGCCGTGATCACAGACTCGGCCTTGACCGGCATCTGGAGGCTGACCACGTCGACCCGCGGGGTCATGACCTCGCGCACCTCCATGTCACGGAGCACGGCGAGCCGTTCGATGATCATTCGCTCCTGCTCGGTGGCACCGTTTCGCCTGTGCCGGCGTCCGTCTTGACCGTGAACGGCTGCGGCCATCTTTGACCAAGGCCACCGTGGGCGGTGGCGTTCTGGTGGGGGGTGGGCCTCGGGGGAAGCCACCTCAGAGCGCCGGGGAGGCGGCGCGGTGCTCGCCGGAAGGCTCGTCCACCCGGCTCGGCACCGGCAGATAGGAGTCGTCCTCGAAGGTCCCGCCTTTGAGGATCTGACGGATCGCGCTGCGAAGGCGGAGTGGATCGATCGGCTTCACTAGCCAACCCTCTGCCCCGGAGCGCTTCGCGAGATGCACGTCCGGCCTACGGTCCAGCAGCATTAGGACGGCGATGCGCGGAAGCTCGCCGTAGGACTCGCGCAGGCGTAGCTCGAGGCACAGGGCCATGGCGCCCATGTTGCCGACCTGCATGTCAGCGATCACGAGATCCGGGGGCCTCTCACTCGCGGACTCGATCACAGCGGGGGCCGAGTCGACCTCGATGATCTCGGTGCCGGGCTCCTTGGCGACAGCGCTTATCTCGCGTCTCAACAACGCGACGTCACTGGCGACGACTATGCGGGCCACGTCACGAGGTTATACATCGCCAAGGAACAGGCGATCGGCCAAGGCTCCCAAACCTGCCAGATCGTGGACGTCGCTGGTGAAAAGGGGCACGCAGCTCAGAGCCGAGGGGACCGCCGTCGCGAGACCCGCCAAGGCCGACCGTTCCCTGGCCGCCGCGGCGCTGAGGCGCTCGTGGTTGGCAAAGAGGGCCCGGAGGGCAGGGTCCGCCGCGGAGCCCGGGGCCGTCTGAAGCGTGCCGAAGTCGGGATGGATCCGATTGACCACCACGGCGACAGGCGCGAGGCCGTCTTCAGAAAGGCGGTCCGCGAAGTAGACGGCCTCTTCGATCGAATCTGCCTTGGCTGAGGTCACGAGCACGTACGCAGTCTCAGGGTCGGTGAGCATTCCCCTCACGGCCCGCGAGCGGGTCAGGAACCCCTCCTCCATTCCCTCGAATCCCCTGAAGAACTCGAGCGCATCCTCGACGATCTCCCCCCCTGCGATCTTCGCGATGGTCCGCAGAAGCGCCTGTGCAGCCAGGGCCACCAGCCGCATCGAGGTCCGAGTTGGGCCGGACAGGGCTCGGAACAGCCTGTGTTCCAAGAAGCGGGTGAGCCGTCTCGGTGCGTCCAGGAGATCCAATGCGTGGCGCGTTGGCGGCGTGTCGACGACCACGAGGTCGAAGCGCCCCCCCTCGGCCAGCTCGAAGAGTTTCTCTGTGGCCATGTACTCCTGGGTGCCGGACAATCTGGACACGAGGTTCTGGTAGATCCGGTTGGACTTGATCTCACTGCCCTGCGTGGCGCTGGACGCGTACCGGTCGACCAGGTCGTCGAAGGTCCCGCCCGCATCCAACATGAGAGCGTGCAGGGAGCCGCTGAACGGTCCTTGCACCTCGCTCGGCTGGTTGGTCAGTTGTCCGACCCCGAGAGCATCGGCGAGTCGCTTCGCCGGGTCGACGGTTATCACACAACAGCGTCGGCCCAGACGGGCGCCTTGGAGTGCCAGGGCCGCGGCGACCGTGGTCTTGCCGACGCCCCCCGGACCGGCGCAGATGACCATGTGCCCTCCTGAGATGGCATCGTGCAAGGGGCCGTCTTGGCTGGCGCTCACGTTGCGCAAGGCTCTGCGGGGAGTCGACCGACTTCTTTTGCGAGCGCTCTTGAAAGCGATTCGAGCTCCCGGGGTCCGATGAGTCCCCCTTCGATCGAGGGCAGCCTCAGCTGGGGCAGAGGGAGCTCGGCACCGAGGCGCTCCAGCTGGGATCTCTGGAGCGCCTCGCGATGAATCGCGAACTTCCTCGCCTCCTCCAGACACGAGAGGGTGCTCTGGTCGAGCTCGACCCCGGCGTTGTCTGCGATCGTGTTCGCATCGGTCCTGAGTATCTCGGGGACCTCTTCGATCCCGTTCACGACGATCGGTGCGAGCTGGACCCCCGCCACGTCCTCCAGCCTGTAGGCGGCCTCGATGGTCTCGGTCACCGGCATCTCCTCTGCGATCGTGACCAGGGCGACCCTGCAGCGAGCCGGATCGTTGAGCAACTCGAGAACCTCGGCCGCCTGGGAGCGCAGCGGTCCTGAGCGGGCCGCCTCGCTAAGGCCGGCGGCCGAGGTGAGCAAGGTGACGGCATGACCGGTCGCCGGAGCGTCGACGAGGATCAGATCCGCGGCGCCCGTTTTCTCGAGCTGCTTGACCTTGCCCAGCACGAGGACGTCGGCGATGCCCGGTATGGCGGTCGACACGACATCGATGACGCCGCTAGCGACCAGCCTCCGAGAGATCCGCTTGAAGCCGTGGTCGGCGAGATACTCGAGCAGGGCTTCATCGGGGGTCACGCTGCGTGCGGTGACCGACCCTCGTCCGTCGTCGAAGAGGGCAAGGCCGTCGTAAGAGAGGGGCCTCTGTTGACCGAACGCCCTGGGCAGGGTCGGGCGTCCCTCCAAGTCGACTATGAGCACCGAGAGCCCGTGAAGCGCAGCTGTGAGCGCCATCGCCCCGACCGTGGTGGTCTTGCCGACCCCTCCCTTGCCGGCGACGACCAGCACCCTGCTCGACGCGCAGAATGCGGCGACGTCCATGCGGGCGCAGCGTAGTTCCACAGGTCCCCACTCCGGCGCCCGCTGGTTCACAATCCCTGTTCAGAGGCCTTGTGGCCGATTGGGGTCGGAAGTATGTTTTGGCTGAGCATCACAGTCGGGGGGTGGAGCATGCGTCAGGGTCCTGAGTCCTGGCAGTCGGGCGCAGCTTGTCGGGGCCCGCAATCAAAGGTCTTTTTTCCGCCACCCCGCCCGGAGCGCAAGGAAGAGAAGCTCGCCCGGGAGAGCCGGGCAAAGGCGATCTGCGCGCAGTGCCGGGTCTGTCCGGACTGCCTCGACTACGCGATCAGGATCCGGGAAACCCACGGAATCTGGGGCGGCCTCAACGAGGTCGAGCGTAAGCAGATGCTGGAGCGTCGAGCGGGCTGAGCGTCACCTGGCCCTGCCCTGGGCCACCCGGGGCCGACCTCTCCTGGGCTTGGGCCCCGTGGTGTCGGACCTCCGAGCGGGGGCAACCTCGGCGCTAGCGCGCTGCTGGCCCCAGCCGAGCAGGGCCGGGACCGTGGCGACGACCAGCACCAGCTGAGCAAAGGTCACCACATGGACGGCCGTGCACCAGATGCAGATCGCCTTGATCTCCAACAGCTCTGCCGCCACCAGGTAGAGCACGAAGGCGATGCCCACAAAGCAAAGGGCCAGGCGCGTCGCGTGTAGTTCCCGGCGGGCGCTCCTCCACGCCCATGGGCTGCAGAGCGCGGTCATGACGACGTAGAAGGCCAAGCCGAGGACCGCAACCGGTACCCCTACTATCACCGACTGCGGACTCGTGGTCACCTTTTCGCAGTTGATCGCCCCCGAGCCCGAGCACACGAGGACCTCTGCCCCGACGTAGTGAGCCGCTGTCAGGTAGGCGGACACCCCGAGGCCCCCCAGAGCTAGGGCCCCCGACGCGGCTACACGCCAGCTCGCGGCTCGTGGTCGGGCGTCGGCCAGGCGACGGGCTTCCCTGGTGCTGGCCACGTCAGCCGAGCTTGAGCGATCGCGCCGCGGCGCTGACCCCCCTCGAGGTGCACACCGCTCCCGGTTGGTCGTGATCGATATTGCAGATCGCGGCGCTCAGGTAGTTGGCGCTCGCAACGATCGCCTGACCGATCGCGTTGGTGGGCTCGCGCAATGCCGCAGCAATCTGGTCTCGGCTGAGCCCCTGAAGGAACGAAGGGGAGTAGTTCTCCTCGGAGAGCACCTTGTTGCCGAAGTCGATGAAGGGAAACGCAGCGTAGCCCGGGGTTATGGAGGGGAAGTAGGTGTGCGAGTTGTACTGGGAGACCAGCTTGTCCTCCTGTTTGGTTCCGCGCTGCAGCGGCTCGTATCCGTTGCCTGCGGGGGCGGGTTGGTCGCTGAAGGCTTCCTGGGAGCGGAAGGCGATGTAGGTGCTCGTGAAGGTCGCCTTCCTAAAGGTGATCGTCGCGATGCTCGGCGGCTCGTCGGTGGAGCTCGAGGTCATGTTGCCGAGGCCGTGGAAAGTGCCGAAGCGCGACAAGGCAATCGAGAGAGCCCAGCGTTCTGCAGCGCAGTGCGGGCAGTATTCGGCGCCGTAGAAGAAAACCCCGGGAAGCTTGGCTCCATTCGAGCCACTGAAGGTGAGCGGCGGCTGGCCGGAAATGACGATCGGGGGGAAGATCGTCGCCGCGTCCGAGGTTATCCCGACCTTGTCGAACACCGAGGCTGGCACGTTCGCAATATCGTTGGTCACGACGGCCGAAGCGGGGGACCAGCTGGTGCCACTGGCGAGCCCGGGCCCACCGGTCACCTTCACGACCACGAGCACCACCACGATCACGAGAACCACGGCCACCGTTCCCCAGGTGAGGAGCGCGGTCGGCGAACGGCGGGAAAGGCGCCCCGCCGGCTTGGCCTGCGAGCGGGCGCCGGAGCGTTGCGCCGGCCCGTTTCGCGTCGATCTCCGGGTGCTCTTGGTGGGTCCGGATGGTTGTCCCCGGCGCTTGGTCGAGTCCCGTCCTTGGATAGGGCGGGACATCTGCTTGCTGCGCTCCTTGTCGGCCTTGTTGCGAGCTGATCCGGGCGTGTTGGCCATCTGCGTCGGGGTCCTCGTCTCGATATAAGAAAGCCGGCCCCCGCGCGCAGGGCTAGGGCTGGCTTTCGCGGCGCTAAAAGAGTAGACGAGGCCCGAATCCCACGGCCGTCGGGGGACTATCCCAGCTCAGCCGGGCGGTGCGGCCAGCGGCTCGGCCCCGAGCGCCGACTCGACCCGGGCCAGCATCGTCGCGGTGCATCCCGAGACGTCGAGCACGGGCGCCACCTCTTGCGCGATCACTCGCGCCATCGCGTGAAAGACGGCTGCCAGGGGGCCATCACCTTCAGCCACCGGGGTACCGGCGTCCCCACCTGCTCCGATGTCGGGATGGATGGGGACGCTGCCCACGAGCGGGACGCCGATCTCACAGGCCAGTCGCTTGCCGCCGCCCTCTCCGAACAGGCGGTAGGTGGTCCCATGCTCGCAGGTGAAGTCGCTCATGTTCTCGATCACCCCCGCCAGCCGCATGTGACCCCGGCGAGCCATGTCCGCGGCACGGTGGGCCACCTTCTGAGCGGCCACCGGAGGGGTCGTCACCACCAGCAGCTCGGTGCGCGGGAGCATCCGCGCAAGGCCCATCTGGACGTCGCCGGTCCCAGGTGGCAGGTCGATCAGCAGGTAGGCGAGGGTTCCCCAGTCGGCGTCCTCCAGGAACTGGCGCACGGCTCTGTTCAAGACCAGGCCTCGCCACATGATCGCCCTGTCCTCTTCGGCGAGAAAACCCATCGACAGGACCTTGAGCGCGCCGGTGCCGATAGGGCGCTCCAAGGGGATCATCTTGCCCTTGCGCGCTTGTATGGCTCCCTCCATCCCGAGAAGTCTTGGAACAGAGAAGCCCCAGATGTCGGCGTCTAGGACGCCAACTACCAGCCCCCGGCGCGCGAGAGCGACGGCGAGGTTGACTGTGATCGAGGACTTGCCCACCCCACCCTTTCCCGAGCCCACCGCGAGGATCCTCGTCGAAGCCTCGACGCCCATCTCCGGAGCGTTCTGGCGTGCCTTCCAGCGGGCCCGCGACATGACCTCGGAGCGGGCTTTCGGGTCCATCTCGGCCGTCATGACCTCGACCGCTCTGACGCCGGGGAGCGAGGAGACCCTGGAGGTCACGTCCCGCTCCAGCTGGTTGCGCAGCGGGCAGCTGGCGATGGTCAGTGCGAGCCTCACGACGACGAGCCCGTCATCACCCACCTCCACCCCAGGCACCATCCCGAGCTCGACGATGTCCCCTCCGAGCTCGGGATCCACCACGCCTCGGAGCGCCTCGGTCACGGCCTCGGAGGTCAAGGATTGGGTTGAACCTCTCGTCACGAGGGAAATTGTAGGAGCAACCAGGGGGCGCCGCACCCTGCGCAGGTCGCTAACATGTCCCTGTGAAGCAAGGAGGCCGCAGATGACCATCGCAACCCCGGTGAACATCGGCAAGAAGCCGGATCCTGTGACGCTCAGCTCCATCGCCGCGGAGAAGGTCGCCCAGCTCTTGGACCAGGAAGAGGGCGGCGGTCTGGTCCTGAGGGTGGCGGTGCGCCCCGGAGGCTGCTCGGGCTACAGCTACGAGATGTTTTTCGACACCGAGGTGGCCCAGGACGACATCATCCGCACCTTCGGAACGGTCTCGGTGGCGGTCGACCCGACGAGCGCAGAGCTCATGACCGGCTCGACTCTCGATTACAGCGACGGCCTGAACGACGCAGGCTTTCACATCTCCAACCCGAACGCGACCCGAACCTGCGGTTGCGGGTCCTCGTTCAGCTAGATCTCGGGCCGGGAGCGGGTCCCGGGTTGAAGCTGTCCGGCGTTCAGCCGGCGGAGATCTGGTCCTGGTCTCGATCGTCGCCTGATGCTGCGGCTCGAGTGTGGCTGGGGGACCACGGTCCCTGGCCCAAGCGGTAGCCCACGGAACGCACCGTCTCGATGAGGTGGGCGTGCTCTTCCCCGAGCTTCGCCCGCAGTCTGCGGACATGGACATCCACCGTTCGCTCCCCTCCGTAGTACTCGTAGCCCCAGACCCTGTTGAGCAGCGTCTCCCGGGTGAACACCCGCCCGGGGTTGGTGGCGAGGAAACGCAGCAGTTGGTACTCCATGTAGGTGAGGTCGAGGGCCCTCCCGGCGACACCGGCCTGGTAGGTCTCGAGGTTGAGCACCAGCGGGCCGTGCTCGACGACGTTTGGCTCGTCGGCCCGGGCCTCCACCAGGCGCCCGAGCCGGGCGACCAGCTCGTCTTCACGCACTGGCATCAGGCAAAAGTCATCGAAGAGACTTCGTCTGGGTCCCAATCCCTCGAGGTCCTCGGGATAGACCAGGAGAAGAACCGGGACCGGCTGATCGCGGGACCGCAGATGCCGGCACAGTGCGGCAGCGTCCTCGGAGCCCCGTGGCGCACCCACGAGCGCCGCGCGGAAGGCCCCCGCTGCCCGCTCCGCGGCCACCGCAGCTCCGAGGTTCGGCGCCGAGACGATCTCGTACCCCGCTCTAGAAAGCGCCATCTCCCATTCGGGGGGGACCGGGTGGACCGAGCACAAGACCGGCTGGCTCGAAGGTAGGTGCACCAGCCTTCGCAGATCCCTCACCTCAGAGTCCCGGCAGATAGCGAGCGAGCTCGAAGGGAGTCACCTCGGAGCGATACGCGCTCCATTCGGCCCGTTTGTTCCGCAGGAACCATTCGAAGACGTGATCCCCCAAGGTGCCCAGCAGCAACTCGGAGCGCTCCATCTCGTCGACCGCTTCGCTCAGGCTGATGGGAAGCGAACCGATCCCCTTGGCGGCCAGCTCCTCGCTGCCCAGCTCCAAGAGGTCGGCATCGGTCTCATCGCCCAGCTCCATGGCCTCTTCGATCCCGTGTAGGCCCGCGGCCAAGATGACTGCGAAGGCCAGGTACGGGTTGCAGGCTGAGTCGGGCGCCCGGTACTCGATCCTCGTCGACTCCAGCTTTCCGCTCTTCACGACCGGCACCCTGACCAACGCGCTGCGGTTGTTGCGAGCCCAGCTCAGATGGCTGGGTGCCTCGTAGCCGAGCACCAGCCTCTTGTAAGAGTTCACCCACTGGTTGGTGATTGCGCTGATCTCCCGGGCATGGGCGAGCAGACCGGCGATGAAGTGCCTGGCCACGGGCGAGAGTCCGTAGGGGTCGTTCGGATCGGCGAAGGCATTGCGCTCCCCCTCCCAAAGGGAGAGATGCGTGTGCATGCCCGACCCTTGGACGCCAGCCATGGGCTTGGGCATGAAGCTCGCGTGAACGCCGGCTTCACGCGCCAGCTCTTTGATCACCATCCGCACGGTCATGACCGTGTCGGCCATCGTCAGCGCGTCCGTGTAGCGCAGGTCGATCTCGTGCTGGCCTGGTGCGTCCTCGTGCTGGGCGTGCTCTACGGGAATGCCCATCTCTTCTAGGGTGAGGACGATCCTGCGTCGGAGCTCGCTGGCCTGATCTGCGCCGGTCAGGTCGAAATACGAGCCGGTGTCGATCGGGACCGGCACCCGGCCCTCCTCCATCTCCTTGAGCGAGAAGCAGAAGTACTCGATCTCGGGCGCTGCGTGCAGCGTGTACCCGGCGCTCCGTGCCCTTCCGAGCGTTCGACGCAGCGCGTGACGCGGGCATCCCTGGAACGGGGTCTGATCGAGATTGAAGATGTCGCAGAACACCCGCGCCACCGGCTCGTCGTGTCCGTGCCAGGGGATCAGCTGAAACGTGTTCGCGTCCGGACGCGCCAGCACGTCGGCCTCGTGGATGCGACTGAAACCGTCGATCGACGAGCCGTCGAAGGTCATCCCGTCGCTCAGCGCCGTCTCGAGCTCGGCGGGCGTTATGTCGAAGGTCTTGGGGGTCCCGAGCACGTCGGTGAACCACAGTTGCACGAAGCCGATAGCCCGCTCCTCAACCGTGCGCAGCACGTAGTCGCCCATATCCTCCACGCCCCCATTCTTCCAGGTCGCAATCGGACCGATGGTGGGCTAGCGTGCTTCGCCGTTCGCAGGCGGCTGGAGTTCACGATCCGTTCACATTGGGGCAACAGCACCGAAACTCGTGAGAGCCAGAATCGGCGGGCGAGCAGCAGAGCCGCGCTCTTGTGTCGTGCGGCTCCAAGTGCCCGATTGGCGGTCAGTCAGGAGGAAACGTGATCAAGCGCACGCCGGCGGAAGTCATCAAGCTTGTGAAGGACGAGGAGATCGAGATGATCGACGTCCGGTTCTCCGATCTTCCCGGCATGACTCAGCACTTCTCCGTCCCACCCCACGAGCTGAGCGAATCGCGCTTCTCCGAAGGATTCGGTTTCGACGGATCGTCGATCCGGGGGTTCCAGCAGATCCAAGAGTCGGACATGATCCTGCTCCCGGATCCGAACATGGCGTATGTCGACCCCTTCCGTCGTCACAAGACCTTGAACATTCACTGCTTTGTTCACGACCCCGTGACGCTCGAGCCTTACTCCCGCGATCCTCGCCACATAGCGCGCAAGGCCGAGGCGTACCTTGCGTCGACGGGCATCGCGGATGTGGCCTACTTCGGGCCAGAGGCGGAGTACTTCATCTTCGACCACGTCGAGTACGGCCAAGGGGTCAACTACGGGGGGTATCGGATCGACTCGGTGGAGGGCCACTGGAACACCGACGACGGAGACTTCCCAAACCTCGGCTACAAGATGCGGCCGCAGGAGGGCTACTTCCCGATCCCTCCCAACGACAAGTTCCAGGACCTGCGGAGCGAGATGGTCATCGAGCTCGAGAAGCTGAACATTGAGATGGAGGTCCAACACCACGAGGTCGCCACCGCAGGCCAGGCGGAGATGGACATGCGCTTCGACGCCCTCATGGTCATGGCCGACAAGGTGGCCATCTACAAGTACGTCGTGAAAAGCGTGGCAGTGGCCGCGGGCTATACAGCGACCTTCATGCCAAAGCCCCTGTTCCAGGAGAACGGTTCGGGAATGCACTGCCACCAGTCGCTGTGGAAGGACGGGGAGCCGCTCTTCTTCGGCGACGGCTACGGAGGGCTCTCGGACATCGGGCGCTGGTACGTGGGCGGCCTGCTTCAGCATGCGGGCGCGGTGATG
The DNA here is from genome assembly GCA_050743805.1 of Acidimicrobiales bacterium. Lineage (GTDB taxonomy): Bacteria > Actinomycetota > Acidimicrobiia > Acidimicrobiales > RAAP-2 > Palsa-461. Next base: position 11,119 of record JBOGFX010000171.1, read on the forward strand.
GGATTTGCTGCGCCCACCACCAACTCCTACAAGCGCCTCGTGCCGGGCTACGAGGCTCCGGTCAACCTCGTGTACTCCCAGAGAAACCGCTCCGCCGCGTGCCGCATACCGCTCTACAACCCGAGCCCCAAGGCGAAGCGGATCGAGTTTCGTTGCCCGGACGCGTCCTGCAATCCGTACCTCGCGTTCTCGGCGATGTTGCTAGCGGGTCTCGACGGGATCCAGAACAAGATCGAGCCACCCGACCCGATCGAGAAGGACCTATTCGACCTGCCGCCCTCGGAGCTCGCGAAGATCGGGCACACCCCGGGGTCCCTGGACGAGGCGATGGACGCCATCGAGGCGGACAGCGAGTTTCTTCTTGCCGGGGGCGTGTTCACCGAAGACCTGATCGACACCTGGGTCTCCTACAAGCGCCTTGAGGAAGGCGACGCCATCCGTCTTCGGCCGCACCCTTACGAGTTCTTCCTGTACTACGACATCTAGGTACTGCGGCCAGCTAGGGCGCGGGCCGTCGGGCCCGGATCACGCGATGGCTCGAAGCCCCCCGTGAACTCCAAGGTCTCGCGACCTGTCAGGCGGCGGTAGAAGCAGCGAGTGCGGGCAGTCCCCGCGCTGTCGGTGGTGTGGCAGACGCCTCCTCTAACAGGGACGACCAGGTACAAGAGGGCGTTCTGCTCGCAGTTGACCCTCACCTCGCTCACCTCTAAGACGTCGCCGGAGCTCTGCCCCTTGCGCCACAGCTCGTTTCTCGAGGTGGACCACAGAACCGCCGTGCCGGTTGCGAGGGTCTCGAGGAGCGCCTCTTCGTTGGCGTAGCCGACGAAGAGGACGTCTTTGGTGCCGATGTTCTGGAGCACGACCGGGACGACGCCCTGGGTGCTCGCGGCCGCCCTACGGGTCTTAGTGAAGTCAATGGCGGCAGAGGTTCCCTCTTCGAGCAGGTTCATCGCGAGATTCTCGCGCTCAGTGGTGGCCGCATCAGCCGGGCTCAGTGTGATCCCGAGGCTGGGGGGGTACTGAGCGAGGTAACGCCGCTTCCAAGAGAGCTGAGCCAAGGAGAGGATCATGGTCCAAAGGATTTCCAAGGACATCGTGCAGGCCCTGACCGAAGACCATCAGAAGGCAAAGGCTCTTTTGGAGCGTTTCGAATCCGTGGCCCCGAACGGACGAGCCGAGTACTTCACCGAGGTCGTCCACGATCTTGTCACCCACGAGGTGGCCGAGGAGCTGGTCGTGTATCCGGCGATCCGCTCCGACGCCCCGAACGGGAACGCCGAGGCGGACGTCAGGATCGCCGAGCAATCCGAAGCCGAAGAGCTGCTCTCCTCCATGGAGGGCACCGATCCGATGAGCGAGGGCTTTGTCGAGACGTTCAAAGC
>JBOGFX010000172.1:0-19858 GCA_050743805.1 Acidimicrobiales bacterium
CACCCCCGACGGCCCACGGGTGATCGAGGTCAACGGCCGGATGGGTGGTGGCGTGCTGGACATGGTCGAGGTCTCCAGCGGCGTCAACCTCCTCGCCCTCCAGTTCCGCGCGGCCCTCGGCGAGAGGCTCGACATTCAAGGAGAGCTGAAAGCCGATCGCATTGGCTTTCGGATCTTCTGTCAACCTCCCTCGACGGCGACCAGGCTCATATCGGTCGGAGGCCTCCAAAGTGTCGCGAAGATCCCACAAGTGCTCGAGGTTGCGATGCATCTCGAGCCCGGCGATCGCATCGACGTGACGCAGGGAAGCCGTGCCTTCGTCTTTTCCGTCATCGGAGCCGCGAGCTGCCACGGCGAGGTGCTCGAGGTGACGAGAGCGATGTACGAGGCCGCCGACGTCTGCTACGAGCACTCGGGCATCAGCGCTGAGGCAGCCCGAGGCGAACCGATGTGCTGCACATCATGAGCGTCGCCACCCCCGCCAAAACGCTGGCCCAGCGCGCCGGTCGACCCCGTCTTGTGATCGCCCTGGTCAACAACATGCCTGACGGGGCGTTCGTCTCCACAGAGCGGCAGTTCCTGGCTCTGCTCGAGTCGACCGCCCGGGTGGCGGTCGACGTGGTGCGCTATTCGATGCCCGATCCCAATCGGAGCGCCCCCGTGCGATCAGCCATCTCGGAGAGATACGAGGACATGGAAGAGCTCTATCGGCGCAGCTTCGATGGAGTCATCGTCACCGGCAACGAACCACGATGCACCGACCTGCGCGACGAGGTCGTCTGGGACGGTCTCTCAGCGGTATGTGAATGGGCCCAAGCAACGAGCTCTTCGCTGCTGCTGTCATGCCTGGCGGCGCACGGGGGACTGCTCGCCATGGACGGGTTGGCTCGCCGACGGCTGCCCACAAAGCTGAGCGGCGTCTACAAGCAGGAATCAGATCCTCGACACCCTCTCACCGCAGGCCTCTCCAAGGTCCTGTGCCCTCATTCTCGCCTGCACGAAGTGCCCGCCGAGGTCCTGGGAGCCAGCGGCTACGAGGTGATCATGGGCTCGCCCGAGGTCGGTTGGACCGTCGCCGTTCGCGACGAGCCCTGTCTCAAGGTCTTGCTCCAGGGCCATCCCGAGTACTCACCGACCACTCTGTTGGCCGAGTACCGCCGCGACGTGCGCCGGTTCCTCGAGGGTTCGGCCATGACGTATCCCGAGGTGCCGGTGGGCTACCTTCGTTCCGAGGCTATGGAGATGCTCGAGAGCTTCCGGCATACGGCGATGGCTTGCAAAGACCCCAATCTCTTGGGGCGCTTTCCCTTCGAGACCTGTTCCAACCAGATCGTCGCCGATTGGAGGCCCGTCATGGTTCGCCTCTTTGAGAACTGGCTGACCGAGCTGTCGGCACGCCAGCTCCTTGCATCGGCCGCCCAGGCGGGCTGAGGGCCCTGCGTGCGTGACGAGACCTTGGCGGTCCATGGAGGACTGGAGCCCGGTGCGACCGACCCTGGTGCCGTCCCCATCTTCCAGACCGTCGCCCACCGTCTGCAGAGCGCGGAGCAGGCGGGACAGCTCTTCGATCTCGAGATCCCCGGCTTCCACTACAACAGGCTCAACAACCCGACCAACGACGTGTTGGAGAGGCGGCTCGCGGCGCTCGAGGGTGGCGTAGGCGCGGTCACGGTCAGCTCGGGGGCGGCAGCCGTCTACCACGCCGTCCGCAATCTTGCGACCGCCGGATCGAACATCGTCTCGACGCGCCTGCTGTATGGCGCCACCTACACGCTGTTCGCCCATGTCCTGAAGGAGGAGGGCATCGAGGCCAGGTTCTCCGAGGACGAGAGCGTCGACGCAATCGCCTCTTTGATCGACGAGAACACCAGAGCCGTGTTCTTCGAGACCGTGAGCAACCCCGCGACCATCGTTGTCGACCTCGAGCCCCTGGCCCGGGCCGTGCACGACAAGGGCGTCCCTCTGATCGCGGACAACACGATCGCGACGCCCCTGCTTCTCAAGCCGATCGCCCATGGCGCCGACGTGGTGGTTCACTCCCTTACCAAGTTCATCGGGGGCCACGGGACCACCCTGGGCGGAGCGATCGTCGACGCCGGCAGCTTCGACTGGGCGGCGGAGCCCCGACGCTTCCCCATGATGAACGAGCCCGAGCTCGCATTCCACCAGGTCAGCTATGCGAGGGACTTCCCGGGGCGCGCGTACATCGTGCGTTGCCGCACGGTCGCCATGCGCAACGCGGGCGCGGCCTTGTCTCCGTTCAACGCCTTCTTGGTGCTGCAGGGCCTCGAGACCCTGCCGGTGCGCCTGGAGCGCCAGATCGCAAATGCGACGACCATCGCCCGCTACCTGGGACAAGACCATCGCGTGACCTGGGTTCGCTACGGAGGGCTTGCGGACCACCCCTCGCGGGGGCTGATCGAGCGCTACATGGCCGGGCGGTGTCCATCGATCCTGACCTTTGGCGTTAAGGGCGGGTACCGGTCGAGCATCAAGTTCTTCGACTCGGTCGAGCTGTTCAGCCGCATGCTCAACATGGGTGACGTCAAGTCCCTGGTGGTCCATCCCGCATCGACCACCCATCGCCAGCTGGGCGAAGCCGACCTCTTGGCCGCTGGGATCAGCTCGGACATGGTTCGGCTGTCGATCGGGCTGGAGCACGCCGACGACCTCATAGCCGACATCGACCAAGCACTGGACCGAGCCACGGCTTGAACCAAACGGGCGCGTCGCCGATCGCAGGCCGCAGGCGACGGTGGCGACGGACTTGGCCCCGGCGTCGACGCGCCGCGGGCTGGGAAACCAGCCCGATCTTCTGCGCCGAGCTGCGACGAGACTGCAAACGAGGGCCAAGAGGCGTACAGCGTTGCTGGCGTGCTGGTCTGTCGTGCTACGAGAAGGACAGCGGGCACGTCGTATGCTCGGGATCCGTCTGCGTGCAGGTGATCGGCAGCAGGCTGAAGAGCGCTCTCGGTTGGACGGGCATAGCTGGGATCGTGATCCTTGGTGGCGCCTTGCTTGCCTCGGACTTCAGAACGACCGGGCTTGCCTACGACGACGTCAACCCATGAGAGCCGAACGAAGACAGCAGCACCATGGCTGGATCACCGGGCAAGGGCCATCCCAACCTCGGAGCGATCGCTGGCCTTCTCTTCGGGTTCTTTGTAAGTGTGACCCTGACGGTGTACGCGAACGTGCCTCTGGACAGCGTCTTGCATTACGTCCTCACGATCGCAGGGATGGTGACAGGGCTGGTTCTGGGCTTCGCTGGACGTTTTCATGGACCCAGGGCGCTACAAATGACCCGCACCCACTCCCAGTTGTAGCCTCAACCTGGTCGGGTGCCCTTCGATCGCGCCCTCCAAGGGGCACGAGACGGTGGGGCGATCGATCGGCTCGGCTATTTGTCGATCTCCCGCCAATGAGGCCGGCCGAAGAGTCGATTGAGCCGAGCGGAAAGCGATGGGCCCTCCATGGCTGCCAGGTCGACCTCCTCCACCGGTGGCCCGCTTGGCGCTGGTAGGGCCGCGGCCTGGTCGTCGCTGAGCGCGCAGCGAACGGCGGTCGTGGTGATCTCGTCAATCTGGTCCCGGTCGACGAATCGCAGCCCGTGGCGGGTCTTCACCGACAAGCCATCGAACAGGTCGAGCTCGGGGACCTGAAGCACATGGTGCACGGTGCCGAACTCGGAGCCAGTCGACGACACCACCGGCGTGCCGACGGTGATCGCCTCGTAGGAGATCGGCTGCCCGTCATCCATGTTGGCCTCCCATCCGAGGCGGCGAACCTGGGCGCCGACACCATAGCGAGCACGCCCGGACATCGACGCTAGTGCGCACCGGGGGCGTCGGGCGGGCCGGCCCCGCGACTAGACCCGGACCGCGTGGCTCCTGGCGAGAAGCTTGCCACTCGAGGCACGGGCAGCGACAGCCACGTAGGTGGCGCGGGTGCTCGCGCTCAGCTCTGTCTCGAAACCGGTCCGCGGCGCCGTTGCGACGGAGCTCAGAGCGCCGGGGGAGGAGCCAGCGAGAAGCTCCCAGCTCTCCACAGAGGTCGCCCCGTTCCAGCTCACCCATGCCTTGATCCGATCGTGGTAGCGCTGCGCCGCCATCGCCGGCAGGGAACGGGGCTGGCCCTGCCACTCGAAACGGAAGGTCCGATAGGAGTCGCCCTTCGTGGGGAGCTTCGCGTCGAACAGCAGGCGACCGTCGCTCGCATACTCGGACCAATAGGGCTCAGAACCCCATCCCACGAAGGCGTTGCCGTTGTCCAATACCTGCATGCTTCCCTGGCTCGTCGTGAGGAACGCGGGGTCGGGAAGAAACTCTCGCACGAACTCCGCCCGTTTCTGTGCGAAGTCGAGCCGCAGCTTGAGACCACGGGAGCGGGCGTCCACGTTTTGCGGGCCTCCTCCATCGTCGAACAGGGTGATCTCATTGCCTGGTTGGTGCCGAGCATCGTGTTGGAAGACGAACTGGGTCCGTGGTCCCATCGTGAAGTCGCTCCGCTTACCGTTCAGACGCCACATGATCTCGCCAGTGGTGCGATTGATCTTGTACACCGTCCAGGTGTGGCGCGCCGATATCAACAGGTTCCCATCGGTGTCGACGTCGATGGAGTTGATGTGGAAGAAGTCGAAGGGCGCACCGGACTGAGGCACAGAGACATAGGACTCGTTCAGCCTCACGTGGTCGTGCGCATCCCAACGGAACACGACCCGTCCCGTCGCGATGTCGATCTCTTGGATCAACGAGTCGAGCAGCAGGCCCCGCCGGGGTCCGTTGACCGAGGACAGGTCGGCTCGCTTCTTCTGATAGACGGTGATAAGAGCCGTGCCTTCGGGGGTGAGCGTGAGCTCATGGAGGTCCACCTTCAGACCGTCGCCGGCCGAGATCCGCGCGATCTGCTGATAGGAGCTGTCCATCAAGATCCCCTGGCCGAGCCCATATCCGGGGGACACGACCTGGCCCTCCCACCAGGCGAGGACGGGTTTGCCCCTATAGCTCTGGACCTGCAGGTTCGCAGCAGAGCCCTGCTTCACGGGATGGAGCCAAATCGGGTTGCCGAGATTGTCAACGATCATGGGGCCCATCTGCCCCGGGCCAGCGAGCAGGGCCAGGAACACGAGACCGCTTGCGGTACCGGCCGCCGGAACCACAACCGTGATCTTCGCCGGGTGCAGGTCTGGTCTGGAGCGGAAGGAGTGAACGTCGGGCGACGCGGGAGGGGCACCCGACTCAACCCATTGATCGACTCCAAAGGCGATCCCCCCGAGTGCCGCCACACCGAGAGTGCCTCCTCCGATCAACAGGGTCCGCCGAGAGAAGCGGTTCGATCCTTGCTCACCGGATTCGCCCGAGGTTGAAGGGTCCATGAGCGCCAAGCTAACCGAGTCGAGTTGCCGACGAGGCGCTCGGGACGCACCCGTCGCACGGATCGTTAGCCAACAACCTTGCAACACAAACCCGCTCCGGGCCGTGGCGCAGACCAGCGCCCGAACCAACTGGTCGACCCGCGGTCACTCCTACCGAGCGGCGTGACGCAAGCAGAACGTCCCGTTGCCTCAACCAAGACACCTGTGCATCACCATCTCTCGCACAGCCAAGGTCGTAAAGCATCGTCGAGGCTCCGTCTTGGCGGGCTTCAGTGAGAGACAGGGGAATCTACGAACACAGCACGCTCCAGTGCCGCGTGAGCACTGCAGAGCGAGGTTCTTGGTGGCCCAGGTAGATGGCGGAGTGATACCCATCTGGTCGGATGTAAACGCAACCACGCAGAGATCCAGGTGTTGAGGGCTCGAGTTGGACTTGCACGGCGCCTTCGATCGGCCACTCGTGCGGCGTGCGATCGTCGGCCCGGGAGCCTTCGGCACCGTGCAGAGTGCGATGGTTTGGACCATCGACCCGATGTTGTGCCCTTGCGGCCGATCGAAGGTGCCAGCGTTGAGGGGGGCCGATCGGCCGACGGCGCAGGGCGAGCGATGGGACCTCGTCGTGTCGAGCCCCGATGACGCCGGAGGCGCTCAAGCATTCTCGGCTGGTCAGCGCCTGTTGGCGCCGGTTCGTAATCAGTGAGCAATCCTGCCAACCCGATGTTACCCTCTGGACACCGACCGATAGGAGGGAAATGTCAAAAAGAAACGCCTGGCGCACCTTTGCGGCTCTCGCCCTCGGGACGACGTTGGCTGCCGTAGTGGTGCCCTCGATGAGCTCGGCCTCGACCGCGGGGCTGATCCCCGGCGTCAAGGTCCGACCAGCGAGGTTCAAGCCCCGCCACGGCGGCTCGATGACTATCCTGACCGACCTTTCCGGGGGAGGCGCCGGCTGGACGACGCTCAATCCGTTGAGCAACAAAGCTGGTGGTGCGGCGACACCGGCTATGGACGCGGTCTTCGGCACGCTCTTCGCCCAGAGTGCGAACGGTCAGGTGGTCCCCGATCTGGCGACCGGCTACAAGTTCACCGACGGCGACAAAACCTTGACGATTCATCTGCGGCACGGAGCTACCTTCTCCGACGGTACGCCCTTCAACTCTCAAGCGGTCGCTTACAACTTTACCCAGGACCTCAAGCCCAGCACCGATTGCCTTTGCGCGGGGAACTTCCCGCTGGCGTCGATGAGCACCCCCAACCCGTACACGGTGATCTTGACTCTCAAGGTTCCCGACAGCGATCTAATAAACGTCTTCCCAAGCGAGAACCCGGACTGGATCATCTCTCCAACTGCTTTGGCCAGAGATAGTGCCCAGGTGACGAATCTCGAGCCCGTCGGTGCGGGTCCGTTTATCGTGCAATCGGACACTCCTAACGTAGAGATCATCCTGGTCCGCAATCCTCATTACTACGCAAAGGGCCTTCCGTACCTAAACAAGATCACCATCAAGGCGGTTTCCAACGACTCAAGCGCACTCGCGGCGCTCCAGTCCGGAGAAGCCCAGGTCTATGGCGGATATGGTGAATATCAGAACATTGGTTCCATTACGGGAAGCGTGAACGTTTACGAGACCCAAGAGTCCGTCTCTCCGGACGCGATCCTGTTCAACACCACCAAACCTCCCTTCAATAACATCCTTGCCAGGCAGGCAATCACCTACGCGACCAACCCCGAGCCGATCAATCGTGCACTGTTCAATGGAACGGCGACCTACACCCAATCGCCAACAGGCCCCGGCGGCCTCTTCTATGAACCGATCGTCCCCGGGTATGACTCGTACAACTTGAAAAAGGCTAAGGCCTTGGTCAAGCAGCTCGGCGGGTTGAGCGCAACGCTGATCTCTTATAACGATCTCCTGGATCAAGAGATCGACGACGCTCTGCAGACGCAGTGGAAGGCGGCGGGCATCACACTCACGATCGACCCTGTGGACACGACCACGCTCATCGCGGACCACGGCGACGGCAACTGGGAGCTGTCAAGTGACCACCCAGGTGCCTACGACCCTGCGGTGGCCACGGGTCTGCGCCCCGATTTCTCGAGTGCAGGATTTCTGAGCGGTGACCGGGACCCCGTGTTCGACTCGATGCTCGACAAATCGACTCAGATCTCGACCACTGCCGGTCGAGCCGCTGCCTACCGCTCCATCTTCAAGTACCTGGATGACCATGCCTATGCAGATTTCCTGTTCGTTGCGCCGCTCTTTCTTCTCACGACCAAGAACGTGACATGGCCATTGGGCGGACCGGGTCTTGAAGAGCCACCGTTCAACGCCTTCTACGGCCAGCTCGCGTACACGAACACGCGATGATCGCCACCTGCGAACGTCGATCCGGGAGCGAAGCGCTTCGGCCTTCCTAACTGAGCGACCAAGGGGTGGCGGGTTCAAAGGACCACTGCAACACCTCGGGGAAGGCAGCGGACCTAAGCGGCCAGGAACGGCGACCGCGGGCCCGCGAAAGGAGACCCGATGAGCGGATCACCAGTGTGACGAACGTCGCGAGATCGAGCGTTGCGCATGCGTCCTCGGCGCTGAGTCGACCACGGTGAACCTGGTTGACACCGTGCCACTGAGACCTCATCTGACATGTGACCTGTTCAGGTGCGCCTTCTCTGTTGTCGCCGCGTCGGCTCACGCGACATGTTGACAACCACCGACGCGGACAGTGATGGTGCGGTGGGACCGTAGCTCTAGCCCGAGGGCGGAGCGGCGGCCCTCGGACCGGACCGCACCTTCACTACCAAGGCGCTGACTCCCTACGCGATGCTCGCCAAGAGAGCATAGATCGTCAGGGCGGCCGCGGCCATTGCCACATAGGTGTAGATGATGAAAGGGATCAGGAAGGGCACCCAAAGGACAAAGAACGCGAGGAATCCGAGCTGGACCTTCTGGGGAGTCGTGCGGTTCTTGCGTTAGTGATGGTACCTGTCGATGCCTCCCCACACGCGCGCCGCCAGTTTCCACGACGCCCGCACATGGCTTTCAAAGCCGTTCACCGGGGAGACACGATCACCGGGCGCCGACCACGGAGCGCTTCCCATTTCCCGCCGAGCAGCCGGTGTCGGCTCCGACACCTAACCGGCTCGGAGCAGTACGTAGGGCCTCCGTCGTTGGGCTCGGTATAAATACGGGAGGACGTCCTCCGCCACTGGCCGCATTGTAGGGGCTTGACCGCGATATCGGGAGGCTGTACCTGCACCAAGGACGAGTCGGGTGAGAGCCACACCCCACTGATTGCCTGAAGGTGGAGCCAGCGCCGCGGCATATAGCTGCAAGAGCGTTGTGTGAACGCGAGACCCAAGCCCACGCGAACGCGCAGAAAGATGCTGTGCAGCCCTTCACTACCTCGCGGCCGCAGTCGCGTGCGGGTGTCCAGCCACCCTTCGGGCAAGCCCCGGCGATGATGGGGAACTGGCCAAGGGCCTGGGTGGCGATTGGAAGGGGCTCTGGCGGACCCTAGACATTCAAGCATTCCGCGACGGACTCGGCGGGTACGCCATCAGCGCCGGCTTCGCGGCGATGATGAGAGCGGACCGGGCTACAGACAAGCAGGTTGGGTTGCACTTTGGGTTGCAATGGGGTTGGCGGGCGGCTTTGGTAGCGTGGGCGGCGTCGGACTCGCGGCCCTGAGTAGGTAGAACGGCACAGCGGGCTGTGGCGCAGCTTGGTTAGCGCGCTTGACTGGGGGTCAAGAGGTCGCCGGTTCAAATCCGGCCAGCCCGACAATGTGAGTTGGCGAGGCTCTGAGGACCCGTCGGCCGAGCCCAGGGCTTCGGAGCCGGGGCACCAACCTAAGCCGAACCGGCCGGGCGACATCTGGTGACGTCCCTGCTTGGTGCCAGAGCTCTTTGGGCCTCTAATCCAAGCCCCAGGCTGCCCAACGCTCAGGAGGACCGTCGGGAGTGAAGACCAACAACACGCGTCCCTCTTCCGTCAGCCTGGCAAGGTGTTCCTCGTCTCCGGGCACTGGGACGCCGTGCTTCTCACGGATGGCACGGAATCGCGCGAGTTCGGGGGTGAGGTCCTCGTGGATCTCGGCGGTCGCAGAGACCAAAACGCAACGGAACGACGTCGAGTCGTCTATGGCCAACTGGGCTCTCGAATCTTGTTTGAAGACGCGGTACTTGACGCGGTGCCGAGTAGTCGAGACGAAGAATCGTTCACCATCCCAGTAGAACCAGTTCGGACTGAGATGAGGCCGTCCATCGTGTCCGATGCCAGCAACGATCATGTTACGTCGCTCTGCCAAAAACGATGTGATCTTGTCCTTGCTGGCCATCGCCTCACCTTAGGCGGTCAGGGCGTAGGGGCGGGGGGGGTGTCGCATTCGAAAGTACTCGACAAACAACGCGCCTGGCGAAGCGACGCACTATTCGGCGAAGGCAGCTCCCCGGGACACGCGTCCTTACGCGCTGCCGCCCCCGTCGGTGCTGACGATCGCACCGGTCATGTTCTTGGCGTTGTCCGATGCGAGGAACAGCATCACATCGACGATGTCCCCGGTGTCGGCTATGCGATGAAGAGGGATGCGCGCTTCCCAGGCGGCTCGACCGGCGGGATCGTCCATGGTTCGACGGCTCATGGGGGTGTACACCGGGCCGGGCGCGACGGCGTTGACGCGGATGCCGTGCGGGGCGAACTCTTTGGCGGCCGCCTTCGTCAGCGCGTGAACACCAACCTTGGATAGGCAGTAGTGCAGGGAAGTACCGCCGGGGTGGAACCCCGCAGACGAGCCGGTGTTCACGATGACCCCGTGCAACCCTTTGGCGACCATTTGGTTGCCGACCTTCTGTGTCGTGATCAGCATCCCACGAAGGTTGACCGCCATGATCTTGTCATAGGTCTCCAGCGGCATCGCCAGCATCGACTCGTGGCGGGCGTGGATGCCCGCCACGTTGAACAGCATGTGAATCGGACCCAGCTCGCCTGTGACCCGGTCGATGATGGCTTGAACCGAGCTCTCCGATGAAACATCCATCGCGGCACCGAACGTGCCGAGCTCCTTGCCGACAGCCTCGGCGCCTGCCCCGTCGAGATCGGTCACGGCGACGTTCGCGCCCTCACGGGCCAGTGCCCGACACAAATCACCCCCGATGCCACCGGCTCCGCCGGTCACCAGCGCCACCCCGCCCCTGAAGTCCATTCTCCTCCCTTTCTCCGATGAGGGTGCCAGGGCGATCAGGCGGTTATCCCACCGTCGGTGCTGACGATCGCCCCCGTCATGTTCTTGGCCTTGTCTGATGCGAGGAACAGCATCAGATCGACGACGTCACCGGTGTCGGCAATGCGGTGCAGCGGGATCCCCGATTCCCAGCGCGCCACGGCCTCGGGTGTGTCCATCGAGGCACGGCTCATAGGCGTGTAGACGGGACCAGGGGCGACAGCGTTCACCCGGATGCCGTGCCGGGCGAATTCCTTGGCCGCGGCCTGGGTCAGCCCATGTACCCCCGCCTTGGTGATGCTGTAGTGGAAGAGCTCTCCACCGGGCCGGAAGCCTCCGCACGAACCGACGTTCACAATGGCACCTCGGTGTCCTCGAGCGATCATCTGTCGAGCGACGACCTGAGTGGTGGCGATCATGCCACGTAGGTTGACCGCCATGACCTTGTCGAACGTCTCGAAGGCGATGTCGCGGATGTGCCAGTGCCCACCGGTGATCCCCGCCACGTTGAACAACAGGTCGATCGGACCGAGCTCTTCTGTGATTCGATCGACCGTCGACTGCACCGAGCTCTCGGACGAGACGTCCATTTCCAGGCCCAATCCGTTCACCTCTTTGGCGACGGCCATCGCACCGGCACCGTCGACATCGGTGGCCACGACCTTCGCATGGTCAGCGGCCAGTGCCCGTACGAGATCGCCCCCGATGCCCCCAGCGGCACCGGTGACCAGTGCTACCTGACCTTGGAATCCCATGGCACAATCCTCATCTCCAACGGTGACCCGACCCAATCTACTTCGCACCCTTCGCGAAGGTCGAGGTCACTGGTCTCGAGCTCGGAACAGGGGCCTGGGAAGGGAGAGCGCCCGTCAGAGCTCACCCAAGTGAGCCTTCAACCGCCGTGGCCGGCACCGCTCCATCGGCGAACCGGCCGATGAGCTGGAAAGCTGCCTCCTGATGAAAGCGCCTTACCACGGCGACTGAGGCACAGCTGAACCCACGATGGTTTTCGACGTAGTCGCCAGCGACGAGCGGAACACTCAATCTGACGTTCGCGCAGGTCCTCGGCGAACGGGATCCCGCGCCAGTCGACGCACGCTGACGGTGTTCGTCATCTACGGGGTGATCGCCCTCTGGGCGTTCTGGCCTATCTGGCCTGGGGATCCACATCAGGTAGCAGGGTTCGGCTCGGACCCTTCGCAAGCCGTGTGGTTCCTGCAGTGGACGGCCTCCGCCATTCTCCACGGGCATAACCCCTGGCTAACGAACTACCTCGAGTATCCCCGCGGAGTAAACCTCGCGCAGAACACCTCGATGCCACTGCTCGGGATGCTCGGCTTGCCCTTCACGGTGATGTTCGGGCCGATATCGGCCTTCAACCTGATGATGTGGCTGGCTTTCCCGGCCTCTGCGATCGCCGCCTTCGCGGTGCTCCGCCGCTGGGTGAAATCGACTCTGGCGGCGTTCGTCGGTGGCCTGCTCTACGGGTTCTCTCCTTACATGGTCGGCCAGGGTCTCGGTCATCTGAACCTGATCTTCGTGCCGTTCCCGCCGCTGGTACTGCTGCTTGTCGACGAGCTCTGTGTGCGCCAACGAAAGAGCCCGCTCAGATCGGGGTTCTTGCTGGGTTTGGTGCTCTCCTTCGAATTCCTGGTCTCCTCGGAGGTGTTCGCCAGCACGATCGTGATCGCCGTGGTGGGGGTGGTGGTGCTCATGATCTGCTGGCCACGGCAGGTGGCCGTCCACGCCCGCCACGCGCTCTTAGGCTTGGTCGCCGCGACCATAACTGTAGGCCTCGTGATCGCCTACCCGCTGTGGGTCCAACTGTTCGGTCCCGGTGTCTTCAGAGGCGGAGCTCAAGGCGGGCTCCCGTTCCCAGCCGATGCCCTCGGCACCGTGGTCCCCACCAAGGAGCAGCTTCTCGCCCCCCCGAAGCTCGCGGCGATCGGCAGCACATTCACCTACGGCAATCGCGTCGAGAACGGCAGCTATCTGGGGGTCCCGCTCCTGCTCGCATCGCTCGGCGTCGTCATAGGGAACTGGAGAATGCCCTTGGTGCGGTTCGCCGCGGCGATGGCCGCCATTGCGACCGTCATCTCCCTGGGACCGTCGTTGGAGCTCAAGGGGGTCGTGCACCCCGGCATACCATTGCCCGACAAGCTCTTGGATCACATCGGTCTGTTCCAGAATTTCGTCTACTCCCGATTCGCCCTCTACGCAGATCTCTTCATAGCCGTGCTGTTGGCTCTGGGGATCGAGCGCTGGGAGCGGGCCCGGAGACGCCCACTTGGGAGGAGCCGCCGATGGCGGGCTCCTGGGGTGTGGTGGAGCCGAGCGGCCACGGCCGTGGCCCTGGCCGTGGTCCTACTTCCGATCGTGCCGTCGTGGCCCTACAGGGCCTATCCCACCTCGGTCCCCGCGTTCTTCCATTCCTCTCAGGTCCGGCGCATCCCGGTGGGAGGCGTCGTCCTCACGTATCCCTACCCGAGCAGCGACAACGCTGACGGCATGCTCTGGCAGGCTGTGTCCGACATGCGTTTCAAGCTCATGGGCGGCTACGCGCTGACTCGGGCGCCCAACGGCGCCGCTACCTACGATCCGTTCCCAGCCGCGCTCCCGGAGGTTCCGGCCGCCTTGTGGTCGGACTTCACCGGCCGACCCGTCGGTGTGATATCCCCAGGTCAGGTCCGAGAGTTCCTTCGCTACTACGGGGTGGGCACCATCGTCTTTGTGTCGGTGGGCTCCGACCCGCGCAAAGCCCTCTCCCTCCTCGAGTCGGCGCTCGGTCCTCCCGCACAGACAGGTGGTGTGGACGTGTGGTACTCGATACAGGCTCTGCTGCGTGCCTGAAAGAACCACCGATCAGAGGTGGGCCGCTGCAGTGTATGCGCCGGCTAGCTGGGGGAGGATGCGTGCACGTCATGCGCCTCATTGCCCCGCTTCATGCATGGAACTGACTGGTGCCGGCGCCGAGCGGCCCGACGGGCCGACATGACGACCCGTCCTCTTGGGGGAACGACCGGCCGGCCCGCGAGCATCTAGTGCGCCTGCGCAGGCTCCTCGGTTTTGATGTGGGGGATCTCAGCAAAGCGCTTGGCGCCGTGCTCACCGTCGTGGTCGTGGGGGCGGCCTCCATCGCGATCGCCCTCAAGGTCGCTCCACTCCAGACGGTCTCGGCGTTTGGCCAAACGGTCCAGGTTGGGGCGGCCGCACCAACGCTGAACTTTTCAGGGCCCGGCGTCTTGGACCTGTTCGGGCAGAGCCTGGAGACCACAGTGCAGTTCGCGGGACCGGTTAGGCCACGGCTGGTTCTCTCCCGGATCACGGTGAATCGCCAGGTGGCGAACGTCTTTGCGCCACGGAACAAGCAGGCCTCGGTCCGCACTCTCGGACGTGACCTCGCTGATGGCTTCACCAGGTACTTCATCTGGGAGCTGTTGATAGTCGCTGGAGCTGCCGCCGTTCTTTTTGGCGCAATCGCGGGTTGGCGAAGGTTCGACCGCAAACGGACCCTCGTGCTCGTAGTGGTGGGCTGCCTGGTCGTAGAGGCATTCAACGTGGGAGCGGTGATGTACACCACCTACAGCGCACCTCAGGTCCTCAGTCAAGTCGGCTCGCTCGACGAGCTCGTCGGGCGTTCACCTCTCACCCCATTGCCCGCCCCAGTGGGCCCAAAGGTCGGCGATGTCGAAGCGGTGGTTATCGGCGACTCCACCGCAAGCGGCGCAGGGCTCCCGCTGGTGCCGAACCCGACTGCGGTCGATCGCGCCTGTGCCAGGAGCGTGGATTCGTACGCTTCGGATCTTGCGCATGTGAACGACTGGAACGTCGAGAACCTCGCGTGCAGCAGTGCCACGATCGAGCAGGGCCTTTTGGGCCCCCAACAGATCGGCTCGGTCGTTGTTCCTGCCCAGCTCGGGCTTGCCAAGCAAATCACTGGTGAATCCTTGCTGGCCGTGAGCATCGGAGCTGACGACATGCAGTGGTCTGCGCTCTTCAAGCTTTGTGCCGTGTCGGCCGAGTGCAACAACCAGGCCGCCACCGCCTTCTTCCAGAGCAACTTGGCGGCCTTCACCCAGGACTACTACGACCTGCTGAAGGAGCTTACGGGGCTGCCGGGTAAGCCCCAGATCCTCATCAACTCCTATTACGACCCTTTCGGACCCAGATCTGGCTGCTTGGCTTCAGAGGGCTTGACCCTGACCAAGATCAAGGTGCTGAGGTCCCAGGTCGACGATCTCAATGCCGTGCTCGCCAAGGGGGCCCAGGTGTCGGGGTTCACCTCGGTACGGCCCGACTTCACCGGCCATCAGCTCTGCAGCCCAGACCCCTATGTGCAAGGGCTCGGTGACCCCGCTCCGTTCCACCCCAATGTGGCGGGCGCCCTGGCGATCGCGCTGGCCGACGAAAAGGCCATCCCACAACAGCGAGGTGCGGCCCGCTGAGATCCTCGAGGCAGGAGCGTCCGGGTTGGCGCTTGATGCGCTCGTATCGCACGAAGTGTTCATGGCGGTCTTCGTCGAGCCGGCGGGTGTCAACAAACTGACGACAAACCTGGGGATGTGGCGTCCCGGGGATGCTGGCTCGGCAGAGCCGGTCACTCGCTCAGGGGGAACGCTGTTCAAGCCTTCTTCGACTTGCGGGCACGCCTCTGGCCGTAGCGGACCACTGCGATCAGTCCCACAGCGACGCAGACAGGCAGGATGACCACCGACAGTAGGTGATCGCTCCTGACCCAAAAGGTGATCCCAACTATCGCGAGCGCGAGCACCAGGATCTCGGGTGTGTCACCAACCAGGAAGTCCCATATGAAAAAGCCAATTCGAGCAAGCTTGCTCGCGAGCCACCTCATCTCGTTGCCTCGGCTTGCGGCTCGGGTGCCTCGACGCCACGTACCTGCTCGCGCTCGAGGGGCATTGTCCTTTTGAAACCCGCGACCAAAAGGAAGGTGAGAATGGCAAAACCTCCGATGAGCACGCCCAGCGCCGCGTCGGATCCGGGCCAATGCACGCCGGCTCCTTCTCCCAACCAGAAGGTACCGAAGCTGGTGAGCATGACCCCGACCACCGTCTTGAGGAGGTTCTCGGGAACTTCGGAAAGCTGACGGACGACGAGAGCCCCGATGCCTGCGACCACGATGGCAGCGGCCCCCGCGGCCCCGGCTGCCCACCCGAAGCGGTGCTCGCTGGCTCCGAGGCCGATGATTATGAGGATGACCTCCATCCCCTCGATGAACACTCCTTTGAACGCGACGATGAAGCCCTGAGCGTCACGGCCCTTCGACGAGGACCCCTCGGACAGCGAGGCGACGGTCTCCCGATAGATCCTGTCCTCGTCATGGAGTGAGATCGCCCCGGCATAGCGCAGGATCGCCTTTCTCAGCCACGAGAGGCCCAGGAGCAACAAGACCGCGCCCGCGACCACCCGCAGCGTGTCGAGAGGCGCGTAGGTGACGATGGCTTCCCCGAACGCACCTATCAAGATGACCAGGATTGCGATCGCCGCTACGGCGCCCTCGATTGCCGAGCGCCAGCCTCGTGTCACGCCCACAGCGACCACGATCGTCAGCGCTTCGACCATCTCCACGGCGCTGGCCGCGAAGACCGCAACGAGAAGACCGATGAGGGAGCCGGAGCTCACTGCCGACACATCCCTTGGTTTTGGACCAACACCGCTCGGGTCACCGTGGCAGCCTTGGCATCACCTCTTGCGCGACCAGTTCCAGATGCTCCAGATCTGCGAGGTCCAGCACCTGAAGGTACATCCGGGTCGCTCCGATGCCCGAGAACAGGGCGATCTTGTCTGCTATCTGCTCCGGCGTCCCGGCCAGCCCGTTGTCAGCGAGCTCTTCAACCTGACGGCCGATGCGCGACGCCCTGTGCTCGATCTCTCTGGCGTCAGATCCGCAGCACAGCACCTGCGCGACCGAGCGCCGCAACGTTGTCGGATCGCGACCGATCGCCTCACACGCCCGATCACCGCGTTCGAACGCCGTCTGGCATACCTGGGCGGAGGCAAACGCCACGTTGAACTCGGCAGCGAACCTGGCGGCCAAGGCCGGCGTTCGCTTTGGGCCGTGACCGCCCACGATCAAAGGAGGGTGTGGTCGTTGCACCGGCTTGGGCAGCGCCGGCGAGTCCGAGATCGTGTAGTGGCGGCCCTTGAAGGAATACGTCTCACCCTTGGGTGTGTCCCACAGACCCGAGATGATCTCCAGCTGCTCGCCAAGTCGCTCGAAACGCTCGCCGAGCGGGGGGAAGGGGATCCCGTAGGCCTCGTGCTCCTGCTCGTACCAACCGGCGCCGAGGCCCAGCTCGACCCGCCCTCCGCTCATGTCGTCGATCTGTGCCACGGCTATGGCCAACGGGCCTGGCAGCCTGAAGGTCCCCGCGGTGAGCAGGGTCCCCAAGCGGATCCGCTCGGTCTCCCTGGCCAGCGCCCCCAGGGTCACCCAGGCGTCGGTCGGGCCCGGGTCGCCTTCCACCGGGCCCATCTTGAGATAGTGGTCAGAGCGGAAGAAGGCCCCGTAGCCACACCGCTCGGCCGTCTTCGCGACGTCGAGCAGGGCCGAGTAGCTGGCCCCCTGTTGCGGCTCGGTAAAGATGCACAGATCGATCATCGGATCCCTTTCGTTCTGCCCAAGATAGATGGACCCGAGGACCGGTGTGGTCGGCCGGGCTCAGCTCGCTGCACCGGGTTTGATCCCGAACAGCGACCGCAGCACGGACTGGATGTTTATCGCGTCTCGGGGAGCAGACGGGGCCACCTTGACCCCGAGATGAGAGAACGAGAGCGTTCCCGCCGCTGATCTGGCGACGTCCTCGAAGGAGACCTTGAGGATGTAAGGGGGGCCAGAACGCGCTATCCAGACCTTCCCCGACCAGCCTGCCTTCCCGTCTCGAACGTCGAGCAGGCGAGCGGGGGCGCCCCCCAGCCTGGTGCTTCCCCCCAACTTGAAGGTCACGCCCTTGGCGATGACCGCTCGGGATCCGCCGGTGGTCAGGCGCTTGAGCACGCCCAGGGCCCCAAGGGGGCCGCCTGGCGCTCCAGCGCTCGGCAATTTCAGCCACTTGCCGGCGAGAGAAGCCAGCGTGGCGGGTGCGCCATCACCGAACACTTCGGCGAAGAACGCGGCGTTTGCCTTGAGGTAATCAGTTTTGCCCGTGGTAACGATGTCGAGAACACCTTCTCGGATGCGCACGGTCCCCGAGGCCCGGCCACCCGAACCCGAGAGCAGATCCAGGCCAATCGAGTCCTGAGCGAAGTGCACTGTACCTGTGACCTTCTCCGATGCCACAGAACGCATCGCGTTCACGGCCTGCTGAGCAAGCTGGGACCCAGAGCGAGGTGTCGCAGCGCCGATCGGCGGAGCAGCGATGATGCCGACCACCACGACGACAGAGATCGACACGAGAACGAAACGACCTAGACGCATGGGACCTCGGATGCTAGCTGGGGCACCACTAGCCAGCTTCATCGCAACACCGCTCTGGTCGGCCGTAGGGGAGCCGACCGCAGATCAACCCCCGGGGGCTGCAGCAAGGACCTCGATGTGTGCCCCTCGGTGCACGACGACGTCGGCCCACTTGGACGAGGGCACGACGACCCCGTCCACAGCGACGGCAATGCCCCGGCTATCTATGCCCAGAGCTTCGATCAGCTGAGCGACACTGCTTCCTCGAGGCACCTCGCGCGCGTCTCCGTTCAGCACGACAGCGACATCGCCACTGGGTTGTCTCATCGCGGTGCGGCCAGCTGGTGGTTGGTCCCAGGACGAGCCCGCACGCCGAAGGAGGTGAGCTCAGCCGCCGGGTCCTGGCCGTCGAGCAGGGCAACGATGGCCTGCGCTGTGATCGGAGCCAACAGCACGCCGTTGCGAAAATGGCCGGTTGCCACCGCCAATCCGGAGATCTCCGTCCAGCCCACGTGCGGTCCATTGTCCGCAGAGCCCGGCCGGAGCCCGACCGAGCATTCGGCTAGCTCCAGCTCGTCGACACCGGGCAGAAGCGTCCGTGCGTCGTCCAAGAGCGCGTGGACGGCGGCGGCCTGTACGCGCAGGTCGTCGCCGCGCTCTTCTACCGTCGCACCTACGACCAGCGAGTTGTCCTCTCTGGGGACGATGTAGCACGCGCGCCCGTTCACTAGGCCCCTGACAGTCCGAGGGACCAGTGGGGTGTCTGCCTTGAGGCGAAGCACATGACCCTTGACAGGACGCACGGCCGGCAAGATCCCATCGGGCACCCCCGCCAGGGCCGAGCTCTGCCAGCCCATGGCGACGAGGACCACGGGAGCTCTCACAAGGCCTCGATCGGTGATGAGACCAAGGGCGCCCGAGTGGTCGTGACGGAAGGCCTCCACCCGTCCGTGGAGGAGGGTCACGCCCACCGCCGCACAGGCTGAGAGAAGGGCGTCAACGAGGCGGCGGTTGTCCACCTGATGGTCGCCAGGCAGTTCTGCACCTCCACAGATGTGGGGGGAGAGGGAGGGAACCAGGTGCCGGCACGCCGACCCGGTGAGGCGCTTGGTTACCAAGCCGAGGGAGCTACGGAACTCGCAGAGCCGATCGAGCGCAGCCCTGTCGGATGGGTCAGCTGCCACTGCGAGGGTTCCGGAGCGTTGGAAGCCGATCGACCTCGAGGCGTCGTGCTCGAGCTCGAGCGCGAAGGTGGGCCAACGAGATGCACCGGCAACGAGCAGCCGCGTCAGCCGCTCTTCGCCGAAATGTGCTTCTCCGGCAGGGGCCAGCATTCCTGCGGCCACCCAGACCGCGCCGTGTCCGGGAGTCGGATCGACCAGCACCACCCTGCGCCCGCTGCGCGCGAGCAGCCACGCGGCGCTCAAGCCGATGGCGCCCGCTCCGGCGATGGCGACATCATAACTCGGGCCGTTTGGGTCATCTTCGATGCGCGCCGAGACCATCGCTATGAATGTTACGGGTGTGAGCGCTCTCGGCGAGGTTGCACCGGGTCGAGATCTGGTTGGCGCGCGATGGCTGGGTCTCGGACAAAAGACCCCCTTGGGATCGGTGGCTCGACCTTGGTGCGCCACGGTGCTGGTGCCACCCAACAGGGTCGTGCGCGTCACGGGCAGCGATGGCCCGATGTGCCCTCGCTGCCTCGGCGAGCGAGAAGCGCTGGCCGACCAGGGGTCAATAGCCACTGGCCACGCCGGAGCGGATCGTCGTGTCGACGAAGAGGACGTCCAAGGCCGAGCCGCGCACTGAGGAGCTGGTGTGACACGGGGAACCGGGTCAGGGAGTTGTTG
>JBOGFX010000173.1:0-2065 GCA_050743805.1 Acidimicrobiales bacterium
CCCGGCACGACGTGCTCGATGTGCTTTCGTATCAAGCGGTAGTCGTGACCCATGTTTCGCCAACCCACGTCCTCTCCAAAAAGGGCATGGCCGAGTTCGGCGATGATCGAGATCTCGCTCCTCAGATTTGTTGAAACTGGTGCAAGGCGTCCGCGGGAGGCATGCACCATACTCATCGAATCCTCGACGCTCACGAACTGTTCACCGGTCTGCTGACCGTCGATTTCGGTTCTCCCGAGGCAAGGGAGGAGAAGAGCCTCCCCGCCGTGGCAAAGATGCGTGCGGTTCAACTTTGTAGCGACGCTCACCGTGAGCTTGCAGCTGCCAACCGCTGCTTCAGTCACTTTGGTATCGGGGGTCGCGGCTACGAAATTTCCTCCGAGCGCGAAGAAGACGTCCACCTTGCCGTCACGCATCGCCCTTATCGAGTCGACGGTATCCCACCCTTCCTGACGCGGCGGCTCAAAGCCGAATTCGGTATGTAGGCGGTCGAGGAAGGCGCCAGGCATCTTCTCCCAGATGCCCATCGTTCTGTCTCCCTGCACGTTGCTGTGGCCTCGTATCGGGGAGGGGCCAGCTCCGGGGCGTCCGATGTTCCCTCTGCACAAGAGGAAGTTCACGATCTCTTTGATCGTGGTGACGGCGTTGCGGTGCTGCGTAAGGCCCATGGCCCAGCAAACGATGACGCTCGTCGATCGGACCACGTCGTCGGCCAGCTCTTCGATGACCTTGCGTGATACACCGCTGAGGAGCTCTACCTCCTGCCAGTCCAGTTTGCGCCAGGCTTCCACCGCCTCTTCGAAACCATCGCAATAGGTCTTGATGAAGTCTTGATCAAAGATCTTTCCCGGCGCTGCGTCTTCTCGATCGAGCAAGGCTCGGTTGAGCCCCGCAAACAGCGCGAGGTCACCGTTGATCCGCACCTGAACCAATCGGTCGGCTAGAACTCTGCCCGGCCCGACAAGGCCTCTCGCTGTCTGAGGGTTTCGGAACCGACCGAACCCCGCTTCAGGTAGTGGATTGATGGCTATGACGCGGGCCCCCCGCTTCTTTGCCTGCTCGAGGGCGGTCAGCATGCGAGGATGATTCGTGCCGGGGTTCTGGCCGGCGACGATGATCAGGTCCGCGTGATCGGTGATGTCCGAAAGAGTCACCACCCCCTTGCCCACTCCGATTGTCTCCGACAAGGCCGCCCCGCTCGATTCGTGGCACATGTTCGAACAGTCCGGCAGGTTGTTCGTTCCCAGCCTGCGAGCCAGCAGCTGGTACAAAAACGCGGCCTCGTTGCTGGTTCGTCCGCTCGTGTAGAAGACTGCTCGATTCGGATCGTCCAGCTTCCCTAGCCGGTCGGCAATCAGTGCAGTGGCCCGCTCCCACGTGATGGGGGTGTAATGAGTCGCGCCTTCGGCTAGGTACAACGGCTCCGTCAGCCGACCATGGTGTTCAAGCGCGTGATCGTCTTCGGTGCGGAGCTCTGCTATGGAGTGGGAGGCAAAGAAGTTCGGGGTGACCTGCTTTGTTGTTGCCTCCCACGCGACCGCCTTCGCTCCGTTCTCGCAAAACTCCGCGAGCTTTCGGTGCTCAGGGTCTGGATCAGGCCATGCACAGCTCGGGCAATCAAATCCGTCACTGTGGTTGAGCTTGCGCAGAGTGACGACTGAGCGCCTGGACCCCATCTCCTCCAAGGCGTAGTGCACGGTCTCGGCGATACCCGGGAAACCGACCGAACTCTTCCTCGGCGGAGTGATGTGCATCGAATCGTTGGTCGGCTGTGCCACCCTGACCTCCAGACTTTGCGCCTTTTTGTTGTTCTTCCTGGTGGTTCCTCTGCCTCTCAGGTAGGCCGGGTGTACTGGAGGCGAAAGTCAACGGCGGTGACAGAAATCCAGTACATGGTCAAGTGGCCCTTCACAGGTGCGTCGAGCCAAGGGCGCGCTCACCGAGATGCTTGATGAGCGCCAACGAAAGCGAGTCCCACTGACCAATCAGACACCCCACGAGAGGACCAGGTCAAGTCCCCCTCTTAGCACCAAATCGAGCCCATCCTGAGCGATCGGTGCTGGAG
>JBOGFX010000174.1:0-2020 GCA_050743805.1 Acidimicrobiales bacterium
CGACAATCCCTTCCCTGTGTGCTGTGAGCATCTGGGCCGCGTTGGCAAAGTCGGCCACGCTGGCACCCCAGATGCTCACCACGACGGCCACGCCGGTGTCGACAAGGCGGGGCAGGTCATTTTCCAGCCACCACTCGAGGCCGGGACCTGCCAACCCGACGCTGTTCAGCATGCCCGCCCCCCGTTGGGTCACCCGCGGCGGCGGGTTGCCGGCCCAGGGCCGTGCGGCGAGCGATTTGACGACGTGGGCCCCCAAGGAGGCCAGCGAGCCGTACGCGGCGAGCTCGTCGGAGTGCCCGGCCGTGCCCGAGGCGGTCATGACCGGATTGGACAGAGCCACGCTTCCCAACCTGGTCGTGGTGTCGACAAGCCTCAGCGGGCCAACTTCTCCTCGTGAAGCTCCTGGAGGGTCAAGACCTCGACAGGGTGGCTGGCCCAGTCCGCGATGCCCGCCACCGCGGCACGCCCGGCAGCCAGCGTTGTCAGACAGGGCACGTGGTGGGTGGTCGCAGCGCGCCTGATGTGCGCACCGTCGGCACGAGGCCCGTGGCCCCTCGGAGTGTTCACCACCAGCTGGACCCTGCCGCTCGAGATCAGCTCCAAGGGGTGAGGGCGCTCCTTCAGCTCGCCGACCTTTGCCACGCGGATCGCGACGTGCAGACCGAGAGCCTCCAAGAAGTCGGCGGTTCCCTCGGTCGCTGCCAACGTGAAGCCGAGGCGCACCAGTCCGGCCGCGACCTCCGCACCGGCCGCCTTGTCCCGGTCGGCCAGCGACAAAAGGGCGGTCCCCGACGTGGGCAGCGCGGTGCCGGCGGCCATCTGGCTCTTGGCAAAGGCGAGGACGAAGGTGGTGCCTATGCCCATCACCTCGCCCGTCGAGCGAATCTCGGGACCGAGCAGCGTGTCGACACCGGGGAACCGGTCAAAGGGCAGAACCGCCTCTTTCACAGACACGTGGCTCGAAACCGTCGTCGTCCACGACCCCCCGAGCAGCCGCTCTTCGCGCAGGGACTCGATCGTCTCGCCCACCATGACACGGGCGGCGATCGTTACCAAGGGAACCCCCGTGGCTTTGGCCACGAAGGGGACGGTCCTCGAGGCGCGCGGGTTGGCCTCCAGGACGAAGACCTCGCCGTCTTTCACCGCGTACTGGACGTTTATGAGGCCCACGACCCCGAGGGCGTCGGCAATGGCCCGGGTGTGGGACTCGACGACATCGAGCACCGAGGGAGCGAGGCTCTGTGGCGGAAGCGCGCAGGCCGAGTCTCCGGAGTGGACGCCCGCCTCTTCGACGTGCTCCATCACTCCTGCGATGAAGACCTCGCCACCCTTGTCGCGTACGGCGTCGACGTCGAGCTCGATGGCGTCCTCCAGGAACCGGTCCACCAAGACCGGCCGCTCGGCGGTTACGCCGCCCTCGCGCAGGAGGCCGGCCTCGATCGACCCCATGACACGCTCGAGGCCCTCTCGGTCGTAGACGATCTCCATCGCCCGGCCACCTAGCACGTAGCTAGGTCGCACGAGGACCGGGAAGCCGATCGAGCCCGCGATCTCGAGCGCGTCGGCAACGCTCCAGGCCGCACCTCCCGGGGCCTGGGTGATCCCGAGGTCTGCGCACAGGGCGTTCCAGCGCTCCCTGTCCTCGGCCAGGTCGATCGAAGATGACGGGGTGCCCAAGAGCAACTCGGGCGGGACCGCCGAGGCGAGCTTCAGGGGCGTCTGGCCGCCGAGAGCCACGATCACCCCGAACAGCCGTCCTCCCCCGGCGCTCGCCTCTTCCTCGGCCTCCAACACGTTGCTCAGGTCCTCGGTGCTCAGCGGCTCGAAGTAGAGGCGGTCCGAGGTGTCGTAATCGGTGGAGACGGTCTCGGGGTTGCAGTTGACCATCACCGTCTCGAAGCCCGCGGCGCGTAGCGCCCTGGACGCCTGGACGCAGCAGTAGTCGAACTCGATGCCCTGTCCGATCCGATTGGGGCCCGACCCCAGGATCACGACCCGATCGCGCTCGCTCGGACGCACC
>JBOGFX010000175.1:0-2322 GCA_050743805.1 Acidimicrobiales bacterium
CTTCGAGTGGGAGAGGGCGATCGCTAGGCGCGACGACCCGAGGTGCTGCGGTGATTGAGCAGACGTCGGACGCCTGGGTATTCGAGCCACGGGTCGGCCAAGCAGCTCTCCCATCTTGCGACGTGCCCGGGCGTGCGAAGACGACAGTAGATCGCCCGCCGGATGCGATTCGTCTTGTAGTTGCCGCCGATGTTGTGGCCAAGCAGGTAGTGAGCGAGGAGCACGTCACCGCGCCGACCATGAATCTGGGTGGGCTCGGGTAGTTCGATGTCGGGGTAGCCTCCGGCCTCGGCGAACGCTTGGGGCCCGCGGGCAGCGAAGAACGCCGCATGGGAGAGGTGCGTGCCCGGCCAGACCCAGAGGTTGCCGCCGTTGTCGACGACGTCGAGCACGTCCGGGGCGACGCCACCGGAGACGACGAGCGAGCCAGTTACTGCGAAGGTGCGGATCTGGTCGGTGGTCAACACGGCGACCATCATCCTCTCGCACGTGTCAAAGCTGGCGGTCACGCGGCGCGCTGCTTGACTCTCCAGCTGGTGGATACGTGATGCTCAAACCCATGATGATCGGCCAACTGGCACGGCTGACGGGGCTGTCGGTACGGACGCTGCGCTTCTACGCCAACGCTGGCGTGCTGCCTGAGGACGGGCGTTCGGCGTCGGGCTACCGGTTGTTCGGGCCCGACGCGGTGGCTCGGGCCCGGCTGATCCGCACGCTGCGGGAGCTCGGCGTGGGGCTGGACGACATCAAGCGAATACTCGGCGCCGAGGCGTCGCTGGTCGAGGTAGCCGCCGAGCACGCTCGCGCCCTGGACGCCCAGATCCGGGTGCTGCGCCTGCAGCGGGCGGTCCTGCGTGCCTTTGCCCGATCCAACGACCCCGAGGAGTTACAAGCCATGACCAACCTCACCGCCCTCACCGCCGAGGAGCGCCGGCACATCGTCGAGGAGTACCTCGACGAGGTATTCGGCGACAGTCCGAACGCGGTCGCCGACAAGCTGAGCATGGGAGCCCCTGAGCTGCCCGAGGACCCCACTCCGGAACAAGTCGCGGCCTGGGTCGAGCTGGTCGGCCTGCTTCGGGATCCCGACTTCATCGCGAGCAGCCGCAGGATGGCGCAGCGTGCCCGAGCCGAAGGGCCTGACCCAGACGTCGCGCAGTTCGAGGTGGGCAAGGCGGTCGGTGAGCACGCGGGCCCTGCCGCCAGAGCAGGTGTGGATCCTGCCTCGGACGAGGCATTGGCCGTCATCGAGCGCATCGAGGCGGTCGGCCTCGCACCCGCCGGGAACCGTGCCGCTGCCGCCGAGCGGATCGAGGCGTTCACGGACCGTCGGGTCGGTCGCTACTGGACGCTCGTGGGCGTCATCAACGGCTGGGCCCCAAGCGAGGCGCCGGACGACATCGTCGACACCTGGGAGTGGTACGGCCGCGCGCTTCGCGCCCACGCCTAGCCCCCGGAGTGAGCGAGCCGGCGGTAGCCGTGAGCAGCGCTGACCGGGCTCCTGACAGACGATGATCTGGTGCTGGGCATCGGTATGCATTCGCCAGGGGAACGTTACGAAGCTACATAGAGTGGACGCTGGTGGGATCTCCGCAGACGCTGAGTGAAGCCGACCGACGTCTGGTTGCCGCATGGGCCGCCGGCTGCACAGAACGGGTGCTGGGGCTGTTCGAGGCCGAAGCTCTCGGTGGTGTTCCTGCCGGCGAGGTGAAGGCTCCCGCAGCAGGAGCCGCTGCCCGAGCCGCGGGTCAAGCCGTCGCCATCTGCCACATGGGCGCGCACGCACTGGGCGCCGCCGCATACGCCGCCAAGGCGGCCGGCCTGGTCGCCCCCGACCGGCCAGAAGCCACCAAGGGCGAGATCCGCTGGCAGCTCACTCACATGTCGAGGGAGTCCGGACCGCCCTGCGAGCCCTCCCGCCCGTCGGCGAGAACCGGTCAGGGCCTCTCGGCCCCGGGCTCCTCTCATCAGGTCAGCTCGGCACGATCATCCGTGACCTCCAAGCCGGTCTCGCCCTCCTCGACCGGGACTGACCGAAACGACCATCGTTGTGGACGCAATGCGACCGGCTCGTTGCCACGAGCGCACAATCCGTCGTCTGGAGGGACGGCCACATCCATCGTCTATAGAGATGGACAACTGCCGAGAAATCGCAAATTGGTTTGTCGAATTTTCGGAGTGGGCCGTAGACACTCCTATTCGAATGGCATGAAGAGGGGCCTCCCCCGGTGACAGCGTGTGGTTGTCACCGGAAACCCCATCACCAAGGGAGGCCACACCACCATGTTGCACGCTGGACTCGATCTATCTCGACACCGCCTG
>JBOGFX010000176.1:0-2444 GCA_050743805.1 Acidimicrobiales bacterium
GCCCGGGGCGATGCAAGCAGCGATGTAGTGCCCTTTGACCTGGACCAACGATTCTCCCCGGACAGCCACTGTCCTCTCGGCAGACCGCTCCGGGGGCCGAGGCGAACTGCTGTTGAACGATCGGCAATGGGTAGATCCTCAGGGTGGTCCCATGACTGGCCTCCTGGGTGGCCGCATGACCAGGGAGTTGGTCAAAGTAGCACCGATGTAGTTTGAGCCAGTCGCGAAGTGAGCGGGTCAACCCGGGAAGGCGCTCGTCCAGCAGTGCGAGTGCGTGGCGAGGGCACCAGTCGTCAGGACCGAGGCGCGCCAAGAGATCCCCAGAGATCCCGGAGCAAGTGACGGCCGAGTCGGCGCGCGGTGCTACAAGCCGAGAAGCGTGAAGGCGACCGCAGGCTTGCGCGAGAGCGAGCGGAGGCACTTTGCGATATTGGTCGCGCCTGCGAGGCGCAGCACGCCGATCACCAGGTTCCGCATGGTCGCAAGCGCTCTCGGAGCCGAGCCGGAGCGGACCTTGGACGCGTCTTCTCTCATCGTCACGTCGCGCACCCAGTGGAGCGCCTCGATCCCCCAGTGGCCGCGGGCCGCGCTCGCGAGAGCCGGGCGACCAGCCCGCTTCTCGCTGCAGCTCGTGATCGCGTAGGAGGTCTCGGTGGAGCGGGCGGTGTTGGTCTTCGCGTCGTCGACCTCGCGGAAGATGCGCACGATCTGGCTGACGTAGGGGAAGTCGGGGAGGTCGGCCGGTGCGGGCGCCACCTGGATCGTGCGGGTCTCGATGCGCCCGTGACCCTTCGACGTCTCGGTGTAGGGCTCGGACCAGTCCTTTTCTGGGAGGCGGTCGATCGCGTCGAAGAGCTTGGGCTGGTTCTCCTTCACGAACAGGAGGAACCCGGCGTTCTTCTCCTCGACGAGGAACGTCGCGTGGTCGCGTTGGGCGTGCATCGGGTCGGCGGTGACGATGCAGCCCTCGATGTCGCGCTCAGCCAGCAGCGGACGAAACGCCGTGATCTCGTTCGTCTTGTGGTCCACCTCTTCTTGGGCGATCACCACTCGCTCGTCGTGGGTCATCGCCGAGAACAGGTGGACGCAGCGCCCGTCGTCTTGGACCGCGCCGCGCAACGACTTGCCGTCGACTGCGATCGCGCGCAGCGGTACCTCGTCCGCGGCGCCGTCCTCGTCCCCTTCGTCCTGTGCTCCCCGGCCATCGTCGAGGTTCCCGTCGTCTTGTGCGCCGGTCGCTGTAGCTTCCCGGCGTCTGGCCACGTGCTCGGCCATGACCTGGTTGACGATCTGGTCGAGCACCGCCCGGTCCACGTCGCGAAGCGTCCGCTGGATCGTCGAGATCGAGGGCGCGACCAGCATCCCGCTGCTCGGGCTCTTGCGCAGGTGCAGGCGCGCTTTCAGCTCGTGCCCGAGGTCGCCTGCCCACTCGGCGATCTCGGTCGGGTTGTGGTTCCCGCAGAGCATCGCCGCTGCGCACACGAGCAGGATCGCGCCGAGCTCGTGGCGGACGCCCTTTGGCTTGCGGTGGTCGGGCAGCTCGCACAGCCGCTGGTAGAGCCCGTCGTCCCCCTCGATCACGACCTGGTTCAGGTCGACCACGTCCCTCTCCTTGTCTGTCGTCGTCCTCAGTGCCGGGTGGTCGAAGGGCGCGGCCAGGATCGCCCGGGCGTCGCGCCGCAGCGGGTAGAGCCAGCAGATCTTCTTGTTGCCGTGGTGGACCCAGGTGCCGTTCTTGCGCCCGTATCCAGAGGTCTCGCCCGCGACCACGAAGTTGGCGGCCCGATAGCAGGTGCCTGGGTGACGCGAGGGATCGGTGAAGGTCTCGACCAAGAGCACCGGGTGCCCGTAGACGGTCCGTGCGTCCTCGCTCAGCCTCGAGAGGCACCGTGCGAGGACAGCAGACGCGAGGTTCGGGCGCCGGGCGCCGGGGAGCACGCAGAACCTTTGGTTGTTCGAGACGTAGCGCAGCCGGCGCTGCTTGAGCTGCTCGCTCCAGCCGACGTAGCGCTCGCGTGGCCCGAGCGAGAGCGCGGCCGAGCCGAAGCCGACGAGGGCCGCCCACTCACCCTCGACGATCGCGACGTAGCGGAGCACGCGGCCGAACAGATGGTGGCCCAAGAAGTGGTGCTCGTCGAGCAACGCGTTGAACCTGGCGACCTCGTCGGCGCGCACGGGGCGCACCGAGAGCGCCTGGTGGTGCTCGAAGGACCGGGTCTCCACTCCCCAGCTTGTAGCAGCAGAGGGGTGCCGCGCGCCAGAACCGTCGCGTCATCCCTGGTCAGCGGCGTCGCTCAACTACTTTGATTTCGCCCTGGGATGTTGTCCTCGGCTCAGTCGAAGAGAGGGCTCGTACGCGCGAGGAGGATCCGTCGGGCCGGCGTCGCATCCTCGACCTAGAAGCTGAGCTCGAGATGGCGCTCGAGCCGACCACCCGCCAGGCA
>JBOGFX010000177.1:0-7570 GCA_050743805.1 Acidimicrobiales bacterium
ATGCCGAGACGAGGAGCCCGGGATGATCGTGATGTATCTACGCTCCCCGTTACCCAGGGTTGGTCGGCTGAGGCCATCGCTCGATCGGGGTCGGAAGACCGGGCTCCGCTACACATCCCCGCGCCAAATTCTCACACCGATGCGGCGACCTTCGCTGCATCGAGGTGGCTAGCTGAGCCATCCCGGGTGACGGCCGATCACGAGGGGTCAAACGCGAGCCTACGCTCAGACCCGCGGCGTGCGACTGATCGGGACCCGGCAGAGCCAGCGGGCAGGAGGATCCTTTATGAACGAGAGCACCAAGCTGTTTGCAAGACACCGTCGGGTTCTACCGGAATGGCTCGCGCTTTACTACGACGAGCCCATCGAACTCGTGTCTGGCGAAGGATGCGTGGTGTCAGACGGCGATGGCCATTCTTACATCGACTTTTTTGGCGGTATCGTAACCACGAGTATCGGATATGGCGTCGAGGAGTTTGTGGACGCCATCCATACCCAAGTTTCTAGAATGGTGCACTCGTCGACTCTTTACCTGATCAGACCCATGGTGGAACTCGCCGAACGGATCACCGCCCTTTCGGGCATCCGCGACGCAAAAGCCTTTTTCGTCAATTCGGGCACTGAAGCAACCGATACGGCGTTGATGATGTGCTGCAGTGCCCGTCAATCGAGCAACGTACTCGCCGTGCGAAACAGCTACCATGGCCGCTCCTTTGCGGCGGTGGGAGTCACAGGCAATCGCTCATGGTCGCCCTTGTCACTCAACCCATTTTCTGTCAGCTGGATCCACGGAGGCGATTCCTACAGAGGCATGTTCGCGTCGATGAGCCCCAAGGACGTGCTTGATGCCGCGTCTCGTGATTTGGAAGAGGTGATCGAGACCACAACTGCCGGCCCTGTGGCGTGTCTGATCGCCGAACCAATCCAAGGGGTAGGGGGTTTCGTGGTGCCTCCCGACGGCTTCTTCGGGGCGCTCCAATCGGTCCTGAAGGATCACGGCATCCTCTTCGTTTCCGATGAGGTTCAAACAGGCTGGGGACGCACCGGCGAGCACTTCTGGGGGTACCAATCTCACGGGGTGGAGCCGGACATGCTTACCTTTGCCAAAGGTCTGGGCAATGGGTTGGCGATCGGGGGCATCGTCGGAACAGCGGCGCTGATCGACTCGCTGCAGGCCAACTCCATATCCACTTTCGGTGGCAACCCGCTGTCAACCACGGGAGCGCTGGCTACGCTCGAGTACATCTTGGAGCATGACCTCCAGGGCAACGCTCTCAAGATGGGCAAGCGGATCGGAAAGCGCCTCGTGGCGGGGACTGCCGAGCTGGCAACCGTAGGCGACGTGAGGGGAAAGGGGCTCATGATCGGCATCGACCTCGTCGCGCCCGGAACCACAGTTCCCCTCCCGGACGCCGCCGACGCGGCGCTTCAGACGGCGAAGGAACAGGGACTCCTGATAGGCAAGGGGGGGCTAAAGGGAAACGTGCTAAGGCTCACGCCCCCCATGTCCCTACCCACCGAGATCGCCGATGAAGGGACGGATCGCCTTCTCACGGTGCTCAGGACGGTCGACGGGCTCTTCGCATAGGTGCACAGCCGGTAGGCGCTCGGGAGGACAGATCTGAGATCGCTCGATTCGACCCGAGCGTTGGTGCAGAATGCGCCATGCTCTATGACGACGGCAGGATCGCTTGCGACGATACGACGCTGATCATTCGCGTCTACTACCTCTGGGGTGGGGCGAAACGGATTCCCTACGGCTCAATTCGAGAGGTGACCCGACGACCCTTGGGCATTGGGACCGGGCGCGGAAGGATCTGGGGGAGCGGGGATTTCGTTCATTGGTGGAACCTCGATCCCCGACGTCTACACAAGACGATGGCTCTCGAGATCGATGTGGGCAGGAAGGTGATCCCGACGATCAGTCCCGATGAACCAGACGCCGTGGAACGGATCATCGCTGAGCACCGCGGCGCCTGATCTCTGCAGCACCAAAGCCGGCTCTGTTCAGGTGAGCAGGTGGCCCCCGTCGACCGGAATCACGACGACGGGGGCGAGATCAGCGGGAACCGCGAGACGGCCAAGTGGTACCCGGGCCTCCATGGTCGCGCGTGCCTGAGGATCGTTGATCAATCCTCGGGTCATGGAGGTCTCGACCACGCCCGGTGCCACGGCGTTGATCCGGATGCCGAACCGGGCGAACTCGAGCGCAGCCGACCGGGTCAGGGGGTTGATCGCAGCCTTCGTAGCTTCGTAATGTCCCATGTCCGGGAAGGGTCTCGCCTGTCCGCCGATCGAGCTGATGTTGACGATGGCACCCTGCGCGCCCTTCGAAACCATGTTGTTCACAACGGCCTGTGTCATGAGGATCGTTCCACGGATATTGACGCCGACGACTCGATCGACGATCTCCATCGAGAGTTCCCTGAGTGGCGCGGCGCCGCCCACGACCCGCGTTGTTCACAAGAACTGTGGGCGTCCCAAGCTCGGTCTCCAACTGGGCGACCGCGCTGGCTGCGTCACTGTCTTTGTCAAGAACCGCGACTCGGGCCCCCATCCGTGCAAAGGCATGGGCGACACCCTCGCCGATGCCGGCACCCGCGCCGGTCACCACGACGACCCTGCCTTCGAAACTCACGAATGGACGCCCTGGTTGAGAATCGAGATAGCCATGGGGGTCAAACCAGCACCTCACCGAGCTCGAGGCCGGCAACTTGGACGATTTCCGCCCACGCCCTGAAGTCCTCGCTCTCTCGGCCCCTCTGGGCAGCTTCTTGGTACGAGAATTCCTCCTTCGACCGCCAGTGGACGATGTCGAGCCAGGTGGTGTCATCAACCCTTACCAGCTCCATGCTCTCGAGCCCGGGACGAACCGCTTTAAGGGCTGCGACCATGCGCGGCCTCAATGCGATGGCCTCGTCAGCTCTCGACGCATCTGGGTGCAAGTGCAAGATGGCGACGTATGGTGACATAACTCTCCTAACCGCTCGCGGTGGAGTGCAGGTCGACGGTAGCTCGGCGCTCGGCAACGGTCAAAGCGCCAGATGTGATCGCGCGATTGACAACTCGCGACGAATGCGGTCAACCAACAATCTCCCCCGAGGGCGCACCCTGTCCGGAGATCACGTCTCGCTGGCGTATGAGTACGAAACTCAGCCCAGCTCCGACGAGTGCGATGGCAGCTGCAATCCAGAACAACTCATTCAGGCCAGACACAAATGCCGCCTTGGCGACGTGGTCCACGTGCGCTCGAAGTGGGGCCGCAACACGGGCAAGAGCCTCACCGATGCCTCCTGAAGCAACCGCTGCACCAAGTTGATGTGCCATACCGCTGTGCATTGCCGGGAGCTGCTTGAGCAACACCGAAGTCACGTGGGCCTGGAAAATCGCACCCATTGCCGCAACGCCGGTGGCGAGGCCGACCTGTCGGAACGTGATAGCGACACCAGAGCCCATGCCGGCCGCATCCCTTGGCACTACACCCACCGACAGCGACCCTAGGGGAGGATTTACCGCCCCGCTCCCGATGCCTGCGATCACAAAGCCGGCCAGCAACGCGGTCCAACCCGACGCCACGGTTATGCCGTGCATCAGCAACAGACCCGCGCCGACAAGGCCGAGAGAAAGCGACACCAAGACCCGAAGCGAAGCCCGGTCGGTGAGCTTGCCGGCGATCGGGGCTGCAACGAAAGACACCACCGAGATTGCGAGCAACCGGAGCCCAGCCCCTAGAGGATCCAATCCGAGCACATCCTGCAAGTACAGGGTCAGATAGAGAAAACCTGCGTAGAGCGAGGCCGAGATCGCAAAGGACCCGACCTGAGTGCCCACGAAACCAAGACGCCGGAAATGGCGCAGATCCAGCATGGGCTGATCCGAACGAAGCTCGATAGCCACGAAGCCTCCGAGCAGGAACGCTGCGCCGACGAACAACCCGATGATCTCAGTACTCCCCCAACCCACGCTGTTGGCCGCGATTAGCGCGTATACCAACAGCCCCAGAGCTCCGCTGAAGATGACCAATCCCGGCCAGTCGATCCGCCTCTGAGTCTCGGGTCGCGGAGCCCGCAGGCGCATGCTCGACAAGACGATCGCCACGATGCCGATCGGGATGTTCACGAAGAAGATCCACCGCCAGGACAACTCCGTAGTAAGCGCTCCACCGATCAACGGCCCAATCGCTACGGACGCCCCTGATGCTGCCCCCCACACACCGAATGCCGTGGCACGATCACGCCCTTCGTAGTTGTCGCTGATCAACGCGATCGAGTTCGCGTACATGATCGCACCACCGATGCCCTGGACAGCCCGCAAGATGTCGAGGGATCCTGCCGTCGGAGAGAGCCCACAGCCCAGCGACGAAGCGGCAAAAAGAGCGATTCCGGCTATGAACAAGCGCTTTCTTCCCAGCCGGTCTCCAAGGGAACCAGACGTGAGCTGAAGTGCGGCCAGGGTGAGCGCATACGCGTTCACCACCCACTGGAGATCCGCAAAGCTGGCGTGAAGATCTCTCTGCATTGAGGGCAGAGCGACATTGACAACCGTGATGTCTATCAACAACATGAAGATTGCCAACGACACCGCTACGAGTGGCCACCATTTGCCGTGGGTCGTGTCGGCGCGCGCAGCTGCTGTCTGGGTGTCCGACATGACCTTGCCAAGCTAGCGGTCCAACCGACCAGCGAGCGCGCTTGGCGGTAGATGCGTCGAGGTCGCCCACGTGCTCCGGGACTGACGACGTAAATGAGGGAGGCAACCTCGGAACCACCTGGCCAAAGCTCGAACTAACCGACCCGTGACCGCTTCGGCCCCGGTCCTCGGTGCGGTTACGATGCCGGGATGCGCCCCACTACCAGGCGAGCCTCGCAGCATTGGTGATGCTCTCGGACGTCAAACGACTGGCACGGCGATCGGTTGGCAAGCTTCGACGTGAGCTTCGGCGCAAGATCGCTGATTCCTTCAGCTATCGATCTCTTCCGCTGGAATCTGCAGTCCGATTGACCTACGAGATCATGCTGGGTCGTCGCGTAGACCCCGAAGGGGAGCGTTACTTTCTGACCAATCTGAGGTCGGGAGGAATGACGATCGATGAGGTGCCGTACGCGATCCGAGCGTCAGAGGAGTTTCAGAACTTCGTGCGCTTCCCGGGAAAGATGCTCGGATTCTCGATACATGCGGGACGATCACAGTTTATCAAAAGCCTCCCCAAGGCATCGCGCATAGTCGATCTCGGTGGGACTCACCTGAACAACCCCGACGGTGCATTCGTCCGGCTCGGGTACCCCTACCAATTCGAAGAATTGACGGTGATCGACCTGCCCTCCGAGGCTCGCCATGAGTTCTACAAATCCTCTCTCCGTCCCGATCGCGTGGAGACAGAGCGCGGAACCGTGAGATATCAATATCACTCGATGACCGATCTCAGCGCTTTCCCCGACGAGAGTGTTGATCTGGTGTTCTCAGGCGAGTCTTTCGAGCACGTGAGCGCCGACGATGGAAGGAAGGTTCTGGGGGAAGCATTCCGGGTGCTCATCCCCGGGGGATACATCGCAATAGACACCCCAAACGCCCGAGTCACACGCATTCAACAGCAGGAGTTCATCGACCCCGATCACAAGATCGAATACACCTATCCGCAACTACGGGACGCTCTGCGCGACGCGGGTTTCCAAATCGGATCTGCAAAGGGGCTCAATCTTGCCCAGCGATCGGTGGAGACGGCTGTCTTCGATATCGACGAAGTTGCGGGTAACTGCGGGATGTACGACCAAGTTGAAGACTGTTACATCCTCTGCGTCATCGGCCGAAAGCCAAAGACCGAGCCAGCCCCGGCATCACCGAGCTTGGGCACCAGGCTCTGACGGTGACCAGGACCTGGCGATCTCGCCGCCGGCGGACGCGCGCTGCCGCGCCCAACGCAGAAACGCCCCCCCCAACTTCCCGGCCGGAGTTTGAGCGCGGAGGGCCGCCCTCGCCGCGTTTGCGCCACAGGCCCCGTGGACACCCCCACCTGGATGGGCAGACGAACTTGCTAGATAAAGGCCGGGGATCGGAGTCTCGGGCCGCCCTAGACCCGGGTACGGCCGGAAGCAGAGCTGCTGATGCAGCGCGGCGGTGCCTCCATTGATCCCCCCTCCGACCAGATTTGCATCATGAGACTCGAGATCTCTGGGTGAAAGGACCGAACGGGCAGTGATACGGCCACGGAACCCGGGGGCAAAACGCTCGATCTTGTTTTCGATCCGGTCGGCCAGCACCTGGACCTCGGAGCTGTCCCAGGAACCGGTGAGGCCCGCATCGCCGGCATCCCCTCGGACGGCGCGCGGCACGTGGGTGTAACCCCAGATCGTCGACGTGCCGGTCGGCGAGCGAGTCGGATCTGCGGTGTTCATCTGACCGAGCAGTAGGAAGGGGTTGTCAGGAACACGACCCATGGCCAGCTGCGCGCTGAAGGCAGTGAGCTCGTCGAGCGTCGCGCCAAGGTGGACGGTCCCGGCCCGATCCGCGGACGGCGCGCGCCATGGGATCTCGCCGTCCAACAACCAGTCCACCTTGAAGGTTGCCC
This sequence comes from Acidimicrobiales bacterium, assembly GCA_050743805.1. Lineage (GTDB taxonomy): Bacteria > Actinomycetota > Acidimicrobiia > Acidimicrobiales > RAAP-2 > Palsa-461. The sequence continues at coordinate 6,566 of JBOGFX010000177.1, forward strand.
AATCCCACTGGAATCGGCGCAGATCATCCGCGGTCGAGGCACCGATGTCTTCTCCGGCGAGGAGCTCGTCGTAGAGGACGGGCGCGACCACGTCCGCGAGGACCGCTCGGCAGGCGACCACCTCTTCGCCAAGCGACGTCCGCACCGCCACCGCCCGACCCTTGCGAATCACCACCGAGGTAGCGCGCTCGTTGCACCGCAAGATGCCGCCATTTTCGATCAGCCGCGTCGCGAGAGCGCCCGCAAGGCGCCCCGCACCGCCTTGGACGACCGGCCAACCGTGCTGCTGTCCAAGCATTGCCAGAATCCAACCGAAGAAACCACTCCCGGCCGACTCAGGGGCTAGATCTGCGTGAAGCGCGCACCCGGCGAGTATGAGACCGCCTGGCCCGGAGAACTCCTCCTCAAGGAGTCGACGCACCGGCAGGATCCCAAAGCGAGCCAGACGCAGGACTCCTGCCATTCTGAGGCGCGCCGCGAGCTGGGCACCTACGACCGCCGGTGGAAAGGGGGTGAACAGCGCATCGAGAAGAGGATCTCCTACTTTGTCCCACAGGCCGTAGAGGCGTCGCCATGCGTCGCCGTCGCCGCGCTCCAAGGCATCCATCGACGCTGCCGTCTCGTCGAGATCTCTCGAGAGGACCGGACAACTCCCGTCCTCCAGGGGATGCGCGAGAACAATCGGTGCGTGGCACCACCGCAATCCATACCTCTCCAGGTCGAGGGTCTGTATCGCCCTCGAGACAACGGCTAGTGGATAGAAGCCACTGCAAACGTCGATGACCGCGCCATCGAAGACGTCATCCCTGCTCATCACCGCTCCTCCGGGCTGAGCATTGGACTCCAAGACAGTCACCTCCCAACCAGCATCGATCAAAAGATTGGCAGCAACCAGCCCGTTCGGCCCGGCACCGATTACGACGGCGTCACTCACCGGCAGCATCCAATACCAGATCTGAAGGGATCAGGGATATTGACGATGCCCACCTCAGCCAACTTATGGGG
>JBOGFX010000178.1:0-1665 GCA_050743805.1 Acidimicrobiales bacterium
CAACAACCGCGGGGACGGGGCGGGCGTCAGGTGATGAGGGCGATGCGCCTGTGGGCGCGAAGGAGCGCGTCGGCGTCGGGCCAGGCGTCGAGGATCCTGACGATGCTGGCGCGTCCCGATCGCACCATGCGCGCCGGCGCGTGCCACAAGCGCCAACGAAGGGCCTTGGGCTCCGCACATGCCAAGGCCCCCGAGAGGCACAGCAGTTGGAACCAGCGAACGAGATCGGCCGCGAAACACACCAGAGCCAGCCAGGCGCGATTGGCCTCCAAGTCGTTGAAGGGAAAGCGCAACAGCCCCGAGCTCTTCAGCCACTCGATGTGGTCCTCCACATGAGCATGGGCACGGTGGAACACGTCGCGGGCGACCGGGGTGCCCGACTGGTCGGTGTAGTGACCCCAGTAGCGGTACTCGAGGCTCGGGAACAGGCTCTGCTGGGCTCCGGGATGCAGCGGTTCGCGGCGGATGATGAGCCGGGTGCCCGGCGGCCAGCCCGAGAGGTCCACCAGGTCGGTCACCTCTGCCACCGCCGCGCCCTTTCTGCGCCGGCCGTCTTGGCGACGAGCGGGCTTCCACGGCCCCTCGAGCTCGGCGATCTGGGCAATTGCCCCCTGGACCTGGGCCGTTGTGCGGGCGGTGACCGAGAAGCCGATGTTGCGGTCGAAGCAGCCCCACACGAAGTCGGAGGTGGCTCCCGCCGAGTCGGTGCGCACGACGATCTTTCGGCGAACCTCGGCCGCCACGCTGTCGTCGCGGTGCCCGGCCGCCACCGGGGCGGGCAGCTGGGCGATGGCCTCGTCGAGGACGGCCAGGTGGTCCTCGGCGTCGTTGGCCCCGGCGTTGCCCGGGCGAAGCAGGACCGAGGGCGCTTCTCCGGTCCCGTCGACGAAACAGGCCATGGGGTGGAACCCATAACCGCCCTTGTAGTTGGGGCCCGTGCCCTCCTTGCTCTCTGTGTGCACGTTGATCAGAGTGGCGTCGATGTCGAGCACGACCGGGCCGGTGCCCTTGGTGAGCTTGCCCCGGCGCCACACCTTGGCCCGCACCTCGGCGAATCCCTCCTTGAGCGAGGCGAGCGTCTCGGCATCGAGGTTCTCTGTGACCGTGCGATAGAGCGTCGAGTCCGAGCACACGTCGGCGAACAGCGCGTCCTCCGCCCGCAGGTGCTCGATGTCGGCACAGCTCTCGCCCCCGCCCGCCAGCATCAACATGGCGTGGACGAGGACCTTGCCTCGGTCGTGGAGCGGCATGCGCTTGCCGGCCAGCGGGATCCGTGCCGACAGGGCCTCACCGAGCCCGAGCTGATCGGCGAAGGTGCCCAGCGCGTGCAGGCCGACGTGGGAGACGACCTGGTCGCCGCCGGGTTCCACAATGACGCGACGGGTGCTGGTAGCGTGCATGTCGGACGTGCCCTCCTGGGTTGGGATCTCGGTGCTTCGACAACACCATTTTCCCTCGCCGGGAGGGCCTTTCCGCGGATACGCGCCCTTCGCTCACCTCGTTACATGAAGAATCGAAGCTAGGCCGCAGCAGGCCGTGGTACCAGAGTCTCTTCGGGGCCGAGCCCGTTCTCGATGAAGACACGGGCACGTTTCATCACGTCGTCTGGCTCCTGGGCGGCCAGACACTGGTCGGCATCCACCAGTTTCCTGATCCCCATGGCTC
>JBOGFX010000179.1:0-7172 GCA_050743805.1 Acidimicrobiales bacterium
GGCAGGGCCCGGGTCGACACCTGAACGGGACCCTCGCCTCGGACCCATGATGGGTCGATGCTCTACGCGGACCGGCGACGTGCGGAGTCCTTCGGCCTCGACGCGCAGCGCTACGACCGGTCGCGGCCGCGATACCCCGACGCACTGATCGATGCGGTCCTGGGCTCCTCGCCCAAGGAGACGATGGTGCTCGACGTCGGTTGCGGCACCGGGATCGCTGCCCGGCAGATGTCCGAGCGGGGAGCCGCCGTGCTGGGGGTGGAGCCCGACCGACGGATGGCGGATCTCGCCGCCCAGCGGGGCACGGTCGTGGAGATCGGGACCTTCGAGTCTTGGGAGCCGGGGGGTCGTCGGTTCGACCGGGTCACTGCGGGCCAGTCGTGGCACTGGATCAACCCAGCGAAAGGGACCCGCAAGGCCGCGGCGGTGCTGCGCCCCGCCGGCAGGCTGTGCGTGTTCTGGAACGTCGCAGAGATGCCGGCCGACCTCGATTCCCAGCTGTCCGAGGTCTACCGGCGGCTCGCACCGCGAGTCGACGACTACTCGGTCCTCTTGGGCCGCTCGCCGGATCAGAGCGAGTACGCAAAGGGCAGATTTGCCGATCAGATCGAGGGCATCGCGCGGTGCGCAGAGCTCGGGGCGCCTGCCGCCGAGCGGTTCCTCGACACCCGAACCTACAGCTCCGAGCAGTGGCTCGACCAGCTGGGCACCCACAGCGACCATGCCGTCATGGAGGCCCCAACCCGAGACCTCCTCTTGGAGGCGATCAGGCAGGTGATCGATGGCCTCGGCGGGTCCTTCGAGATGACCTACCACGCCTGGCTCGTCAGCGCCACCCGTCTTTGAGCCCCGGAGCGAGCACGGAGGCGACGCAGGCTAGGGGCGCCGGATGGGCGCCGCACACAAAAGGAGCCTCTTGACCCCGAGGTCTTCGAAGCGGACCTCGGCCTCTGCGTGTTCACCGACACCGCTGGCGGACACCACCGTTCCCTCTCCCCAACGCTCGTGGACAACGCGGTCCCCCGCCACGAGCCCGAGCTCTTCGGCCCCAGAGCTTTTTGCCTTGGAAGGCCGCCTGGCCAAAGGGCCCGAGCCCAGCACCCCCACGTCGCTCAGCAGCTCCGCGGGCACCTCGGACATGAAGCGCGAGGGGATGTTGGCGCTGGTGCGGCCCCAGAGGTTCCGGCGCCACGCGTGTGAAATGTAGAGACGCTCTTTGGCCCGCGTGATCCCCACGTAGAAGAGCCGCCGCTCCTCCTCCAGCTCGTCGGGTTCACCGAGGGTGCGACCGTGCGGAAAGATCCCCTCCTCCAACCCGACGATGAAGACGGTGTTGAACTCCAGGCCTTTGGCGGAGTGCAGCGTCATCAAGTTCACCCGACCCCCCTCGGCGTCGATCTCGTCGGCATCGGCCACCAACGCGACCGTCTCCAACAACTCGGACAGGTCGTCGTACTCGCTCGCGACGCCGATCAGCTCGGCGATGTTCTCGATCCGGCCATAGGCCTCGTGGGTCCCCTCGGCCTCCAGCTCGCCCAGATAGCCCGTCTGCATGGCGACGGCCTCGACGAGCTCGCTGGGTGGCGCGGTGGCGGCCGTCACGCGCAGGCGATCCAACAGAGCGGCCAGGGAGCCCGCGGCCTTTTGCGCCCTGGCTCCCAAGCCGGCCTCGGGGCCAAGGCCAACGGCGCCGATCAGCGGCATTTCCCGGGTCCGGGCCAGGGCGGCTAGCCGGGACACCGAGATGTCGCCGAGGCCGCGCTTGGGGGTGTTCAAGATGCGCCTCGCCGACACCTCGTCGGCGGGGTTTTGGAGCACCCGGAGGTAGGCGAGGATGTCGCGGACCTCCTTTCGATCGTAGAAGCGGGTACCTCCCACAACCTTGTATGGGATCTCGGACCGCACCATCTCCTCTTCCAATGCCCTGCTCTGTGCGTTGGTCCGGTAGAAGACGGCCGCGTCTTGGAACGCCAGGCCTCTGGCGCGCAGCGAGACGAGCTCCGCCACGACGAAGGAGGCCTCGTCGTGCTCGTCCTCGGAACGGTGACGACCTATCGGCTCGCCAGGATCGCCTTGGGTGAAGAGCCGCTTGTGCAGCCTCGCCGTGTTGTTGGAGATGACCGCGTTCGCCGCGTCCAGGATCGTGCGGGTGGAACGGTAGTTCTGCTCCAACAGGATCGTCGTCGCTTGGGGGAACGCCCGCTCGAAATCGGCCATGTTCGTCGAGTGAGCCCCGCGCCAGCGGTAGATGGACTGGTCGGAGTCCCCGACCACGCACACGTTGCCGCGTTCCTCGCTCAACAGGGTCACGAGACGCATCTGGGCACGGTTGGTGTCCTGGTACTCGTCGACGAGGACGTGCTTGAATCGCTCGGCATAGCCGTGGCGCACGACCTGGGAGCTTTCGAGGAGCCGGACCGCGAGAACCAGGAGATCGTCGAAATCCATCGCGTTGGATTCGAACAGCCTCGACTGGTAGCGCTCGTAGACGTCGGAGACGTGGCGCGCGTAAGGGTCGCCCAAGGTTCGCTCCGCGAAGGACCCGGGACCGATCAGGTCCGACTTGGCGGACGAGATCATCGAATGCGCGGCGCGCGGCGAGAGCCGCTTTTGATCGAGACCGAGCTCGGTTTCGATCATCTCGATCAAGCGCCTGGAGTCCACCTCGTCATAGACGCTGAAGCCGGACCTCCAACCCAGGATCTGGGCGTGTGACCGCAGCATCTTGAGGCATGCCGAGTGGAACGTGGACACCCACATGTGCTCGGCCCGCGCTCCGACGAGCTCCACCACGCGGCGGCGCATCTCGTCGGCCGCCTTGTTGGTGAAGGTGATCGCGAGCACCTCGTAGGGCGACGCCTCGCCGGTGGCCAGCAGGTGCGCGATTCGCCGAGTGAGCACCCGGGTCTTGCCCGATCCCGCGCCCGCCACGACCATCAACGGCCCACCGCGATGGGTCACCGCATCGCGCTGGGGAGAGTTGAGGGCCTTCAACAGCTCGCCTGGACGATCGCGCTCCGATGCGGGGGGGACGGGGGCGCCCCTCGCCTCGGCGCTCAGATGCGGGGGGGACGGGGGCGCCACCTCTTGGGAAGGCACAAATCCGTCAAGGAGTCGAGCGATAGGGTCCTGGTCCCCGGGTCGGTGGTCGTCTTGGGAATCGGTGAGGCTCACCACCACTCGATCGTGCCGGGGGCCCGCGATGTGAGGCTCCTTGCGATCGGCGTCTCCTCCTGCGCACCCCGGTCGTGCAGGATGGGACCTAGGCCGGCGGCGTTCAATGGCCCATGCCCACGCCCTGGGACCGCTGGAGCGCCTTGCCCTCCGTCTGCAGCGCGGGAGCCACCATGAGCTCGGCCTTCTGGAACTCCTTCAGCGTCTCGTACCCGCAGGTGGCCATGGCGGTGCGGAGCGCTCCGAAGAGGTTCATCCGGCCGTCGTTCTCGTGGGCGGGTCCGAGGAGGATCTCCTTGAGCGACCCCCGCACACCCGTCCGCACCCGCGCGCCCCTGGGCAGGGTGGGATGGAAGGTGGCCATTCCCCAGTGGAAGCCCCTAGCGGGGGCCTCGAAGGCGGACGACAGCGGCGAGCCGAGCATCACCGCGTCGGCGCCGCAGACGATCGCCTTTGCTATGTCGCCCCCCTTGGACATGCCGCCGTCTGCGATCACATGCACGTAAACACCCGTCTCGTCCAGGTGCCTCATGCGCGCCCCCGCCACGTCTGCAATGGCAGTCGCCTGGGGGACACCGATGCCGAGAACTCCCCGAGTGGTGCAGGCGTTCCCGGGCCCGACCCCCACCAGCACACCGACGGCACCCGTGCGCATCAGGTGGAGCCCTGCCTGATAGGACGCGCAGCCCCCGACGATCACCGGCAAGTCGAACTCCCTGATGAAGCGCTTCAAGTTGAGCGGTTCGACGTTCTTCGAGACATGCTCGGCGGACACGACCGTTCCTTGGATGATCATGATGTCGAGCTCCGCGGCGCTTACCGCCGGAGCAAGCTCGACCGTCCGCTGCGGAGTGACAGAGGCCGCCGCGATCACTCCAGCCTCTTTGATCTGCCTTACGCGCTCGGTCACGAGCTCCGCCTTGATGGGCTCGGTGTACATCTGTTGCATCCGGGCCGTCGCCTTGTCGTCGTCGAGCTCACGGATCTCCTCGAAGAGCGCAGAGGGGTCCTCGTAGCGGGTCCACAACCCCTCCAGGTTGAGAACTCCCACCGCGCCCAGCGAACCGAGCTCGATGGCGGTGGCTGGAGAGGTGACACCGTCCATCGCCGCACCGAGCAGGGGTAGCTCGAAGCGGAAGGCGTCGATCTCCCAGGAGATGTCGACGTCCTGTGGATCCCTCGTACGCCGGCTGGGAACGATCGCGACGTCGTCGAAGCCGTACGCCTGTCTGCCGGATTTGAATATGCCGATCTCTAGCTCAGCCACCTAGGGACCTCCGTGCCCTGTCGTTCCGGGTCCGCCCCCGGCCATCGGACGGCGCTCTCAGTCGAGCCGACCCTGCGAACTGGGACACCGCGTTCCACCTTACCGTCGGTGCGGGCGGCTCAGAGGACGTCGCAAAGACCGAGCACGACAAGGGCGAGCTCGTAGAGGATCCTCGCCGTCAACCCCCACACGACCTCGCCGTCGAGCGCGAAGCACCACACCGGCGCAGAGCGCGGGCTCCCCGGCGGCCAAGCCAGCCCCTCCTTGGACTGGGCGAAGACCCCGTCAGCCACCAACTGGGAGAACGAGACGTCGAAGATCCGGGCCACCTCCGAGGCGTTGGGTGAGAGCTCGGGGCGGCGACCGAGCGTCGCAATGACGGGCAGCACCTGGGTCGTCCCACGCGCGGTCAGCCTGGGTGCCAGGCAACCGACGAGCGCGACCGGGCCGGGATCGAGACCGACCTCCTCGGCCGCCTCGCGCAGCGCAGCCTGCGCAGGCGCCTCGCCCGGGTCCAGAGCGCCGCCGGGCAGGCTCACCTCGCCGGTGTGGGAGCGCAGCTCCGCGGAGCGCCGGGTGAGCACGACGCGGGCCTCCCCGTCGGCCTCGAAGAGGGCGACCAGCACGGCGGCCGCCTTGAGGCCCGAGGTGGGCTCCATCACCGCCGGCAGCGCTCCCAGCGCACCCGTCGCTCGGAGGGCACCGACCAGGTGCTCGAGGCTCAGGTTACGGCGGGCCTCCTTGGGCAGCCGCCCCCAGGGGGCCGGGCCCACGAGGGGCTCCATCGGCGCGAGCGCCACCGGGATGAGGGGACCCCGGGGCGGTTGGCCCCGCTGCTGGGCCGTTACATCATCCCCATGCCGCCCATGCCGCCCATGCCTCCACCGGGTGCTGCCGGCGGGGCCGGGGGCTCGGGCTTGTCTGCGACGAGGGCCTCGGTGGTGAGAAGGAGCCCGGCGACCGAGGCCGCGTTTTGCAGGGCTGAACGGGTCACCTTGGCAGGATCGATGATGCCCGCCTTGACCAGGTCTTCGAGGTTGCCCGACACGGCGTTCAAACCGACGTTGCCCGACGAGGACTCAACCTCGCGAACCATCACAGCACCCTCGTACCCGGCGTTCGAGGCGATCCAGCGCAAGGGGGACTCCAAGGCGCGCCCGACGATCGCGGCACCGGTCGCCTCGTCACCGTCGAGCGACGAGACCACCTTCTCCACGGCCGCGCGGCTTCGGACCAGGGCGGTCCCCCCACCCGAGACGATGCCCTCCTCGACGGCGGCACGTGTCGCGGAGAGCGCGTCCTCGATGCGGTGCTTCTTCTCTTTCAGCTCTACCTCGGTGGCGGCACCAACCTTGACCACGGCGACGCCCCCTGCCAGCTTTGCGAGGCGCTCTTGAAGCTTCTCGCGGTCCCAGTCCGAGTCCGTGTCGTCGATCTCGCGCTTGATCTGCGCGATCCGGCCGCGGACGTCCTCCGCGGATCCGCCGCCCTCGACGATCGTGGTGTCGTCCTTGGTGACGATCACCCGGCGCGCCTTGCCTAGAAGGTCCACGGTGACGTTCTCCAGCTTCAACCCGATCTCCTCGGAGATGACCTGGCCCCCGGTCAAGATTGCCATGTCCTGGAGCATCGCCTTGCGGCGCTCCCCGAAACCGGGGGCCTTGACGGCCGCCGAGGTGAAGGTGCCACGGATCTTGTTAACCACCAGGGTGGCGAGCGCTTCACCCTCCACGTCCTCGGCAACGATGAGAAGGGGCTTTCCGGTGCCCATCACCTTCTCCAAGACCGGGACGAGGTCGTGGACCGCGCTCACCTTCTGGTTGAAGAACAGGATCACCGGCTCGTCGAGGACGGTCTCCTGACGGTCCTGGTCGGTCACGAAGTACGGCGACAGGTATCCCTTGTCGAACTGCATACCTTCGGTCAGCTCGAGCTCGATCCCGAAGGTGTTGGACTCCTCGACGGTGACCGTCCCGTCCTTGCCGACCTTGTCGATCGCCTCGGCCAGCACGTCGCCGATGTCGGTGTCGGCAGCGGAGATAGCGGCAACCTGGGCGATCTCGGTGCGGGAGTCGATCTCCTTGGCCTGGCTGGCGATCGACTCGACGGCCGCCGCCACGGCCTTTTCCATTCCGCGCTTCAGCGCTGCAGGGGCAGCACCCGCCGCGACGTTACGCAGACCCTCTGTGATCAAGCTCTGGGCGAGAACGGTCGCCGTCGTCGTGCCGTCGCCCGCCACGTCGTTGGTCTTGGTAGCCACCTCCTTGACGAGCTGGGCGCCCATGTTCTCGAAGGGGTCCTCCAGCTCGACCTCGCGGGCGATGGAGACCCCGTCGTTGGTGATGGTGGGGGCGCCGAACTTCTTCTCGATCACGACGTTGCGGCCTTTGGGACCAAGCGTGACCTTGACGACATCGGCAAGCTTGTTGATTCCAGCCTCCAGCCCCCGGCGGGCGGCCTCATCGAACTTCAGGATCTTGGGCATGTCTGCCGCGGTCTCCTCTCTCAGATGTGGTGCGTAGGTGGTGCGGTTCGAGCCGCCGTGATCTCCTGTGGCCCGGGCCGCTTTGGCCAGGGTCCTTTGGCTCTTTGCTAGCTCTTGGCGACCTTGGCAAGGACGTCGCGGGCCGAGAGGATCAACAGGTCCTCTCCCGCGACGGTGATCTCGGTGCCGCCGTACTTGGAGTAGACGATGGTGTCGCCAACCTGGATGTCGAGGGGGATCAGCTCG